>JAILLJ010000016.1 GCA_024693205.1 Clostridiales bacterium | reverse complement strand
ATGACCGTGCAGGCGCCCCAGGAGAAATCGCGGATCGCCTGATATCTTATCTCGGGCATATAGGGCTGAAGCGGAGGGCCTTTTCGGGAAAGGCGTGACGGCGAAAATTCATCTAAGCTGTCATAAAATTCATATATCACTCCGTCATTTATATACCAATGCTTGACCGTTTTGACTGTTTTTTCCCTGAGCGTCTTTGCCTCTTCTTCATATCCGTAATCGCGGAGGCCCATTTCGATAAGGTAATTGAAATTAAACCAGACCGTGCCTCTGAACATATCGCGGGTCGGGAACGTCTTATCGTCGGCTGAGATCGTCGGTATCGGGAACGGCGTATTGAACTCCTTCGGATCGTTTAGATGCTCCACAAGCCGCTTTGCCTTTTCGCCGTCGCAAACGCCCGCAAAAAGAGGCATGAACGAAGCCGCCGACTTGACCTTGTGGAATTCGCCGTCGGAGAGCTTCCTGTCATAATAAAATCCGTCTTCTTCATCCCAAAGCAGCGTATTTATTTTATCTTTTATGTCATTGAACCTGTCGTTCCAGAGCTTTTTGTCTTCATCCCTGCCGAGCACTTCCGCGATCTTTGACAAATATCTCATATCGTTTGCAAGGAAAGACGCAAAATCAATACAGTCCATTTCGTCAACGTCGTCAAAGCGCGGCGTGTTGTCAAGACCCGATTCGTCACAGCGGCAAAACGGATCGGATGTTACGACCCATTCCGGCAGACCGTTTCCGTTTATGTCTCTGTTTTTTATATCCCATTCAACATATTTCGCGAGCTTATCGAAAACCTCCGCAAGGAAATCCCTGTCATCGGTAAATTTGTACATGTTCCACGCCGCCCATGCGAGAACAGGCGGCTGGGTGATCTCGGACTGCCGATCCGGCGTAGTCATATGCGGCAAAAAGCCGTCCTCATGGGCGCATTGAAGTATCGCGTGTATCGCCTCTTTGGCAATGTCGCATGACATATATTTGACGCCGGCGATAAGATAAGCGACGTCCCAAAGCCATACCGCCCTGTGAGGGAATCTGTCGGGCGTCAGCGAATAATAACTGATCTTGCCCTCGGGAGTATATACCGTCGAGCGCAAAAGAGAAAAGCACTTGTAATATAATTTTTCTTCATCGACGTCTTTGAAGCAGGGTCTCGGTAAATTTTCGTAAAACCTTACTCTTGACTCGATCAATTTATCACAGTCGGTATCAAACGCGGTAAGCGAGCTTTCAAGAGAGTCTTCACCGTATGAGATCGAAACTAAGGTGCCTCCCCCGTCTGTATTCCTTGAGAGCGTAAAAATATCCTTTTCGCCTCTGTAAACGGTCGATACGCCTTTTTGTTCAGCTTTAACGTCGTAGTCGAAAAACATATTGACATCAAGGTTTAATTGACTCCGTATCAGTATCGTGTTTTGGTTTACAAAAAGGATATCAAGATCGTAAAGCGCTTTCCCTTTATCCTGTATCTTCGCGCAGATCATATCGGAAGTAACGCATTTATAGTACATATTAAAAACATTTCTTCTGAGCTTTACCGCGAAATACGCGCTGTTTTCCGCGCTCGATAAATTGCGGAATTTCACTCCGAGACAATCCGCCATAAGCGTTCCGCATAAGCTTTTATGATAGCTGCACTCGCCTTCAAGTCCGGAATACGCAAAAATTTGTCCCTGACCCCAAACGTCAGGCAGATGAATGTTCGATCTCATAACAAAACTCCTTTTCTTCATCCTTCGTATCTATCTTATTACATTCTTTTTATAATTTCAACCGTTATTTTCAAAATATTGCGTTCGTAATCGTATTCATAAAAACGGCTCTGCAAGGTCAAAAATCAAGACCCGCAGAGCCGGATTTCACCGCCGCAGACGATTTCACCCGCGAAACGGATTTCACCCACCTTCAAAGGTGAATATCATTGAAAAAAGCAGCCTTTCGGCTGCTTTTTTCTGGCGGAGAAGGAGAGACTCGAACTCTCGCGCCGGTTACCCGACCTACGCCCTTAGCAGGGGCGCCTCGTCACCAACTTGAGTACTTCTCCATGGTAACAAATCAAATATTCGGTTGTTATATATTTACCGCCTTACGGCAGAACCGAGAACTTATGTAAAGCGTGATATTTTAAAATGGCGGAGAGAGTGGGATTCGAACCCACGGTACCCGTAGGGTACGACGGTTTTCAAGACCGTTCCGTTATGACCGCTTCGGTATCTCTCCGTATCGGCAAAATGTATGTTATCATATCCGAGAAAAAAAGTCAACCGTTTTATTTAAAAAACCGGCGATTAAAGTTGACTTTCTTTCCCTGCCCCGAATTAACGCCGCCCGACAGGCGTATCGCCGCCTTTTGTCAGCCGCGTTTTTTCTTTTTTAATTTTTCCTTCTTTTTTTTCGACGGCTTCCTCTATCTCCTTTACGTCCTCCTCCGAGCCGGGAAGAGAATCGGCGGTGCCGTAATGCTTTATATCGCTTTTTTCTTTGGCGTCGTTTTCTTTGTCATTCTCTTTTTCATTAACGATATCGAAAACGCTCTTATAATGCTTTAACGTGAACTGAGGATAGCTCTTCCTCACCCGAATGAAAAACGAGTTGTTGTTTCTCAGCTTTTCGATCATGCCCGAAACAAAGCTTGTCTCCTTGACCGATTCGAGAAGCTCCCTGATCTTATCGTCTGTTATATCAAGGCTGTTTTGCGCCTTTGAGATGGCAAAACGCTGTATGCTCTTTATCGCGCTGACCGTTCCCTTAAGATCGGAAAGAGTCGTCGCGAGGTCAAAGATCAGTATCGAGTATAAGACAAAGCTTGTTATATAGATCGCCTTATCGCTCATCAGCGAAAACGCCATATAAAACAGCGGCTGGAATACTCTTATTATCAAAAGCGCTCCGACGCCGAAAAACAGAAGTCCCTTCAGGTATACCCTGCCCTTGATGTTGAACATCCTGTCGGAGTAGTCCCACCACATGGCGTGAAAGAGCTTTTCCATAAGAAAATGCGTAACGTATTCGACAGTTCCGCAGAGCAAAAGCCCATACAAAAAAATCAAAAAAACGTTAGTCACTCTATGGTAAAGAACGACGATACATATTAAAGACGCAAAGCCGTAAATGGGACAGAAGGGTCCGAAAAGAAATCCGCGCTTGACAAACTTTTTATCGCGCAGAGCGTAGAGCAGCGTTTCAAGTACCCAGCCCATAAAGCTGTAAAGAACAAAAGTAAGGAAATATATACAGACGTGTTTAAGCATTTTTTCAGTTTTCACCCCTGCGCAGTATTTCGTTGTAAACGGGGATAAAACCTTTCGCGTGGTATAAAAGCTCTCTGTCGGCGCAGTATTTGTCGGCCCACGTCAAGAGAAAACCTCCGACGCTGTTGGGAGGAGTTTTATGAAGCGGCCACATGTGGCTGAGGATCATATCTCTTTGCATCGGCGTCAGATCGGACACCTTATATTTTTCGATATTTTTGACAGCCGCCTTGGGATGATACCACGCGTGTTTTTCTTCGTGCTTTGTCGTATGCCAGTCATAGAGATAGAGGTCATGGAGCAGCGACGCTCTCACGATGCTGCGGGCGTCCGCGCCCATTTTAACGCTCGCCTTGTATACGATATATGAGACGTATACCGAGTGAAAATGAGTGCTTATTTTGCCGTGATGGGGGTAGTTTTTCATCTCCTGCACCTTTGAATTTTTAAGCAGGTCGCCCACTTCGCCGCAATATGATTCTATCCAGTTCTTTTCTTTTAAAATATTCATGATTTTATTATAACAAATCCCCTGTTGTTGTCAATATAAAAAGGTTTCCAAAAGAGCTAAGGTCAGGAATGTTCCCTGACAAGCTTTTTATAATGCTTTCCCTTTTCGTCAAAATCCCTGTATCGGTTGTAGCTCGCCGCCGCGGGCGAAAGAAGACAGCTCTTCCCCTTCTTTGTCAGCTCAAACGCCTTGTCGACGGCTTCCTCCATGTCCTTTGCCAATACGATATTTTTATCGGCTCCGCGAAGCATTATTTCGCGGCAGATAACGTGACCCGTTTCGGGAAGCCCGATAAGATTTTTGACTCCGCTTTTTATAAGATCATCGCAAAACGACGAGTAGTCGAGTCCCCTGTCAAGTCCGCCGAATATAAGCGTGTCCGTGTCTCCGAGCGCCTCGATCCCGCGCATTACGGCATATGGGATCGTCGCGATGGCGTCGTTATAAAATTTTATCCCGCCAAACGTTCCGACAGGCTCCATGCGATGCTCTATCCCGCCGAAATTTTTTATACCCTCTTTGATGTTTTCCTCGCTTATACCGAGGCATTTCGCCGCCGCCGCCGCGAAAAACGCGTCCTGATGACTGTGGGCGCCGCATAGCCTCGGATTCAACTCCGTCAGCTCCTTTAAAAATTCGGAGCTTTTGAAGTCGTCTATCCCGACCGCGAGCTTCTTTGATCTTATCGCGTCAAGCGAATAGATATCGGAAAGATCCTGATCTTTATTATAAATAAAAAAGTCGTTTTCGTTTTGATATCTTACTATGTTTAATTTTGCGTTCGCGTAGCCCATGAAGCCGTCGTAATGATCGAGGTGTTCCTCGTAAAGGTTTGTGAAAACGGCGATATGGGGCGACATACGCGTAAATTCAAGCTGGTGGGACGACATCTCAATGACGGCCGTTTTCCCCTCGACGTCGTCGATAAGGTCGAGCACCGGAACGCCGATGTTGCCGATAAGACATGTCGGGATATCCGCCGCTTTAAGTATCTCATATATGAGCGTCGACGTCGTAGTTTTGCCCTTCGTGCCCGTTATACCGATCTTAACGCACGGCGCGAACCTCATAAAAAGATCGGTCTGGCAGGTTATCTCGGTATCGTCCGAAATATTTACACCGCAAAATGCGATCCCGGGAGATTTAAAAACGATATCGTATTCGTTCACCGTATCGAGGTAATTATCTCCGCTGATGACCGTAACGTTTTTGTCGTCTATCATAACGGGATTTTTGTCCGCTATCGTCAGCGGATATGACGGCAGATACGAACGGATATAGTTATAACTCGACCTGCCCTCACGCCCGAAGCCGAGCAGAAGTATCTTTTTATCCTTGATGTGGTCTATCAGCTTTTGAGACAAAGTCAAACATCTCCGCAACATATTTTAAAAATTTTTCGGGGACAAGGTTTTCGCTGTTGAAGTTTTTAAGAAGATCCTCGCCCGAATACCGTATACCCGTCCTGTCGAAAAGCTCAAGAAGATACGGCAGCTTTTCGCCGTCCGCCCTGTATTTTTTTACCGTCTCCGTCAGGGCGCAGACGACCTCTTCCACAGTTCCGATACATTCAAACGGCTTCGTCTTTCCGAGGCCGATAAGGCCGTAAAAGTCGTCGGTCAATTCTTTTTTATCGAGCATCTCACAGCCGAAAATTTTGATAAGCTCTCGCCTTTCGACAAACGGAGAAAGAATGATCGAAACAAAAAGGCATTTCGCGCAGGAACAGCACCAGATATTTTTTTTGCTCCCCGCGTTGCAGCTCCTGAATATCATATGATACTGCGGGAGGGATGCGAACATCTTTGAGATCTGTAGCTCATTGAACGGGCGAAGGATGCTGAAATATTTTATCGGCAGACGGAAATATTTTTTGACGTAATCGGTGAAATCCTTTTCAAACTCATAGGACTTTGAATACTGATGGTTGACGCCGCTGCCTATGTCCGTCGCCTCGTTAGCGCTCGACTCGTTTGACAAAACGATGTTGTCGGCGCCAGTTAAATAAGCGCAGTAAAGACTCAAAAAAGCGACTATCGAGGAAAACGGGGTGTGGCCGTTTAAAAAGCCCTCGGAGTTGAGCCTTAAAAGCTCGCTGTCGATCGTCCTGTATGTCCTTACGATACTGTTTTTACCGATCCCCGCCGCCGTGACGGTGTCCTCACGCGCTTTTTGATCGTTTACCGTAAAGCATTTTATTTTGTCCTTTATTTCGCTCAGAAGGCTTAAAGTGACGGCAGAATCCTTTCCTCCGCCGACGGGCACGATGCTCGTGCCGGACGAAGTGAAAGAGACGTCTTCGTCCTCATTTTCGGGACACGGCATGGTGTTTATCTCGACGAAGCTTTCGATGTCCGTCGTTATTTTGTTTTTAAAAAAGAACTCGCCGAGGCCGTTGTACCAAAGCTTTTTCCACCAAAGCTTTTGATCCTCCGACAGATATCCGCACTTTACCTCGACACGTTTCGGGCATGCGGCCTTCCAATAGCTCACCGCCTCGACAAGCCCGAGAGAAAAGACGACGGCTCTTGCCGTCTTGTCGTCTATCCCGTTCACGACGTCCGACCCGTCGGTCATTATCTTTGTCGTCGGCTTAAAGCTGCAAAGACCGTCAACGGAAAAATCAAACGACAGCAAGATCCCGTCCTTCTCTTTTTCGATATGATAGCCGTCATATGAAAAGACGGCGTATTTTTTTCTTAACTCTTCAAAACTCTTGCCGGACACATGGCACCTCCGATACGCTCCGACTTGTAATTGTGCTTAATCGGCCGTTGCCGCCGAAGCCGGCGTATATACTACGGTGAAGCAGTGCGAACGCACCTTGGAGGAATCCATGACTTTTATTCTGAAATCGTTTCCTCTCATCACCTGATTGCCGACCTGAAGCTGAGATATATAGCCGATATCATCATTATACGCGTCGTCATGGCTGATTATCTTTATCCAAGTAGACGGATCTCCGGAAAGAACTATCCTGTTTTCCGCCGAAACACGCGCGTTATAATTCGCAACGGCTTTTTTGAAATCTTCGGAAGAAATGTGGTATGTATAAACGACTTTTTCCGGGCTGAGTACTCCGCCGGCAAGATTGGCGTCGTTTCCGCCCCACGTGCCCGCAGAGGATGCGCTCTTACCGGCACAGCTTGAGCTGAACAGCGTATTGGCCGGCTTGTTTGTCGCTGTATAGATAAGATATTCGCCGTAAACAGCGTCGACCATGCTGTACATGAAAGCGGACGGAGTTTCCTTTGTAGTGTACGCTATCTGTCCTTCTTTTATACTTGCGACGCCCGAATTCTTAAGGCTCGCTTCAATAAGCGTATATATGGCGACAATCTGCGCCTTTACGCCCTCGGCGTTGTTCGGCTTGCAGTCCGTGCCTATCTCGGCATTCAATGCGCGCGCAAGATAATCTCTCGTCGGGATGCTTTTTCCGCCGTAAGTAACGGTCGAGGGAACGTTAAGATCCTTTGTGAGCGCCGTTCCCGGATAGTAATGGGCAAGTATCTGGGTATATCTCCACTTATAGACGCCGTTAGAGTCACCGAGCATGATAGCTCCGACCTGGCTCATTCCGACTCCGTGACCGTAGCCGTATGACGTAAATGTGAAGCCCTCTTTTTTTATGCTGTCGCCTGCGGGCGCGGGAGATTTTGATTCCGCCTTAATGACAGCAGCGGTCGTCGTAGGCTCCGCCGCCTTTGTCGTCTCGGGCTTTTCCGAATTATCCTCCAACGGCTTTTCAACGGGAAGCTGTACAGTCGTTGCGGGAGCCGTCGTCGTTTCGGGAGCCGCCGTAGTAGTCTCTATCTTTTTTGTAGTCGTCTCCGTCGGTTTTTCCGTCGTCGTTTCCGGCGCGGCTGTCGTTTCGTCAACCTTGTTAAGAACTATCTGCGTCTTTAATTTCGACGTCTTGACTGTCTTTGTCGTTTCGGGTACAGTTGTTTCGGCGACCGTCTCGGTCTCCGTCGTCTCTTCCTTTTCATCAGCGGCCGTAGTCTCTTCATCGACGATCTCATTCAGCGCCGCGGCAACCTTATCGGACTCGATAACTGCCACAGACGTTGACTCCGGCACGCTGTCAAAGAAAAAAGCTCTTACGTCCTCAAATAGGAAAGCGATGAACAGGCCGATGATAATAAGGATAACAATACCGAGCATTATCTTAAGGCCCGTACTTTTAGGACGGTCGTCGTCTTCGCCGTCCTCCTCCCTGTCACCGATATCGGAAATAAGCACCTCCGCCGTATCGGGGGGATTGCCGTTTGTCTCGCAGTATTCACGAAGCATCGAGAAAAGCGCTTTTGTCGCCGCTTCGACGAGCTGGTTGGGACTTTCTCCCTCCTTGCTCAGTATCTTTTTGATATGGGCGTACTTTCTGTCGGAGACCGCGATAAACACGAACATCCCCTGATTGCCGTCTTTGCCGTTTGTATATACGTTGGATATTACGGCGCCTAAATCGGAATTGCCCTCTATCCTCGCTTCGTCGCTTATCCTCGCGACATATGTTTTGAAATCCTCATCACGTCTTCTTCCGCCGTCGGCAAGCTGTCTGAATGTCAGAAGCTCTCCGAACGCGGGGTTGACCGCCGCCTGATGCTTTGCGAAAATGCTTGTCTGCGTATCGGCGACAGTTACGGAAAGATCCTTTTCCTTTATCGCCGCTGCGGCGAGCATGAACATATTCTTTTTCTTTCTCTTTTTAGGCGCTATAGGCTCGGACGCCATAAAGGGCTTAAAGCCGTCGTTTAAAATGACCGGCAGTCTCTCGTCGCTGAGCGGAAGGTAAACAAGTACCTGCCTGCCCTTTTTGATGGCGAAGCCGTCATAAAGACCGTCGTTCGACAAAAATACGTTGGCGTCCTTCGGCATTAGCGCATGAGCCTTTTTCGAGCTGTCGTCGACCTGAATGGCAGAGCCCTCGATAGTCGATATAACTGACTGATTGATCTCGCCGCTTATGCCGAGCGCCTTTAACAGCACCCATTTCTGATCGAGGAACGCCGACGGCTCGACAGCCGCTACAATGAGCTCGGAACGCGAAAATGCCTTTGACATTTCCCCTAGAAATTCCTTGGACGTTTTAAGAAGCGAAATGTTTGCGCCGCCTTCGCTCACCTCGTTCAAGGCAGCTTCTATCTGTTGCCCTGCGCGGCGTATTGAAGCGGTATCTGACTGAATAAGCGCCAAAAATTCTGCTTTCACGTTTTTATTCCTCCCAAACCTTTATCGTTGTCTTCCACTTTGATCCGAGGTCAATGGACCATCCATTTGCTCGCGTTAGCGTAAGGATTGGATTTCCCCTTTGCCTTGTACCACTCGTCGGGATATCTCGGATTGGAATTTACGACCGTTCTCGAAGTATCGACCGTTTCATCCTCACCGTCTCTGACAAGTCTTCCGATAACGACGATACGCTCTCCGTCAAAATCATATCCGCATGTTGAAAGCGTAAGGATCTTATCGGTATTTTTGATATCGACTCCGGTCGTGTAAAGCCTGCGCTGATTGACTTCGCCGATATATTCTCCGAAAGCGGTGTCGCTGCTGAGCGCGGTAAATATATAATCGAAGAAATATCCGTTTGCATCGTAGTTCGCGCTCGTAAGGAAAACTGCGTAAACCTTGAATTTATGTTCCGCATAGAGCGTTTCGAGAGAAATAACGGGAGCGCTCTTGAAGCCTTCGACCGTCCTGTATTTTTCGAGCTGGCCGAACATCAGATCGTCGTACTCCATGTTGTGGCCGTAGATGATCGTATTTTTGTCAAGGTTCGTCGCGGTGTTCCTGTAATCCACGAAAAGGCATCCGTATTTGTTCCAGTTGCCGTAGAAGTTATGTCTCAGATACTTGTTGTTGTCGCTCGCGTGAGTGACCGGCTGGGAAAGCCCGAAGCCCTTAATTTCAAGATATCCGTAGAAGTCCTTGTTGATGGCGTAAAACTCGGCGAGGTTCACTCTCGCTATGTTTTGCGGGAAGCTCACGCCGTTATACTGTTTCCGGAGATCCTCGATGGACGAAACGCTTCCCGAACGGATCTCGTTGAGGTCGCTCGTGCTTTTCTCGGCGAGGTAGGGCTGTAAGAGATATGTATTTCCGAGGATGCCGCAGCAGACGATTATCGTCGCTACCGAAACGAGGAAGAGCATCTTTCTGAATATCTCGAACGTGCCGTCCTTGCTGCTGGGCAAAAGATTTGCGAAAAAGCCCTTTTTCTTCTTCTTTTTCTTCTTTTTCTTTCTCACCGGAGCGGGAGAAACGTCGATCTTGACGTCTTTTTCGTAGTCGTCGCCTGTGTAACCGCCGGATCCTCCGTCGTCTCCGTCAAAGAACGAGAAGCTGTTGTCTCTGCTCGGACGGGCGCCGTAATCTTCGTATCCGTCGTTTTCCATGGCTCTCCTTACGGCGTCGGCGTATTTGCCCCTCGACCTTCCCTCGTCGTAGACGGGAGGCGTCTGTCCGCGGTAATAGGGATCGTTTTCGGCGTAATACCCGTCGTTACCGCCGCTGTATCGGTCGCCGTTTTCGCCGTAAAAGGGCTCGTCGTCATCGTCATAATAAGGCTCGTCCGCGTTTAAACCGTCGTCGACGTCCTCCGGATCGCTTTCGTATTCGGGGCGAACGTCATCACCCGCGCCGTCCGAAACGCCGTAAGCGCCGAGATCGTCCGAAGAAAGCGAAAATTCCTTTTTAAGGTTATCGAAATCGTCGGCGATGGTCCTCTGTGCCTCGTCGCGAAGCTTGTCTATAAAATCGTCGGGAGAAAAGCTGTCGTCATAAAATCCGGAGTTGTCCCCGTCTTCTCCCGCGGCGACATTTGCGTCCTCGTCAACAGGCTCGATGACCTGCTCGTCATCGGAGCGCAGATCGAATTTTCCGTTTCCGTCGGCGGAATTAAGATGCTCCGCGAAGCTCGAAACGTTGAAAAATTCGTCTCCGTTGTTTTCGGGCGCCGCGCCTTCACCGGCGCTGTTTTTGTTTAAGTTTTTATTATCATCAGCCAATTTCTTTCCCTCCGACATCAGTATTTACTTGCCTTCCATCTTTCGCTGTTTGCATACGGGTTCTTTTGTCCGGTAAGGTCGTACCACCTTTGAGGACGTCTGTAATTCGGATTGTCTTTGACGAGCGAGGCGTCTATATCTTCGCTTTCGCCGTCGCGCAAAAGTCTTGCTACCACAACGAGCCTTGACGTTATCTCCGTCCCTCTTACCGTGAAGTTGTATGAACACGTTGAGAGCGTCAGTATCTTATCGTGGCCGTTCACCTCGACTCCCGTCTTATAAAGCACGCGTTCGTCCACCTGCTTTAAATAGCCCTCCTTGCTCATCGGGCCCATCGACGGGGAGATATAGTCGAAAATATATCCGTTATCGTCCGCCGCGTTTACGCTCGTCACAAATACTCCGAACACCTTCCACTTATAGCGGTTATAAAGCGTGTCGTATTCGATAACGGGATTTTGCTTGAAAAATTCGGGCTTTTCATATTTTACGAGGTCGTAAAACGCCTGTTCCTTGCCCACAGTCGTATGGCCGTAAATTATCGTGTTTGACGAGAGCTGATACTGGAGACATCTGTAATCGAGGAATATGTTGCCGTACCTCGTAAAATTACCGTAGAAGTCGTTTTTAAGGTACTGATATCTCGGTATATGTCCGTCGTCGTCTTTATGCTGGACGACTACAGTATCTATAGACGTGTTCGGGATCTTTAGCCAGCCTATCGTATCGGGATTGCTCGCGTACAGGGGCTTGAAGAAATCGAGCATGTCCTTTAAATACACCGCGTTGCCGTCGTTCACCTTAAGCTCTCCGATAAGGTCGGGCGTCTCGTCGCTGAAGGCGGTATTCACCTTTGCCGTCGTCGGCTCGACGTTCGGGACCGGACTTTCGACCGTCTTGCCCGTCATAAGGTTTTTAGCCGTCATATATCCGAAAACGATGAACAGCGCCGTAAAGACGACCGATAAAATAACAAACGGCTTTTTTGACTTTTTCTTCTTTTTCTTTTTTGTTGCAATATTATCTGCCATATCTTAAATCCTTTCGGAAAAAACATTATACACTATTTGAACTGTTTTTGCAAATTTGTTTTCGTATCAGGTCGAGAGCCCTCGAGGAAGTGACGTATCTGTTGTATTCCCGCGCGCTATCCTTCTTTGTTTCAAAGCGCTCCGTGAACACTCCGTCGTCGGTACAAACGCCGATATATGAAACGCCCGACGGTATATCTCCGTCGTTTCCGGGCCCCGCGACGCCGGTCACGGAAACGCATATATCCGCGCCGCTGATCCTTCTTACTCCCGCCGCCATCTCTCCGGCGCACTGCGCGCTGACTGCTCCGTATCTTTCGAGCGTCTCTTTTTTAACGCCGAGCACCTTCATCTTTATCCTGTTTGAATACGAGACTATCCCGCATTCAAAGACCTCGGACGCTCCGGGGACGTCGGTCAGCCTTTTTGAAAGATATCCCGCCGTACATGATTCGGCAAAGGCGACCTTTAGATTTTTTTGTTTTAAGAGCTTTACGACGGTTTCCTGAAGTCCGCTCGAATCGACGTCGTAGATCTTGTCGCCGAGGCGTTTGAAAATTTCGTTTAAGACGGGAGCCATGAGCCTTTCGGCGTCCTCCCTGCTTTCCGCTCTGGCTGTCACCCTTAAAAGCGCCTCTCCCTCTTTGGCGTAGGGAGCTACGGTCGGGTTTTTACTGTCGAGGAGATCGGCCACCCTTTCCGCCATGGCGCTTTCGCCGATCCCGACTGTACGGACGCTGTGGGACAGTATCACTCCGTCGGAATATTTTTTTATCAGAAACGGTCTTACGCTTTTTTCAAACATCGCCTGCATCTCTCTCGGCGGGCCGGGCATGAATACGACGCATTTACCGTCCTTTTCTATGGCCGCTCCGGGAGCGGTACCGCAGGTGTTGTCAAAGACATTTGCGCCCTCTCCGAACGGAACATCCGCCTGCTTTGCGTTAGTGGGCGGCATGACAACGCCTTTATTTTTAAAATAATCCTCTATTTTACGAAGTATTTTTTCGTCGCGTTTAAGCTCAAAGCCCATACATGCGCAGCAGGCTTCCTTAGTTATATCATCCGCCGTCGGGCCGAGACCGCCGGTAAGGAGCACAAGGTCGTTATTTTTAAGAGCGGAATTTATCTCCCTTGAAAGCCTTTCGATGTTGTCGCCGACAGTCGTCCTTTTTAAAACGGCTATTCCGAGGGCTGCGGCCTCCTGCGAGAGATAGCGCTGATTGGTGTCAAGTATATCTCCCAAAAGAAGCTCCGTTCCGACGGATATTATTTCACATGAATACATCTGTGTATCACTTCCGCATACTGTCTATTAAAACGTATCTCGCGCCCTCGGCAGCGTCGTTCACGAGCTTTTCGCAGTCGAGCGCCGACTCCGCCTCGAGAACATATTTCAGTACCGGGCGAGTGCGGGGATGCTTCGGCGTAAAGACGGTACAGCAGTCCTCGTAGGGCAAAACGGATATATCGAAAGTATCTATCTTTCTCGCTATTGTAATTACCTCGTCCTTATCCATTCCGATAAGCGGACGGAAAACGGGCATCGACGCGGCTTCGTCCGTACACGCGATGGCGTACATCGTCTGGCTCGCGACCTGTCCGACGCTTTCTCCGGTTATAAGCGCTCCGCAGTCGTTTTTCCTTGCGATCTTTTCGGAGACCTTCATCATAAAGCGGCGCATTATTATCGTGAAAAGCTCTTCGGGGCAGTTGTCCTTTATCTGTTCCTGTATCTCGGTAAACGGAACGACAAAAAGATCTATCCTTCCGCTGTATTCCGAGACTTTTTTAAGAAGGCTGTGTACCTTAAGCTCCGCTCTCTCGCTCGTATAAGGCGGAGAAGCAAAGTGAACGGCGCAAAGGCGAAGTCCCCTCTTTGACATCATCCACGCGGCGACCGGGCTGTCGATCCCGCCCGAGATGAGCACCGCCGCTTTTCCGGACGAGCCTACGGGGATGCCGCCCGCTCCCTTTATCTGGTTCCCGTGAACGTATGCTCCCCTGTCGCGTATCTCGACCGTGACGACAATGTCGGGGTCGTGAACGTCTACCGAAAGATCGGGAAATTCGTTTAAAAGCCTCTCGCCTAAAATTTCGCATATTTTCGGAGAAGCGTAGGGGAACGATTTATCGGAACGCTTTGCGTTGACCTTGAATGTATGCGCCGCCGAAAGCTCGTCGTAAAGATATTTGCCCGTGTTTTCGAGTATGGCGTCCATATCCTTCGGAAGCAGCGCCGCTCTCGAAAGCGCAACGATGCCGAATATCCGCCTGCATATCTCAACGGCTTCGTTAAGATCGGTATTTTCATCCAGCGGCTCGGCGGATACGGCGGACTGCGCAAGCGTTATTTTCCATTCGCCGAGTACGGAAAGACGGCGGCGCATGCTTTTTATCATCATATCCTCAAACACACGTCTGTTAAGTCCTTTTAATACGACCTCGCCGTTTTTCATTAAAATAATTTCCTTCATTTTATACACAACATCCAATGATCATATAAATTTATCGTCTTGAACTTCTTATTTTTTTTCTTCCCTCGATGATGCCGTTTATCAGCATATCTATTTCGTCCGACGTCGTAAAGCGCGAAAAGCTTATTCTCAGCGCCGACGAGATGTTTTCATCGCTTATGCCCATCGCTCTCAGCACTCTGCTCTTTTGTCCCTTTGAGCAGGCGGAGCCGGACGAAACGTATATCCCGACCGACGAAAGATAATTCATCATAGGCTCGGACTTTATCCCGAGAACGGAGATATTTGTAACGAACGGGAGCGCGTCCGGCGGGGAATTTATCACTACGCCGTCGACCGCCCTCAGAGAGTCGATAAGATAATCCCTCAAAAGCGTTATCTTTTTAAGCTCTGCCGCAGTGTCGGGAAGCGCTCTCACCGCCGCTCCGAAGCCCGCTATCGCAGGCACAGGCTCGGTACCGGGACGAAGCGTTTTTTCCTGTAGCCCTCCGAACGTCCTCGGAGATATCCTTACTCCCGCGCGGTCCTTTTTGAAGCCGCCTCTTATGTAGAGAGCGCCCGCTCCCTTCGGGCCGTGAATTTTATGGGAGCTTATGCTCATCAGATCGGCTCCGATCGCCGACGGCCTGATATCCGTTTTGCCGAATGCCTGAACGGCGTCGACATGGACAAGCGCCCTTGTTTTCGCCGCGGCGCGGCGCAGCGATCTTATCGGCTCGATCGTTCCGACCTCGTTATTGACCGCCATGACGCTTATCAGTATCGTGTCGGGCGTGACTGCGTTATAAAGCTCGTTTTCGTCTATCATCCCGTATCTGTCGACGCCGAGCCTCACGATATCGTATCCGGCCTTTTCAAGCTTTTTGGCCGGTTCCTCGATACTCGAATGTTCGACCGAGGAAATTATTATACGTCCTTTTTTTCCGTATGAAGCCGCTGTTCCGAGAACGGCGATATTGTTGCTCTCGGTCCCGCCGGAGGTGAAAAATACCTCTTCGCTTCGGCAGGAGAGCTTTTCGGCGACCGCCTCACGCGCGCTTTCGACGATATTTTCGGCTTCTATGCCCTTTTTGTAAAGTGACGACGGGTTGCCCCAATTGTTCAGAAGCGCGTCGTAAACGGCGTCTGCCGCTTCCCGACAGACAGGGGTGGTCGCGCTGTTGTCAAGATAACATTCCACACGCGGTCCCTCCCGAAGTCACACTACCCATTTTTATATATAGTTTATTATACATCTTAAACACCTCATTTGTAAACTGTTTTTTTTAAGGAATTGTAGTGTTCATAATTTTTTTACACTATATGATGTGCCGGCGGAAATTAAAAATTTTTCCTTTACGCGATTTTTACTTCTCACCGGCGCAAAACACGGTGCACGGTAACATTATATGCCGCAGGCCAATTTAGCTCGCGAAGCGAATTTAGCTTGCAAAATACGCCTTATTATTTTGATTTGGGCTTGACTATGATTTTTTATCGGATTATAATGTTTTAAAAATCAAATAAAAAATCATGACAGGAGAAATAAAAATGAAAAAGAGCGATATCGGACTTATCGGTCTCGCCGTAATGGGCGAAAATCTCGCGATGAACATGGAAAGCAAGGGCTTCACCGTCTCCGTCTATAACAGGACGGGCGAAAAGGTCACCCGTTTCGTCGAGGGAAGAGCAAAGGGCAAGAACATCGTCGGCACATATTCCCTTGAGGAACTCGTAAACAGCCTCGAAAAGCCCCGCAAGGTCATGATGATGATAAAGGCGGGCCAGGCCGTTGACGACATGATCGAAAATCTCATACCCCTTTTGAGCGACGGAGACATCATAATCGACGGCGGCAACTCACACTTCCCCGACACGGCTCGCCGCACCTCCTACGTCGAGAGCAAGGGACTTTTATATATCGGAACGGGCGTTTCGGGCGGCGAAGAGGGCGCGTTAAAGGGCCCAAGCCTTATGCCCGGCGGAAGCGCGAAGGCATGGCCGTCTGTTAAACCCATCCTTCAGGCGATCTGCGCCAAGGTCGAGGACGGCTCGCCCTGCTGTGACTGGGTAGGCGAAAACGGCGCAGGACATTTCGTAAAGATGGTCCACAACGGCATCGAATACGGCGATATGCAGCTTATCTGCGAAGCGTATCAGCTTATGAAGGATCTTCTCGGCATGACTGCGGACGAGATGCACGAGGTATTCGGAAAATGGAACGAAGGCGAGCTCGACAGCTATCTTATCGAGATAACGAGAGATATCCTCGCGTATAAAGATACAGACGGACAGCCGATAGTCGATAAGATACTCGACACCGCCGGCCAGAAGGGCACGGGCAAATGGACGGGCATCGCGGCGCTCGACGAGGGCGTTCCGCTGACGCTCATCGGCGAAGCCGTATTCTCACGCTGCCTCAGCGCGATGAAGGAAGAAAGAGTCG
Organism: Clostridiales bacterium; assembly: GCA_024693205.1. Taxonomy (GTDB): domain Bacteria; phylum Bacillota; class Clostridia; order Oscillospirales; family Acutalibacteraceae; genus UBA1425. Next base: position 4,613 of record JAILLJ010000016.1, on the reverse strand, counting down.
CCGCGTCAAAAATACTGACAGGCCCGAAGCCCGAATTCAAGGGCGACAAGGCTCAGTTTATCGAGGATATCAAAAACGCGCTCTTCGCGTCGAAGGTCGTTTCCTACGCCCAGGGCTATACGCTCATGCGCTCCGCCGCAAAGACATACGGCTGGAACCTCAATTACGGCGGCATAGCTCTCATGTGGAGAGGCGGCTGTATAATCCGCAGCGTATTCCTCGGCAAGATCAAAGAGGCGTTCGATAAAAACAAGGATCTCTCAAACCTCCTTCTCGACCCGTATTTCAAGGATGTTATGGACAAGGCGCAGGACGGCTGGAGAAGGGTTTGCGCCGCCGCTCTTACGAACGGCATCCCCGTTCCGGCAATGACTACCGCGCTCGGATATTACGACGGCTACCGCTGTGAGAGACTTCCCGCAAATCTTCTTCAGGCACAGCGCGATTACTTCGGCGCTCATACATACGAAAGAGTCGATCAGCCGAGAGGACAGTTCTTCCACACCAACTGGACAGGCGAAGGCGGAGACACCTCGGCTGAAAATTACACGGTCTGATATCTCAACGCGTGCGCCGCGATTTATGCGGTATTGACTTAAAACGAAAGGATATGTTTTGATATGAAAGAGCTTAGAAAAAACTATAAATGGGCTATCGCAGTCCCGACAAGCATGGGCGTCAGGATCTGTCCTCCGAACGGACAGCCCGTAGCCTCGAGCGAAATGTTCATGATGCAGGCAACGAGCGCCGAGACGAATGTCGCAAGCATCTCATCCTATCTCGGACTTCCCGTAAAGGTGCTCACCGCGTTCGTCAAGGACAGCCCCATCGCCGCGTTCATAAAGAGCAACCTCCGCGCAAGAGGCATGACATATGAGGGCAAGGACGTTCCGCAGGGAGGCCCCTGGGGATACCGTCACCAGTTCAATATCGCCGACAGCGGATTCGGTTCGCGCGGCCCGAGAGTCCATAACGACAGAGCGGGCGAGGTCGGCAGGACCCTCAGCGCAGACGACTTCGACCTTGAAAGGATATTCAACGAGGAGGGCGTCGCCATCCTTCATCTCTCCGGTCTTATCGGAGCGCTTTCTCCCGAAACGGGCAGGTTCTGTCTCGAGCTTGCAAAAAGAGCCAAAAAATACGGCACTCTCGTCTCGTTCGACCTCAATTTCCGCGCGTCGTTCTGGAAAGGCCGCGAGGAGGAGCTTCACGATATCTTTTCCGAGATAGCCTCCGTCGCCGATATCCTTGTCGGCAACGAGGAGGATTTCCAGCTCTGTCTCAACATAAAGGGACCCGAAGCGGGCGGAAAAGACATAGCCTCCAAGATCGAGAGCTTCAAGGGCATGATCGAAAACGTCAGGAAGTCATATCCCAACGCATCCGTCTTTGCCACTACTCTCCGTCAGGTCGTAAACGCCAACACCCACCTTTGGGGCGCTATCATGCTCAGCGGCGACGAATGGCATGTTGCCGAGCCGCGTGAGATACACGTTCTTGACCGCATAGGCGGCGGCGACGCGTTCGTCGGCGGAATGCTCTACGCTATCCTTCGCGGTTGGGAGCCTGAAAAACAGCTTCAGTTCGGCTGGGCAAGCGGCGCTCTTGCGACGACGTTCCTGACCGATTACGCACAGCCCGCGGATGAGGACATGATCTGGAGCATCTGGAACGGCAACGCGAGGGTAAAGAGATAATTTTTGATTTATCCGAATACCTGAAAGCGAGGAAAGCATTATGTTGTTTTGTTCAAACTGCGGCGCTCAGCTTAGCGACGAAGCTTTGTTTTGTCCGTCATGCGGCGCGCCCGTAAAAAAAGATCAGTCAAATTCAAACAGCTACAATAACGGCGGAAACTTCGACTTCGGTCAAGGATTCGGGAAATTCAACGACACTCCCGACGAGACGGGCTCGTTTTTACCCAACGACATCGCCGCCAACAAAGGCTACGCGATACTCTCGTATCTCGGTCTGCTCGTTCTTATTCCCGTTTTTTTCGCTAAAAATTCACCTTACGCACGCTATCACGCCAATCAGGGGCTTGTGCTCCTTATCGCCGAGGCCGTTTGCTCCGCAGTCGTCAGGTTTATCCCGTGGGTCCATATCGAAATAGCCGGCTTAAATTGGGTTTTATCTGTCGCAAGATTTCTCGTCGGCGTTCTCTCCCTTGTTTTCATTATCATCGGGATATCGAACGCGGCGACCGGAAAGGCGAAGCAGCTTCCTCTCATTGGCGGATTCAAGATATTGAATTAAAAGCGAATGCCCCCGATCTCATGCTCTTTGTTACAAATCTGTTAAATTTTTCAAAAGAGCTTGAAATTTCATAAGAATAGTATTACACTGTATTAGCACTCCCGATCGAGGAGTGCTAATATGTTTTTATAATTATTTTCTATATAAGAAGGAATGATCTGAGATGAGGACAAAACAATTTAAGGCGGAATCGAAAAAGCTGCTCGACATGATGATAAACTCCATCTACACCCACAAGGAGATCTTTCTCCGCGAGCTGATCTCCAACGCCAGCGACGCCATCGACAAGCTCTATTATCATTCGCTTTCCGACGGCGCGAGCGGTCTTAACAGGAGCGATTTCAAGATCCGCATAAGCGTCGACAAAGACGGACGTATCCTTAAGATCTCCGACAACGGCTGCGGAATGACAAAGGACGAGCTTGAGAGCAACCTCGGCACGATAGCCAAGAGCGGTTCTCTCGAATTCAAAAAGGATAACGATAAAAAAGAGGACGTCGACATAATAGGACAGTTCGGCGTCGGCTTCTATTCGGCGTTTATGGTAAGCGACGCGGTCACCGTCGAGAGCCGCGCCTACGGTCAAAGCGAAGCGTACAGATGGTTCTCAAAAGGCGCTGACGGCTACACCGTCGAGCCCTGTGAAAAAGAGGACTGCGGCACGGATATCGTGCTCCACATAAAGGAGAGCACCGAGGACGAGGACTACGACACGTTCCTCGAGCAATATACCATAAAGCATCTTGTCAAAAAATATTCCGATTATATCCGCTACCCGATAATCATGGACTGCGAAACGAGAAAGCTCAAGGAGGGCAGCGAGGACGAATACGAAACGGTCACGGAGACCCAGACGCTGAACAGCATGGTCCCGATCTGGAAAAAGAATAAAAACGAGGTCACCGAGGACGAGTATATCTCATTCTACAGAGAAAAATATATGGATTACGAAAAGCCCGCCCGCGTCATCCACACAAAGGTCGAGGGTCAGGCGACATACAGCGCGCTTATCTATATCCCGAAACAGGCGCCGTTCGATTACTACACCAGGGAATACGAAAAGGGACTTCAGCTTTACAGCAGCGGCGTTATGATCATGGAAAAATGTCCCGACCTTCTTCCCGACTATTTCAGCTTCGCAAAGGGTCTTGTCGACAGCGAGGATCTTTCGCTCAATATTTCGAGAGAAATGCTCCAGCACGACAGGCAGCTCAAGATAATCGCCAAGAGCCTCGAAAAAAAGATCAAGAGCGAGCTTTTGAAGCTTATGACCGAGGACAGGGAGACATACGAGGAATTTTACCGCGCGTTCGGGATGCAGCTTAAATTCGGAGTTTACGACAGATACGGCGTCGACAAGGACAAGGTAAAGGATCTTATCATGTTCGTGTCCTCAAACGAGAAAAAACTCGTCACCATCCCCGAATATATAAGCAGGATGAAAGAGGGACAGGACAAGATATTCTACGCATGCGGCGAGACGGCGGACAAAATCGAGATGCTGCCCCAGACGGAGCTTGTCCGCGATAAGGGCTACGAGATCCTTTATTTCACCGAAAACGTCGACGAATTTGCCGTCCAAACGATGGGCGAATACGACGGTAAGCATTTCGTGAACATCTGCGCCGACGATCTCGACCTCGATACCGAGGAAGAAAAGGAACAGCTCAAGGAAAAGAACGACAGCGGCAAGGACATGCTCGCGAAAATGAAGGAGGCCATCGGCGATTCCGTACAGTCCGTAAGGTTTACGAATAAGCTTAAAAACCACCCCGTATGCCTTACGAGCGAAGGCGCCGTCTCGGTCGAGATGGAAAAAGTGCTTGACTCCATCCCGACTCAGAACAAGGTCAAGGCAAAGATAGTCCTCGAAATAAACGCAAACCATCCGATAGCGGATAAGCTTTTGTCGATGTACGCTTCGGATGAAAATTCCGTCGGCGATTACGCCAAGATACTTTACGCTCAGGCAAGACTGATCGAGGGTATGCCCCTCGATAACCCGACCGAGATCAGCAACCTCGTCTGCGACCTCATGGTGGGCAGTGCCCACTGACAATTCGAGGCAGGCTGAGCCTGCACGCATGTCGAGGTGGGCAGTGCCCACTGACAATTCGAGCAGATAGGGTGATATAACCTTTACATTTACTGCCCGACCGTAAGGCGACCGGTAAAAAATCATAAAAAAATCAGAGCAGACAACACGATTTATTTCGCGCTGTCTGCCTTTTTATTATTCTAATATGAATATTTGACTTACGATTTTTATTTCCCGTATGAGTTACAGGCGTCCGTGATGATCTCCCTCTCCTCTTCGGTGAGCATACTGTACATCGGAAGTGAAACGCAATGCGCCG
>JAILLJ010000162.1 GCA_024693205.1 Clostridiales bacterium | reverse complement strand
GTTTATCATGTTTCAGCGAAAAAAACAATCACTTTTTTAATATATCATTCATAAGCAGAAAGCCATTAAAAAAGCAACCAGGCTGTGTATATTTCTTTCTTCACAACAGATTGTTTTCATATCCGCTTACCACTCATGGCCGATTCTTCCGAAAATATTTTGTCGTCGCCTCGTCGTCACGGCGTCAGGTATGGATTTAGGCAGCGCAGGCGGAGTTTTACCAAACTTTTTAGAAAATTTCAGGCAGAGGCCATCGCTGACCTCTGCCTGTGCTGTCTGATTCTGTTGCCTTTACCACCGGATCATTTTCTCGAATAATGTTCTTTGACAACATCCATTACCTTCCCGGAACGGATGCAGCATATTGGACGGTCACCCCTATGGATGCTTTGACGGCTTCCATGTATTCCTCAAAGCTGATTTCTTTATTCAGGAGCGCCCTGCACAAGTCCTTCATCTGATCGGAAACGGAGAATCCTTCCATTTCCACAGATGCCGCTGCATTGGCTATCGTCTGCTCGATTGTTGTTTGCTTCATCTCAATCACCTTTCTTATTTTATCACACTGCGGGGGTTTATTCAATCCTTTTTTGAAATTTCGACCGGTCGTGCAGTTCGCGCGTTTTCTAAAAGAAAAGTGCAAACTGCGCGAAGGGAAAGAAAAATAAAATAACTATTGACAAAACAAATGTTCGGGTGTTATAATACATACAAACAAATGTTTGGAGCGGTTGATATGGACGTATTTGAAAAGCTTAAGATCCTGACGGGAGCCGCAAAATATGACGTCGCCTGTACGAGCAGCGGCGTCGATAAGACCTCAGCCGGCGGAAAGATAGGCAACGCCGCCGCCTGCGGGATATGCCATACCTTTTCGGGCGACGGGAGATGCGTCTCTCTTTTAAAGGTTTTGATGAGCAATGCCTGCGTCTATAACTGCGCCTACTGCGTCAACCGCCGTACAAACGATGTTCAGAGAGCGACATTTACTCCGCGCGAGCTTGCGGATCTGACGATAAATTTTTATAAGAGGAATTATATCGAGGGTCTGTTTTTAAGCTCCGGAGTTGTGAAAGATCCCGATTACACCTGCGAAAGGATGATCGAATCAGTTCGACTCCTGCGCGAGGAATACGGCTTTAACGGATACATCCACGCAAAGGCCATTCCCGGCGCAGACCCCGACCTCATAAGGACGTTGGGACTTTTGGCGGACAGGATGAGCGTTAATATCGAGTTGCCGTCGCAAAAGAGCTTGGAGCTGCTCGCGCCCGATAAGTCAAAGGCGTCGATCCTTAAACCGATGGGGCTGATAAGCGAGAAGATAAGCGAAAACACATCCGATCTCGTCAGATACCGCCACGCGCCGAAATTTGCTCCCGCAGGTCAGAGCACACAGATAATAGTCGGCGCGACAAACGAGACGGATTATAAGATACTTAATCTCTCGGCGGCGCTGTATAAGCGATATGGGTTAAAAAGGGTGTTTTATTCGGCGTATATCCCCGTTGCCGACAACCCGCTTTTGCCCGCGCTGACGACGAAGCCTCCGCTTTTGCGCGAACACAGATTGTATCAGGCAGATTGGCTTTTGAGATATTACGGCTTTGAAGCAAACGAACTGCTTGACGAGGAGCATCAGAATTTCAACGATCTTATCGACCCGAAATGCAACTGGGCGCTTAATCACATGGAGCTTTTCCCCGTTGAAATAAACAGGGCTTCAAAGGAAATGCTTCTACGTGTTCCGGGGATAGGAGTAAGGAGCGTCAAAAGGATCTTGGCGGCAAGGCGAGTCGGAAGTCTCGGCTTTGAAGATCTTAAAAAGATCGGAGTAGTTATCAAAAGAGCGCAATATTTTATTACGTGCAGGGGTAAAATAAGGGACGGACTGAAGTTTTCAAACGACAGCGTCCTTAACGCGCTGATATCGGAAAACAGCCGTGAAGCGCTGAATATGAAGGGCGGCGTCAACGAGCAGTTAACTCTCTTTGATACGGAAGCTTTTGTTCCGCTGCTGAGATAAAATAAGATTTTTTCGGAGATGAATAAAATGTATAACGAATCTGATATAATATACGTTTATGACGGCACATTCAGCGGGCTTATGTCCTGCGTATTCGAGAGCTTTAAACGCAGGGAGATGCCCTATGACATTGTCAGTGAGGACGAATACGAGATGTCGCTTTATGAGACGATACACGTCGAAACGAACGAGCAAAAGGCCAAGAGGGTAATAAGCGGGATAAAAACGAGTATTTCGCTGAGAGCGTATTTCCTCATAAGCGACGGATTTCTGACAAACCTAAAAAACAAGGAGCTTTATATACTGAAATTCATTTATATGGGCTTTTGCGAGGGCAAAAAGGTGACCGCGATGCTCGGAGACGACACGGTGTCGACATTGAACAAGGCGGTAAATCACCTCGGCATGGAATGTAATCATATGCTCGGTTTTATTCGGTTTTCGGTCTATGACGACGCGATGGTGTCGGTCATCGAGCCGGACAACTTCGTGCTTCCGAAAATAGCCCTTCATTTCGTCGACAGATATCCGAACGAGAATTTTATAATATACGACAAAAGGCATAGATATGCTCTGATATCGCAGAAGGGAAACTATCAGATAATTCCTGTCGAGGAATTCAGAGAGCCGGAAGCGACGGACGACGAATACGCTTACCGCACGATGTGGAAAATGTTTTACGATACGATAGAAATAAAGGAGCGCGCAAACCCGAAGTGCATGATGTCGCATATGCCGAAGCATTATTGGGCGCACATGACCGAAAAGCAGGTCGAACCTGTGCGTACGTTAAATGCGTGAATTTCGCAAATTAAGAATATGGAGTGAACAGCAAAAAAGCTTCCCTTCCGAACTTTCATTCGGAAGGGAAGCTTGTGTGTTTAATTATTGGATGATTAATATTTGACGCTGTAATCTATGACTGCTTTCGCGCCGTTAAGAGTTACGGGAACAAGAACGACCTTTGCTTTTACGTTGTCGATAGCGACATTGACCTTGAAGGACCATGTGCCGCTCTTGATCTTGCCTGTTGCGTCGTCGACCTTGACAACGATCTTCGGTTCGGAATATCTGAGCGAGATGTTGCCCTCGGAGTAATCGACCGTAACGCCCTTCAACTCGTTTATTGCTGTGTCAACGCCGTCGATAACGCCGATGCCGCGTCCGACAGAGCCGCTGTATGAATCGGATTTGGGTCCGTTTGTCTGTTCCTTAAGATTTATTGTAATGGTTGTTGTCGTTCCGTCGTCTGTCGCTGTCGCTGACTGGATATCGTCAACCGTGAGATTTTCGTATTTGCCGGGAACATGATCGAAATTGCCGGAATTATCGGCAAGAGCGTTTTTCGCAATCGGCTCAAAAAGGTCGATCGCTTTTCCTACAGCGCCGCTGCCGCCGTCCAAAGAGGCGAGAGTCATGCTCTGTGTCGCATTAAAGTTATTATCGGACTTTTTGCAGGCTTCTTTATAGAAATTCAGGATGCCATCGGTGGATTTAAGGTCGGGACCCGCAGGCTCGGTGGTCTCGGGCTTGGTTTCGGCTTCTGTTTCTGTCTCTTTTTCGGTTGTTTCGGCCTCAGCAGTTGTTTCCTCCTCGGAGACAGGCTCGCTTGTCAGCTCCTCGTCGATTGACGCTGTGGTATCTTCAAGAACTTCGGTTATTTCCGCAGCATCAGTTTCCGTATTTGCGGTTTCCTTTGAGCCGCAGGACGCCATTGCAAGAACGAGAACTATCGCCGATGTGAACGCCAGAATCTTTTTGATTGCCATTTTAAAACCTCTCTTCATTTAATTTGATAAAGCTTAATCATTATAGCATCAACGCGATGATAATGCAATAATTTTTGCTTGTTTTTTTGTGATCTGTTTATTTTTTTACTTCATCGACAAGAGACAAAAACTCCTTGACAACAGAAGAACCTGTCGTTTTTCCGAGAGAGATGAATTCTTCGTTTTCGGCAAAGAGCGCTACATAGTCGTTGTCGGCGAGTATATAGCCGATCTGGTCGTTTGTCAGTCCGAAAACGATGAGCTGTCTGTCTCCGACTTTTTCGTTCATCGGGGGATAGGGGAAGTCTTTGCCGTCCCATGATTCATCGGCCTTATAACAGCCGCCGAACGCAAGCTCGGGCGCAAGCTCTCCGGGGATCATCGCGACGGAATAATCATTGCCGAGCTCCATATATCCGATCTCCGTGACGAGTAAAACGTCGGTGCCGAAAATGTTGTTTCTAACCACCTTATTTGTCAGCATTCCGCCGCGTCCCGCCAAAAGAAGAAGCTGATTTGATACCTTCAGCTTTATTTCATTGTACGCGACGTTAAGTATAGGCTCGACCTCTTTGTCGTTATTTATGCTGATTGCCGCTTCAGCAAGCTTTTTGCCGAACACCTGGAGCTGTTCGAGCCTCGGCATATCTTCGACCTCGTCCCAAAAGCTTTCGTATTCGCCCGTTATCGCGAGCTGTGCGCCGAGAATATAGAGTACATCGGCGTTTGCCTTTTCATTGATCTCTTTTTCCATATAGTACGGGTAGTCGCCCGTGACTGTAGTCTGTGCCGCTCCGTTGCCGACGCAGTGGATGGGCGCGTTCAATATCCAGATTTCTCTGCCGTCGTCGTCCGGTACAAAGCGGAAACGGTTGAAGTTTTTATCGTAGATCTGCGGGTCGCGCTTATCATGGATATATTTTGTTATATCTGTATTGCCGTAATAAAGCTTTCCTGACGTCATGTTGTTGACGGCGTCTTTTACGGAATTTACCGTGACGTTCATAAGGTTTTCCATAAAGTCGTCGTTGATGCCGTTATAGAGCTTTTTGCCGGCGAGGTTAAGCATCCAATTAAGGAAAAGCACCTTGAAGATATCGCCGTTCATTCCGAATGTATCAACGCAGCTGTGCTGATGGAGCGAGGAGATGTTTATACTGACGATATTTTTTTCTTTTGCAAAAGCTGAAAGTCGGCTTCTGATCTCCCTGACATACGGGTTTGCAAGCCCGAAGCAGTCTATAACGGCGTAAACGACGATCCCGTTGTCGGTACTTAACGCGACGGTCCGTACCTTTTGGTCGTCCTGAATGGCGGTGGCGAGCTTTGAAGCGGAAATACTTCCGCCGACGTAATGCTTTCCGTCAAGCTCTTTGCCGTCCTGTATGCTGCTGTTGTCATAGCCGACGTACCATTTTCGGGAGGGAACGGATGTAAATTCACCCGTGCCGTCGTACATGTTTTCGCTCTTATAGTCCTTTGTCCATTCCCATTTGCAGGGATAGAACCAATTTATGGCGCGGACAAGACCGTTTATCGCTTCGTCTCGCACAGCAAGGAGCTTACGCGAAAACGACGAATTGTTTTTGTATGTGTCCGTCAAGGCGTAGGCTCCGATCGACGGTATAAACAACGAAAAAACGATAGAAACCGTTAAAATTACCGCGGTCAGCTTTTTAAATGATTTTTTCATGTCTTTTCCTCCAATATATTAAAGTCGCCAATAGATATAACCGGAGTCTTCCGATTTCTTTTTATCGAGTATGCCTTTTATGTCGAAAAGTATCCTTGGACAGCCCTCGTCATTTTTAAAAAATGACGCCAGCTTTTTATCATCGTATTTTTTGAACTCATCGTGCGCAACAGCGATAACAACGGCGTCCATGTCGGATATCTTATCTATATCGGTAAATGTAATGCCGTACGAATCAAAAGCGTCGCTGCTGTTTGCGACGGGATCGGCGACGACGGATTTTACGCCGTATTCGCAAAGCTCGTTATAAATGTCGATGACTCTTGTGTTCCGTGTATCGGGGCAGTTTTCCTTGAAGGTGAATCCCAAAATCGCGACCTTTGCTATTTTAAGCTGGACGCCCGATCTTAAAAGGAGCTTTATAAGCGTCTCGGCGATATATTTTCCCATGCTGTCGTTTATAACACGGCCGGAAAGGATGATGCGGCTTCTGTAGCCCATCTGTTCCGCCTTATAAGTCAGATAATAGGGATCGACGCCTATGCAGTGACCTCCGACAAGACCGGGATAAAAGTCGATAAAATTCCATTTTGTTTTGGCGGCCTTCAAAACCTCTTTTGTGTCGATATTCATTTTATTGAAGATTATCGACAGCTCGTTCATAAAGGCGATATTGATATCTCTCTGGCTGTTTTCAATGACTTTTGCAGCCTCCGCGACCTTTATCGACGGAGCGCGGTAAATGCCGGCTTTTATAACGAGTGAATAAACGTCGGCTATTGTATCGAGCGTTTCTTCGTCCATGCCGGAAACTATCTTAACGATGTTGTCGAGCCTGTGTTCTTTGTCGCCGGGATTTATCCTTTCGGGCGAATAACCTATTTTAAAATCCTTTCCGCATACAAGTCCGGAAGCCTTTTCAAGTATCGGAACACAGACGTCCTCGGTAGCGCCGGGATATACGGTCGATTCATATACTACGACGCTCCCGCGCGACAAATTACGTCCCAAAATATTGCTTGCGTTTTCAATAAGCGTCAGATCGGGCGTATGATCCGCGTTTACGGGAGTCGGTACCGCGATGATATGGAACTTCGCCTTTTTAAGATCGTTTTCATCGCTCGTGAAATATGCGCTGCATGAGCGTATCTTTTCGTCTCCGACCTCGCGAGTGGGGTCGATCCCGGAACGGTAAAGACCGATCTTTTTTTCGTTTATATCAAATCCGATGACGTTGAGGCTTTCCGCAAAGGATACGGCAAGCGGCATTCCGACGTAGCCGAGGCCTATGACTGACAATGATTCTTTTTTGTCGATAAGGTTTTTAAAAAGATCCAAGATGATGCCCCCGAATTAAAAATTCAGACCTATTTAAAATATTATAACATATTATTTGCCGTATTTCCATACTTTTTATAACTTGATGTGACGGATCATTTAAGACGAATAATATCACCGTCGTCGATAAGAGGATAAAAATGAGGTCTTTCCTTGCCCGATGTGTTCGGCGAATGGAGCGTCAGCATGGGCTCGCCGTTAAAGGAAAAGATCATTCCGTGGCCGCCGTCGTCATCTATGAGCGGCGCAAGATGCTCAAAATCGCTGTCGATGCCGCCCTTGAAACGGACGACACATTCCGCGTATTTACCGTTTATAAATGTCGACCAGATCATAAGTAAAACGCCTGTTTTAGTTTTATACATAAACGGTCCGTCGGTCACATAGTGGCGATCGTCTTCCGCTTTTTCGATATAAAACGGATCGGAGGCGTGAAAAAGCGTTACGGGATCTCCGGCGGCGCGTTTGAGGTCATCGCTTAGCGGTCTATAGCAGACGGTTCCGTTTATTATCTGAGTATGTTCGTGGCAAAATACCATATAAGGCTTTCCGTTTTCAATATAAAACGTCCCGTCAAGACACTCCCATTCGTCGGGCGTCACGGCGCCGTCGCTGTGAGGATGAAACGGCCCCGTGGGACTGTCGGCTTTTAATATGTATGTGCCGCGAAGGTCGTTGGGACGCGTGAACGTCGCGAACATATAGTAAGAGCCATTATATTTATGTACCTCGGGCGCCCAGTTTGCGCACCTGTTCATATTTGCCGCTTTTGAATCGAAGCATTCCACAGGGCGGCTCCATTCTGTGAGGTCGCGAGAAGTATATACATCAAATCCTCCGACATTTTGTCCGAAGTTTTTTGCTCTTGATCCGTAAAGATAATATATATCATTCTCAATGAGAACAAACGGATCGCGTATGTTAATTTTATCAAGCTTCATATTTTTCTCCTAAGCAATTATTTAAAATTACAGATCATCCGGGGGAGGGGAGTTGAGGGGGTTTTTGTCTGTCGCCTCTTTAAGCTGTTCGTTATAGACGTGAGTGTATATTTCGGTCGTTGAGAGATTTTCGTGGCCGAGAATTTCTTTAAGAAGCAAAACGTCTACGTGACCGTGTTGATACATAAGCGTTGCCGCCGTATGGCGCAGCTTATGGACGGTAAAGCCCATGTCGCCGAGACCGGATTTTTCAAGGAAATGTTTAACGATGTTTTCGACGCTTCTCGGATTTATCCTTCTTTTGTTTCGGCTTATAAAAAGAGCCGAGCGATCCAGGACGCCGTCGCGCGGACGAACGGCAAGATAATTATTTAACGCGCTGATACATGCGTTATTGAGATATATCGTACGCTCCTTGTTGCCTTTGCCGACGACAAGCATTGTGTTGTTTTCGGTATCAATGCTTGAAAGATCAAGCCCGCAAAGCTCCGAAAGACGTAAACCGCAGTTTAAAAAAAGCGTCAGAATACAATAATCGCGCTCTCTGTTTTTTCCGTCGACACATTTTAACAGATCCTTGCTCTGTTCTAAAGTAAGATGTTTCGGGAGCGATTTCTTGATTTTCGGAGATTCAAGCTCCTGCATGGGATTTTTTTCCAATTCGAGTCTGTTAAAAGTAAGATATTTAAAAAATCGTTTTATTGAGACGGCTTTGCGCGCTCTTGCTTTTGAATCGTTTTTTCTTTCGTTTCGGCAAAAGCTAAGAAACTTATAAGCGTCGTCGAGCGTTACGGTCTTTATAAGCTCGATATCGACGGATGATATGTCGATATTGTCAAACTCAGTATCTTCGGGAACAAGCTTTCGCGAATATAAGATAAACCGAAAAAACATACGAAGGTCCGTAGCGTAATTGTAAACGGTAAGCTGCGACCGATTTTTTACGCCGATAAGGTAGTCGAGATATTTAGTTATAATCAACGGGTAGTCGCTGTAATCAAATTTATCCATAACAACCGCCAATCATAAAAGCTAATATAAAATATAATATAAATAAAGTATGAGCAGAACAAACTGACTGTAAAGCAATATAAACATGTATAAACGTAGATAAATAAGGATAAACACGGATATAGATGGATAATCGCGGAAAAAGCCCTTTTACCCCTATAATGCTCCCCTTAACTTCGTAAAACATTTATTTTACGAAGTTGGGCATATTTTTTTGTGGAAGTTTCACGATCAGCCCCTACCGTAGTGCGGGAAAAATTTTTATTTATTTGTCTTATAAAAGATACGTTATTAGACTATTTACTTTGTCTTAACAAAAATTATTACCTGCCGGAAATGACGTCAAGCATACTGTTTACTGTTTTATCCCATGAGAACAACTTTGATTTTTTTTCGGCATTTTCGGAATAGCTTTTGTACCTGTCGCCGTCCGATAATATTTTAACGATCTTTTCGGCAAGCTCCGTCGGATCGTCGCTGCCGATTAGTTCGCCGTTTTTGTCCTCGTCGATTATTTCAGGCATTGCGCATATATTTCGGCCTATGCACGGCAGTCCGTATGACATAGCCTCGATAAATGATATCCCGAAGCAGTCAAACCGCGACGGCAAGACAAACAGACTGCATTTGTTCAAAAGAACGGAAAGTGTTTCTTTATCAACAAACCCGTGGTTAATGACGTTTTTGTCGTGCTTGAAATCTTCTTTTATTCCGCAGACGTGGAGACGGTATTTTTTATCGCATTCTCTGTTTAAAAGTTCCACGGCGCTCACCGCGAGATCGACGCCCTTTTCGATATAATTTTTTCCCGTAAGAAGGAGATCGAATTCCTTTGCATCCGTGTCGATCTCTCTCGGATCGGAGGTTTCCTTAGGAAGTACGTCATGGAAGTTTGCTCCGGCATAGACTATATGTACTTTATTTTTGTCTATTCCCGATGTATTTATCATCGAGTCGGCCATCCAGCGGCTCATGCAAAAAACTCCCGAGGCGTTTTCATATACCTGTCTTGAGAAATCCGCAGCCTTTTTCACGTCGTCGAGATCGCTCTCTTTATATCCGAACGGCAAATGTCCCTCCTGCTTTAAAAAATCAAGCGAAAGGTCATGCGAGCAGTCGCTGTAAATATAATAAGGAGGAAGATCTTTTCCCGGCAGATATCCGCTGAATTCTATCAGCACGTCAAAATCTTTTCTTTTGCACTGCTTATGAAGGATATCGGAATTAAGCGGTATCTTTCTCGCGTATTTAATCTTTGACGCATACCCTTTTTCCTTTATCGTACGAAGAGGATCCATATATTTAAGCATATAGTATCTGCGCTTAAAATCGGAATAATGATCGAGGAGATTTAACGGAGTTATGTCGTTATCGGTCTCGCAAAGCTTTTTGTAAAGGCTGTACGGAGTTCCCGACCAGGTATCGGGCGACGTGACGTCATATGCCGCCGCAAGACAAATTTTCATCCTGTCCTCTCCCCTTTCATAAAAAATATTTTAAAAGTATTTTCTAAAATATCATATTATCGCTTCAAACGCCTCGCGGATAGTTTTGACTCCGATTATTTCAATATCGCTTTTAACGCCCGTCAATGTTTTAAGGTTATATTTCGGGATGATGCAGCGCTTGAAGCCGAGCCGCGCGGCCTCGTTTATCCTTTGTTGACACCCGTGGACAGCTCTTATCTCTCCGGCAAGACCTATTTCGCCGAACGCCAGGACGTCGTCGCGTACGACCGTATCCTTAAGGCTCGATACGAGCGCCAGAGCGACGGAAAGATCGGACGCCGGCTCGTCCAGCTTAAGACCGCCGACGACGTTTACATATGCGTCCATGTTGGCGAAATAATATCCCGCTCTTTTTTCAAGGATGGCGAGTATCATGGCCATCCTGTTATAGTCGAAGCCCGTTGCCATTCGCCGCGGATTGCCGAAGGTCGTCGGAGTAACAAGCCCCTGCACCTCGGCAAGGATCGGCCTTGAGCCCTCCATGACGCAGGCAATGCATGTTCCTGACGCGTTTTTAGGCCGTCCCGAGATCATCATGAGCGACGGATTTTCGACCTCATTCAGTCCGCTGTCGAGCATTTCAAAAACGCCTATCTCGTTTGTGGAGCCGTATCTGTTTTTGACGGCTCTTAATATCCTGTATGATAAGTTTCTTTCGCCCTCAAAATAGAGTACGGCGTCGACGATATGTTCAAGCACCTTGGGGCCTGCGATATTTCCGTCCTTGTTGACGTGTCCTACGACGATAACGGGTATATCAAGCCCTTTTGCGGTCCGCATAAGCATATTTGTACATTCCCTTACCTGCGTCACGCTTCCTATCGAGGACGAAAGCTCGGGAATATTCATCGTCTGTATCGAGTCGATCATAACGACGTCGGGCTTTGTCGAGCGAACATATTCACATATCTTTTGTATATCGGTTTCACAGAGTATAAGAAGATTTTGCGTTTTTACTCCGAGGCGTCTTGCTCTTATTTTTATCTGATGAGCCGATTCCTCGCCCGAAACATAGAGGATATTGAGAGCTTGTCCGAGGTGCTCGCAGACCTGAAGTAATATAGTAGATTTTCCGATGCCCGGGTCACCGCTCAAAAGCACGAGCGAGCCCTTTACGATACCGCCGCCGAGCACCCTGTCGAATTCGGTCATACCCGTCTTGTATCTCTGTTCCGAATCGCTGTTTATTTCGTCGAGAGAAGACGCGTTTACGCTGCCGGAGGAATAATTTGAGAGCGATTTTTTTACCGCCGCGGCGGGCTGTACCGTTCTCGTTTCTTCGGTCAGGCAGTTCCATTCGCCGCAGGACGGACATTGACCGTACCACTTCGGCGACTCATATCCGCAGGCGGAGCAAACATATACGGCTTTTGTTTTTGAATTCATCAGACATCCTCCGAATCGGAAAAATAATCGGTTATGCCGCAAAATACGGCGGCGGCCATTTGTGTCCTGTAGCCGTCGTCCTTAAGATCTTCGGCTTCGGCGTTGTTGGAGAGGAAACCGCATTCCACCATGACGGCGGGACGCGTCGTATGATATAAGAGATAGATATCGGTGCCTATCGGTTTTATCTGTCTCGTATTGTCGTTTTGGAGATGGCGCACTATGCTTTTTTGGATCGAGTCCGCTAATCCTTCGCTCTCGGTATTGTTTTTTGAATAAAAGACCTGAGCGCCGCTGTATTTCGGGACTGAATAGTGGTTTTGATGAATGCTTATAAGGACGGAGTTATTTGTTTTCTCGACGATATCGAGCCTGTTATGGATATCGGAAACCTTTTGCTGACGCAGCGTTTTTGCGGAAGGGTCGTGTATCGAATCGTCTGTCGTCCTTGTCATAACAGTCTTATATCCGCTTATTTTTATAATGGATTCGAGCTTTTCGGCGATTGCAAGATTTATCGTTTTTTCGAGCGTTCCGTCATACGCTACGGCTCCGCCGTCTGCGCCTCCGTGACCGGCGTCTATAACGAATACGCTGTCGACGGCGCTCGCTCCGACGGCAAGAGACATCGCTCTTTTATTCCTTTCGGCGGTGATATAAAAGAGCAAAAGAAACAAGGCTGTAAAAAAAGATAAGATCGTTATGACCTGTTTTGTTTTCACGCGTTATCAGCTCCCGTAATTAGGTCACTTAAATATATGCGTGAAAAGGGATTTTTATTATATGTCAGATCCCGCCGAAGATCGTTTCTTCTTTTCCGCCGGTTATTTTTTTTCTTATGATATCGCAGAGAAAACGCATCGAAGCGCCGATATAAAAGCCTATTACGTTAAGTATTACGTCGTCGATGTCGCAGTCGCCGATATGAAAAAGAAACTGCGAGCCTTCGGCTAAGATCGAAAGAATGAACGGCAGGACGATAAATACGCTCTTTTTTGTCTCAGGCCTGTAAAGTCCGAGGAAAAGTCCGATGGGCATTATACAGATGAGGTTTCCTATAATATAAATTATGCCCTCATATGTCGTCATGGCGGGAGAAAAATATTCCGCCAGCGTGTCGAACGGGATAAGATTAAGCCCTGTTGTCGCGGCGCCGAGGCGGACAAATAAAAATCCGTAAAAGAAGCACGCGGCGTAAAAGAAGAGAAATCCCGGCACACAGCCTTTAAAAAACAGTATGTAGTCGTTTTTGATCGTCTTATCCGTTAAATTAAGGGGCAGGAAAAGACGAAGAAACGTCACGACAAAGAATGCCGCGCCCCAGATTATACCGACAGTCATCGGTTTATCATAATAAAAAACATATATCCAGCCCTTAAACGGCGTTTCGGACGCAAGCTGCGCCTTTATTTCGACATATATCCCCAAAAGCGTCTCAAATACCGTAAAGATCGAGAGCGCTATGCCGGTAAATTTTAGACCGTTTTTTAAGAGAAGACCGCCTACCGTCAAAACAGCCGAGAGAAACAGCGATAAAAATACCTGAAGGACGATGTTTCCTATGTTTCTGAACGACGGTAGGGCGCAAAGAAAATATCCGACGGCAAAAATGACGGCGAAAACGATATCCGAAAATGAGAATGAGTCCCTGTCGGCGCGGTAGAGGTTATTTTGCATCTGTATTTCTCCTGTAATCCATGTATGACTGCAAGATCATGACGGCGGCTACGCTGTCAATGACCGCTTTGCGCTTTTTGCCTCTCACGTTTGTCTCGTTTAAAACGCCGTGCGCCGAGACAGTCGTCAGCCTCTCGTCCCAAAGCACGGTTTTTATCCCGGATCTTTCCTCAAGAAGCTTTGCAAATTCGGCGCATTTTTCCGCCCTCTCCCCTATTGTCGCGTCCATATTTTTAGGATAACCGACAACAATAAGCCCGGCGTTTTTTTGCCGGGCAGTTTCAACTGTTTTTTCAATAACGTCTGTCATGTCGGAGCTTATAATGACTCCGACGGGAGACGCGAGCATTTCAAACTTGTCGCAAGCGGCAAGCCCTGTCCGCGCGTCTCCGTAATCGACCGAAAGAATTATCATAAGATCACCGAATCATTTGTCGCAGTATACGATCTCGCCGCGGCAGATAGTATATTTGACCTTGCCGCTGAGCTCCATTCCCTTGAAGGGCGTATTTTTGGCTCTTCCGTGGAGCTTTTCGGCGTCGACCGTCCATTTTTCGTTTAGATCGAAAAGTACGATATCCGCGGGAGCGCCGGCCTTGAGCGTTCCGGCGTTTATGCCGAGTATCTGCGCCGGCACAGTACTCATCATGTAGATCAGCTTGAACAATGTGATATAGTCATGCTTTACGAGTCCCGTAATGCCTGCGGCAAGGGATGTTTCAAGTCCGAGGACGCCGTTCGGAGCGGATGTGAAATCGGATTTTTCTTCCGCTGAATGAGGCGCGTGATCTGTCGCGATAACGTCTATCGTTCCGTCGATTATGCCTCTTATCACTGCGCGGCGGTCCATTTCGGAGCGGATGGGAGGATTGCACCTTAAATCCGCGTCCTGACTTAAAAGAAGCTCGTCGTTGAGCATGAAATATTGCGGGCACGTCTCTGCCGTGACCTTTGTTCCGTTCTTTTTGGCAAATCCGATATATTTAATCGCCGAGGATGTGCTGACATGACAGATATGTATTCTTGCGTCAACGCTGTTTGCGATGGCGAGGTCTCTCGCCGTACCTGCCGATTCTGCCGTCGTTTTAATACCTTTTACGCCGAGCGCCGCAGAGACGATCCCATCGTTTATTATTCCGCCGTCGGAAAGCGAAGCGTCCTCGCAATGGTCGAGTATCGGCACGTCGTACCATGACGCGCTTTTGAGCGCCTCGTAAAGTACATTTGAGTCGGGAAGACAAACTCCGTCGTTTGAAAACGCGATAGCTCCCGCGTTCTTCAGCTTTCCGAAATCGGTCAGCTTGCCGTTTTCTTTGTTCTGCGTCATCGAAGCGGCAATTTTGACGTTAATAAGAGCTTTTGACGCTTTTTCGTTTATGAATTCTATTGTTTCCTTGCTGTCGATAACGGGATCGGTATTCGGCATCGTTACGATCGTCGTAACTCCGCCTGCCGCCGCCGCTTCCGATACGGAGCATATGTCGTCCTTGTAGGTGTAGCCCGGCTCTCTCGTGTGGACGTGCATGTCTACAAGTCCCGGCGACGCGACAAGTCCGGTAGCGTCTATGACCGTATCCGCTTCATTATCGCATTCGATGCCGGATGAAACTATTTTTCCGTTTTCAAGAAAGATATCGCCTTTTCTGTCAAGCTCTCCGCTCGGGTCGATGATTCGTGCGTTTTTGATCAAAATACTGCCCAAAATCATTCATCCTTTCTGTTTTATTAAACGGTAAGTCGTTCCGCGTGACTATTGCAGGAATCTGTTTATGATATCGCTGAGAGCGACGTCGCCTCCGTCGTTGCCGCCGCCGTCATCAGTATCGCCTCCGCCTTCGTCGCCGCTGTCGTCGTCGTCATCCTCGGTGTTTTCCCAGACATGTTCGGAGGCGCAGTATTTCGGAAGCTCGTCAGCTTTATACCAGCCGTATCCCTTCCAGCAGCTGCTGCTCGCAAGCAGACCGCTGTTTTTGCAATATGCTCTTTGGACGATCGGGGAGCTTTCTGTCGTACCGCCGTCCGATTTTTCGTACATTTCCTCGTACGGGAATTTCTTGACCTTAAGGTCGGAATGGAAACTGCTGAAAACGCTGAGGAATATCCTTCCGCAGGGGTTCACTGTCGTATGCATCGCCTTGGGAAGATCGTAACCGTACCAGATCGAGCAGACGTAATACGGAGTACCGGCGCAGAACCATCTGTCCTTATCGTCGTCCGTCGTACCCGTTTTACACATTATCGGGAAATTTTGGACGTTGTATCCCGAGCCGTAGCTTGAAGTCGGGACTGTCTGAAGGAGTTTATTCATGACGTAGGCGGTGTCCTCGCTGATAGCTCTTTCGCCTTCCACGTTTTCGTTCGACAAAATTATTTCGCCCGTATTGTCGACTACCTTGTAGTATGAGAACGGTTTATAGTAAAGTCCGCCGTTGCCGAACGTCGCGTACGCCGCCGCCATTTCGAGCGTCGTAGCGCCGTTAGTCATAGCGCCGACAGCCATCGGAGGAAGCGAATAGTCGTTTGTCTTATCGACATGTGAGAGATGGAAATGATTTATAAGATAATCCATCGACGTCTGGATACCGTTAGGTAAAATCTCTTTTATTATCCTTACGGGAACGGTATTGAGCGATACTTCGAGCGCGTACTGGACGGTAACGTTTCCGCCGCTTCCGTATGAGCCGTCGACATTTTTGGGCCAAAGCTTTCCGTTATTGGGGATCGCGTAATTTTTGACCATCGTCGACCATGTAAGGACGTTTGTGTCGATACCGGGCGCGTAAACGGAAAGAGGCTTTATCGACGATCCGGGCTGGCGCGGTGAATCCGCCGCTCTGTTGAGAGTTCTGTTTTCTTCCTTCTTGCCTGCCTGTCCGACTATCGCGACTACCCTGCCGCTGTAGTCCATTATCGTCATAGAAGACTGGACGGCGGGACTTTCCTTGGTGTCCGTTTCGTTGGGATTCGGGAAAGCCGAGCGTGTCGAATATATCTTTTCGAGTTTGTTTTGTATCTTTGTGTCGACGGCGGAATAGATCTTCAGTCCGCCGTAATAGATCATGTTAGTCGCTTCGGACTTTGAATATCCGAGCTTATTTACAAGGTCGTCGATAACGGAATTTATAACGAAGTCCATGTAGAAGTTTTGGATCTGTTTCTTTTCTTCCTTTTGCTCGGTCGGATTTTCTTCCGCTTCGTCTGAAACATATCGCGAGTCGTTTGTCAGGATTATATCCTCGTTTTTAGCCCGGTTGTATTTGGTTCTGTCGATATATCCCTGTTCGAGCATGAGCGAGAGACAGTATTCCTGACGTTTCTTGTTGTTTTGGAAGTTGTATAAGGGGTTATAGGAGTAAGGAGCCTTTGTGATCGAAGCGAGCATGGCGCATTCCGCCGTCGTAAGCTCGTTCAGTTCTTTTCCGAAATACGTCTCCGCCGCAGTTTTGACGCCGTAGCATCCGCTTCCGAGATAGACCGTATTGAGGTACGCCTCGAGAATATCGTTTTTGCTGAAATTCTCTTCCATGTTAAGAGCGGAGAGGATCTCGTTATATTTACGAACGACTGTGACCTCGTTCTTGCCGGTGATGTTTTTGATAAGCTGCTGTGTTATCGTCGACGCGCCCTGATCGAACGACATCGAGCTTATAACTCCGCCGAGGCGGTACCAGTCGACGCCGTGATGCTCGTAAAATCTTTTATCCTCAAGCGCAATGAACGCCTTTGCGAGGTCGTCGGGTATCTGATCGAGCTTTACCCATATCCTGTTGATCTCGCCGTGAAGACGCAGATATTCGACGGGCGTAGGCTTGACAGTCTTGTTTACGCGCGGATCCTCATTATAATAATAAATGATCGAGGTCTGGTTCTGACTGCTCTTCGTCTTATTGAGGTCGATGACCTTATTGCCCTTTATCACCATCAACGCGTTAATGAAAACATAACCGCTCACGACGCAGAATGTAAGAAAGAAGATGAGCAAAAGCGAAAGAACGACCGAAAGGAACGTATGCCTTTTAGCCTTCTTTTTCTTTTTTTTCGGATTTTTCGGACGCTGCGGATCGGTCGGCCTACTTTGACGATCGGGAGACGGCCTTTGCGCGCCGCCGTTTCCGCCGTAATACATGCCGTTAGCACCGCCGGAAGATGGATTCATGGCATCTTGCCTCCTTATGAAACTCCTTAATAAATATTATTATATCATATATGTTTGAAAATGTTTATTGTTTTTATAAATTTTTTTAAATTTTTTTCAGATATTTTCACTTAAATTTCAATTCAGGAACTAAACATCTTTAAAATTGACATTTTTTAAAAAGATGATATAATAAATTGCATTTGTTAGAAAAATTTTCGGAAAGGACGCTGAAATTGAAAAAAATTCTGTTTTTTATCGAATCGCTTTCAGGCGCCGGCGCGGAGCATGTTTTGACCGTTCTTATCGAAAATCTTGACAAATCAAAATATGATATAACCGTAGTCACGGAAACGGACGGCGAATTTTTTACCGACCGCGTCAAAAATGCCTGCCGTTATAAATGCTTCGCAAAAAAGCCGAAAAATAATTTCATTTCAAAGCTTATTTACTCTTTAAAGATAAAATATGCCGTAACGGCGTCCCCCGAAAAGGTCTATAAAAAATTCCTCGGAAAAGAGAGATACGACGTCGAAATAGCGTTTTGCGAGGGATACGCGACTAAGCTTATCGCCGCTTCCGATAATCCCGAAAGTAAAAAAATATCGTGGGTCCATATCGACATGATCTCTTTTCCCTGGTCGGAAAAGATGTATGAAAACAAAAGCGAAGAAAAAGAATGTTATTCAAAATATGATACGATATGCTGCGTGTCCGAAAGCGTAGCGGATTCCGTTCGTAAAAAGTATTCCCCACCATGTAAAGTACTTACTCTTTACAACCCGATAGATACAAAAATCCTCTGTGAAAAAGCGAAAAGCGGCAAAACGTGGGAAGCTTATGACGGGATGAAAATAATCTCTCTCGGAAGATTAACGGAGCAGAAAGCGTTTGACAGACTTTTGAGAATTGCCGAAAGACTTAAAAACGACGGCTTCGATTTTAAAATTCTTATATTCGGGAAAGGTTCAGAAAGAGAAAAGCTTGATGCGCTTATAAGTGAATTAAACATTGAAGACAATGTAAAGCTCATGGGGTTTTCGGATAATCCGTACAGATATTCCGCCGATTCGGATTTTTTTGTATGCTCGTCGCTTTCCGAAGGATTCAGCACCGTTGCCACCGAATGTCTTTTGCTTGGCACTCCCGTCGTCACAACGGACTGTGCAGGAATGAAAGAGCTTTTCGGAGAGTATGAATGCGGGATCATCTGTAATAACGACGAAGAGTCGCTTTATGAAGCGATGAAAAAAGTTTTTGAAGATCCTGAGCTTTTAAGGAAATTTTCGGAAAACTGTAAAATGCGCGCTAAAGAATTCAGCCTTGAAAAAAGGATCGCTGATGTAGAAAAAATACTTGATGAAAGCTGATTGAATTATGAGGATGAGAAAAAAGAGACATCTTACAGAAAGGCTTGCCGACTGCACCGAGCTTATCGTCCCGATCGAATACGGCGACAAGCGTTTTGACGCGTCGTTCGGCGACGAGTTTTTACTTGATCTTAAAGAGATATTCGGAAACGATAATCCCGTGGAAATGGAGATCGGAAGCGGCAAGGGCGGCTTCATCTGCGAAGCGGCAAAAAGACGTCCCGACATAAACTTTTTAGCTGTCGAAAAGTCGAGCAACGTACTTGTTACCGCGTGTGAAAACGTTTTTAAAGAAGGGATACAAAACATAAGATTCATTAAGCTTACCGCGGAATATCTTCAGCGTTATATCCCGGAAAGATCGGTAGAAAAGATATACCTGAATTTTTCCTGTCCGTATCCGAAAAACAGCTACGCCGATCACAGGCTCACGAGCGACAGATTTATAAAGATATATAAAGTTATCTTAAAGGAAAACGGCGAGATCTATCAAAAAACGGACGATATGAAGCTTTTTGAATTTTCTATAGAAAAGTTTTCGCAAAACGGCTTTAAGTTTAAAAACATTTCTCTTGACCTTCATAACAGCGATTTTGAGGGCAACATCGAGACGGAATACGAAAAGAAATTCGTCGAAATGGGAAAGCCCATTTACCGCCTTGAAGCATATATTTGAAAGCGTTAAATTACATACTAAAAAACTGCTGAGGGACTGTTGTCTTTTCAGCAGTTTTTTGATGTTTTTTTGAATTTCGGGGATTTAATCGTCGTAAATATCGTTGTCCCATTTTTCGGATATCTCGGGATAAGCGGAAAGAACTTCCTTGAAGACGGCGCGTATCTTTCTAAGCTCATCTTCGGTCACGGCTTCAAAAATAAGCACAAGCTCCGGAAGGTTGGACGACGCCCTGACAAGTCCCCAGCCGTTATCAAAGCTGACTCTTGCGCCGTTGATATCAAAGACCTTGCCGGGATATCTTTCCTTGAACGTCTCAACTATTTTTTCGACTATCCCGTATTTTAATTCGTCCGCGCAATGCGCTTTTATTTCGGGCGACGTTACATACTGCGGGAATTTCGCTATCGCCTCGGAGATATTGTCCTCGTCGTTGGAAAGCGCCTCAACGAGCTTCGCTCCGACAAATACCGCGTCGTCAAAGCCGTAATAGTCGTCTCCGCCGATGAAAATATGTCCGCTCCTCTCCCCTGCGAGGTCGGCGTTCAGTTCATGCATCTTTGACTTGATATACGAATGACCTGTTTTCCACATCACGGGATTTCCGCCGTTTTGTTCGATGACTTCGGTCAGCGACCTTGAGCATTTTACGTCGTAAACGACTGTAGCGCCCTTCTTTCTTTTAAGAAGATTTTTTGCGATATATGCCAAGATAGTGTCGCTCCAGATGTTGTTGCCGTTATTGTCGATAACTCCGAGCCTGTCGCCGTCGCCGTCGAACGAAAGGCCGAGATCTGCTTTTATATACGGATGAGTTACCATTTCTTTGAGCTTTGCCCGGCCCTTGAGATCGGACGGATTTGGGAAATAATTCGGGTATGTCATGTCCGGATCGCAGTGAAGCTGGAACGTCATACAGCCGAGCTTTTGGAATACCTCATAGATGAAGACTCCCGCGCCGCCGTTTCCTGCGTCAAGAACTACCTTCGGCTTTTTGGGACCCATTTTTATCCTTGATACGATGTCGTTAATATATGCGTCGCGGACGTTTATCTCCTCATATCCGCCCTCTTTTTCTGGCTTATATTTTTCGTCGTCCGTGTCGACAAGCGCGTATACTGCCTTTATGTCGTCAGGCTCAAGCGTCATGGAATAGCCCTTTGCGAGTTTAAATCCCGACCAGCCGCTCGGGTTATGGCTCGCCGTTATCATTACAGCGCCCTCACATTTGAGATAGTACTGCGCAAAGTAAGTAAGCGGGCTTAAAGCGAGACCGATGAAACAGACGTCGATGCCGAATTCGCGAAGCGCCTTAACTGCGGCGTCTGCGAAGCCTATCGAGCAGTCTCTGTTGTCATATCCGACGACGGCTTTTTTGATCCCGAGCGTTTGAAGGTATTTTGAATATGCCTTGACGATACGGTAAACGTTGTCTGGACAAAGCTCTTCGTCGCTGACTCTTCCTCTTATGTCGTATTCCCTGAACATGCTGTTAAAAGCCTTTGTAAGTTCTGCCATAATTATCTGCCTTTCAAAAATTATTTAAAAAATCCGTAGTATCTGCCGAGCCAATACGCGAACGTATAGACATAGCAGCTTTCGACATATTCCGTTCCGCCCGAATCAACGTTTTTGAAGTCAAACGGATTGCGGTCATATTTTGAAATAAAACGCTCGTCGTTCGGGAGGAGCCACGATATCTCCTTGTGTCCCGCCATGAGCTCAATTACCGGCGTATCGTGACGCGCCGTCGTGTTGACGCCGGACGCGAGACGTGAAACGTTCATGCGATATAGCCACATCGCCATCTGTTCTACGTCGATCTCCTCGTCGGGACAAGACAAAGCGAACGGGATATCGTATGCCGGATTATGCTCTCTTTCGAGCGACGTTCTCCATGACTTGAAGCCCGCCCTGTATTTTTCGAGCAGAGTCTCGTCCTTTTCGAGCATACAAAGTCCCCAGAACGAAAGCACACAAAGCATATGATCGCCGTACATGATATCCTCATACGGCTCAAAGCCCATCGACATGCCCGCCTGGAAAAGCCTGTCATAATGCTTGGCGCAAGCGTCGGCGTAGCCCTTTTCGATAAGCTCCTCATATGCTTTTTGCCACTTGCCCTTTTCGCCCAAAATATGCATCGTCGCTTTAAGATACATAAGTACTTCGGCGGAATTAAGACATGCGTCGACATAGCCGAAATCGGTATTGAAATATCTTGTGCTCCATTTTGCCCATGTCGTCGCGACTCCGAGACAGTCGCAAAGCTCGTAACCGTTATTGATTATATGTTCCATAAGCTCTTTTGCCGTGAGCTTTATAAGATCGTCAAGCTCCTTGTCGACACCGCCCAAAATATCGTGCGCGACGATCAAATGAAGAAAATGGTGCGTGATCTCGTCGCTGCTCGTGTCGGCTTTATATACTATCCCGTCGTCGCTGTAGCCGAGATCCCTGTAAAGCTTAGCAAGTCTGTCGGGAACGGGAGCATGAGCGTCGATTTCGAGCCCGACCATGTTATGCTCCCTTGAATAGCTCGTGTCAAGGCAGATAGCTTTACGCCCTTCTTTCCTGAAGAAAAGGCCGTCGTCGGGAACGGGTTCATCGGGACAGAGGTAGCTTCTCGCGACAAATCCGTCGCCGCGTCCGTGGATATGCATGAGT
>JAILLJ010000143.1 GCA_024693205.1 Clostridiales bacterium | reverse complement strand
AGCTATTTTGAGGGCACAAAACAATATTACCACATCAACAACGCACAGCTCACGACTGTGTGAGTTCCCCGTCTACAGTGTAAAAATATAAAAACCGACGGAAGCGAATAAAGATCGTTTCCGCCGGTTTTCTTTTATAAGTTTTGATCCGCTATGCGTTACGGCTTTTTATAGATCGTCAGGATGTTTTTATCGTTTTCTCTCTTGTATTCGACCTTGTCCATGCTCTTTTTTACCATGAATATCCCCAGACCGCCAATCTGTCTTTCGTCAGCCGAGGCGGTGATATCGGGATCGTCCTTTGCCAAAGGATCGAACGCGACGCCTCTGTCGCAGAACGTCATTTTTATCGTCTCATGTTCGCTCTCCGTCTCGGGCTCTATGAATGAGACGGCGATCTCCGCCGTACCGTGGGAGTCGGGGTACGCATAACGAGCGATGTTTGAAAAGATCTCCTCCGCCGCGATTTTCAACTGCAAGGTCGTTTTCATCGGGAAGGAATGGTTTTCGGTCTCATCCTCGATAAATGAATTGAGCCTGTCTATCTCCGAGACGTCGGCGTTAAGAATTATTTTTGTTTCGCTGTCGCTGTTATCTACTTCGGATTCGGCGCCGAGCCAGATGAAACCGACCATGGTGAGGTCGTCGAACTGCGGCGCGTTTCCGGTAAATTCAAACGCCTTGGCTCTGACGTTGGAAAGAATGTCCTCGGGCTCCATGTGGGAGCATTCGTTGAGAGAAGCGAGCATCCTGTCCGCGCCGAACAGCTCGCCGTTTTCGTTCGTCGCCTCGGGCACTCCGTCTGTGTAGATGAAAAATCCGCCGTTCTTCTCAAGTGTTATTTCATAATCCTTATATCTTGCGTTTTCCATTCCTGCGAGGACGAAGCCGTGTTTGTCCTTTAAAAGCTCAAAATGCTTGTCGGAGCCGCAGATAGCCGGATATTCGTGTCCGGCGTTTGCGGCGATGAGCTTACCGGTCTTAAGGTCGAGTATACCGAGCCAGCAGGTGACGAACATTTCCGCTTCGTTGCCCTCACAGAGCTGGTTGTTCACGTCGGCAAGTATCTCGGCAGGAGTGCCGCCTAAAAAAGCGCGGTTTTTGATAAGCGTTTTTGAGATGACCATGAACAGCGCCGCAGGAACTCCTTTTCCGGAGACGTCGGCGATAACGAATGCAAGATGGTCGTCGTCGATAAGGAAGAAGTCGTAGAAGTCTCCGCCGACCTCCTTTGCCGGATCCATCGACGCGAAAAGCTTGATGTTGCTTTTTTCCGGGAAAGGCGGGAAGATACGCGGGAGCATATCCGCCTGGATCTGTGTCGCGACGTTTAGCTCGGCGCCGAGCCTTTCTTTTTCGACCGTCAGCGTCTGCAGGTTGTTCATGTAATCCTTTAACCTGTCCTGCATGTCGTTGAATTTAAGCGACAGCTCGCCGATCTCGTCCTTTGACTCAGGCTCGATCTTTTTATCGAAATCGCCGTCGCCTATGGATGAAACATGCTCCTGAAGGTGCTTTATGGGCTTAGTGATCGACCTTGCAAGGAAGTATGTTACGACCGCAACGGCGATACCTATTACGACAAACGAAACGACGATATTTATTATCAGCGTTTTGATAAATCCCGTGATATCCTTTACGCCGCCGGTTATTATTTCGGAGGTCTTATTCTTTACGGTTTTAATGGGATTGATTATTTCCTCGCTTTCAATGGCGGCGCAAAGCGTCCAGCCGGTCGTCGGTATGGTCTCTCCCATCATATAGACCTTCCTGCCGTTTAATATGGCGTAAAACGCCTTATCGGAGCCGGAGCGAAGATGCGCTATGACCGTTTTGGGGTCGGGGAAATGGTTTTCGATCCCCTTTGTTTCCTCGTTGAAGGACATCGTTTTGTCGGGGGAATTTTTATCGGTAAACGCTATCATGTTATATGTTTTTCCGAGTATGAAGCTTTCGCCCGACGAACCGAGACCGTCGGCGAGTACCTTTCCGATAAGAGCCTCAAAGGGAATGTCAGCGGCGGCGACGCCGAGGATCTCACCGTTCTTTCCCACGATGGCCTTTGAAACAGTCAGACAAGCCTTTCCGAAGGAGTCGATATGAGTTTCCTGCCATTGAACGTTGTCGGGGTCGTCTCTCGCGGTAACGTACCATGTACGCCCGGTCACGATATAGTCAGCATGGAACACATTGCTGTTCGTATACTGATAGAAGATACCGCTTGCCGTGCCGATATAAAGGTCGTCGATGGCGTTGTTATATTCCATTATCGGGACATAGATCTCCTGCATGTTTGAGATAAGGTCGATCTCCTTTTGTATCTCGGGAGTCATTTTGACGCCGGTGGAAAGCATATACCGTCCGGAAACGACGTCGGACGAAGACTTTGAAAGATGGATAACGTCATATACCTTTCTCGTTTCGTTCGGAGTCGCGTAAAGGTTTTCCGCGTAATCCGACGCCTGACTTACGACGTCCTTTATCGTCTCAAGAGCCTTGTCCGTAGCCTTTGCCTGAACGGCGACGATCGTCTTGAGAGCGTCCTGAGCCTGTGAATAAAACGCGTCCTCCGTAGTCTTTTCGGCGTTGTCCGCTATCTCGGTATAGATCTTTTCGACCTGACGCCCGAGATTGACCGTCATCACGTAAAATTCGGCGTATGACAGTAAAAGGATGATGAAGGATATAAGAAGCATTATGGCGAGCAGCTTCTTTTGTATCTTCATGTTTTTAAATCTGCTCACAAAAAACAGCTCCTTTCGGAAAGTGAAAAACCATAAGGACGAAATGTAAAAGAAAACACGGGGCAGTACATTTAAGACCTTTGATTTATGATATCATATGAAACCGTATAAGTAAATATTATTTGAAGAAAAAAGGATTTTTTGTCGGTTTTAAAATATATTTACGCGCTTAGGTCTCCATATTGTCCTCCTGATCCCAAAAAAGGTGTGTCCACACCTTTTTTCGTAATAAATCAATGCTGCCCACGCAAAGGTCAAGTATTCTGCTTGAATAAAAAACGAGCCGACCGGTAGATCGACTCGTTGTGTTTTAACTTTTTTATTAAAAAAGCTGAATTACAAACAATTCCTTTCAGCGGTCGGCGCTTCGTTTTGTCAGAAATTCTCCGGCGACGACCTCGGCGAGATCGCTGTGTTTGATCTCCGCCATGACGATGTTTCTCTCCGTGCAAAATACATACGCTGTCCTGAAGGGCGTCCTTTGATCGGAGATAACTTCAAATTTGCCGTTTTCAAAGGCGACGGCAGCGCCGTTTTCGATACAGAGCCACGGAACGTCGGACTTCACG
Source organism: Clostridiales bacterium (assembly GCA_024693205.1). Classification (GTDB taxonomy): domain Bacteria; phylum Bacillota; class Clostridia; order Oscillospirales; family Acutalibacteraceae; genus UBA1425. Next base: position 8,145 of record JAILLJ010000143.1, on the reverse strand, counting down.
GCCTTAAAAGCGTTTTGGCGGTAGCCGATGTTGTCAAAATGCGGAATGACGCAGAACGGAACGACGTCCGACGCGTAATAGTAGTGGAATTCGGGACCGTAGCCGATAAACGGGAAGTCCTCGATAAATCTGAACACATCGTCTCCGCAGTTGTCAAAGCCGCAGTATGCCCAGCACATAGCGCCCGTGCTCGGACCTATAAGAGCTGTCCCGGAGGCGAAAGCCGCTCTGATGTCTTCAAACATACCCTTTTCGCCCCAGGCTTCGGTGAGGAACTTTAGGTTGCCGCCCGTCTCATAGATGATATCTGCCCAGGAGACCTTTTCGGCGCACTCTTCGGCGGTCGACTCGACGACGTTCAACCTGTCGGTATTACAGCCCGCATGGGCGAACCAATCCATTCTTGCAAGATTGTCTTCGCCGGGATCCTCGCGCGCTCCTGTCGCGATGAAGAGCATGTTCGGGTTTTCCTTGCCGACATGCTTCATGCACCTGTTCAGCAGAGGCTTGAACGTATCCTCGTAGTCAAAGCCTCCGCCGATGGTTATTACAAGACCTTTTCCGCAGGCGTCCTTTGTTGCCTGCGTGAATTCTGTTATCTCGTCGTTTGAGTAGAAAAGCTCAGGCTGAAGAAACCTGAAGCCGAAAAGAAAGCCAATGACGACAGCCAATATCATGGCGATTGATTTTATCTGTTTCACTGTTATCCCTCCTGCTGCTGCCCTTTATTTTATTATTTGTACCGTAAGCTGTCAAGAAAAACATGTACGCGTTCGTTAAAACATATCTTCCGGAAAAGCTTTATCCTTTCATACGATCATTTTTTTCTTATTTTCGGAGCGGGCAATTCATCATACATCGAGGCGAACAGTCCGGAAAGATAGCCTTTATCGTCCGTATTGTCCACAAGGAGCATTTCTTTCGCTCCCTCGTAAGGCAATTCATACACGGCGTCCGGCATATATTCGGCGGCCGCTCGAACGGGCTTTACAAGAAGTCTGTCGTCGTAGATCCCGCCCACGATCTTTCCGCGGTAATAGAGGATATATTCGCCCATCATCGCCCTGAATGAAATGTCCTCAAGGTCGGACAGCTGATCGAGTATATATTCAAGATATTCTTTTGAAGAAGCCATATTTTTCAGTCCTTATCGGTTTTTTTACGCGTTACGGCGCGACAAATTCTATTTCTTCGGGCGCTTCGGTAAAGGAGCTGAACGTCGCCTTGCCGCATTTAAAATATAGCATCTGCATATTGCCGTCATCCGGGCTGTACATGCCCGCCAAAGTCGGCATCTTCAGGAGCATGGCGACCATTACGTCCCTGTTGTCGTCGTTTTCGAGAATACCTGCCACACGGAGCCACTTGCCGTCCTTAAAGGCGCAAAGCTCGACCTTGGGATTTAGGGAGATCTGTTTTGAAACGTCCTTGACCTTTCCCGTCTGGATATAGAGCTTTCCGTCATAGAGAAGTATTGTCCCGAACGGACGGACTCTCGGCTGATCGCCCTCCATTGTCGCCAAATAATAGGTTTGAGCGTCGTCTAAAAACTTATATACCTTTTCGATGCCGTTCATGTTATTGCCTCCTTATATTATGTTTAAAGTTATCTGCGACAACAATACAGTATGTTTTCTTTTTTATTGATTTCTCATATATAATATGATACGATAGATACGCTGTATTGCTAAGTCAAATATAGCATATTCCAAAAAAAGATTCAAGGATGGTTTTTATGAAATTGAGCATTCAACGTTTTATCGCCCTCGCAGTCACATACTTTTTGATGGTCACGGGATCCGTTTTCGGCACGAACCGTATGTCCGAGACGCCCGATCAATATGTCAAATACATTGAGGGCATTTCAATTTTCACAAACACGATGGAGGACGCGCAGCCCCAGACGATAGTGTACTCCCTTATAAAAGATCATTTCACCTCCGCTTTGCCGCAAGGAAAAACGGAAAAGAAGGTACTTGTGATCGGCTACGACGGCTGCCGCGCCGATACGCTGCGCCTCGCCGAGTCATCAAAAACGAGTGCCATACTCGAGCTTAACGACAACGGCGGAGAGACGATACTGACATATGCCGGCGGCGTCAACTACCCGTACCTCAACAAACAGGCGACGTCCACCGCGCCCGGATGGTGTTCGATGCTGACAGGACAGTGGGCGGATGTTCACGGTATAAAGAGAAACGGTCAAAGAAAATCTAACGACCATCTGACGCTGCTGACGACGCTTGTCAAGGACGGGATCATCGACAGCTCCGCGTTCTATATCTCATGGGACGGTCACTTCAGCAGTTACTTTACGACATATTACCCCGAAAAGCAGTATGTCGAGGAAAACGGCATCAACGCTCATTTCGTTCATGCGGACGACGACGCCGGAACGCTTGACAACGTATTGACGGATCTCCGTCAGACCGACTGCACTGACTTTATCTTCACGACCCTCGAGCATACCGACCACGTCGGACATTCCTCCGGCTTCGGCGCATGGAATCCGAAATACAGACAGGCGTTTGCCGACGCCGAAAAGGACGGTCTCGAGATGATCAAAACGCTGCGCGAGCGTGAGACATACGACAGCGAGGACTGGCTCATCCTGATAACGACGGATCACGGCGGATATAATCTCAATCACGGCCGCTGCACCATTCATGAGAGATATACATTCCTGACGTCCAATAAGCCGATCGAAATACCCGCGGGGAAATAAGGCGACACCGCACAGAGCGGTAAAATATTTAGAACACAAATACGCGCCGGGCTGAAGTCACAGCTCGGCGCTGTCGCGTTTTATCGCGGATCTCCTTTTTCAGTGAAAACAGAAAGTTTAAGTTATCAATAACTTAAACTTGACTTTTTAAGGATTTTAGGGCATAATAAACTTAAATCGGAGGCGATGTTATGATAAACCAAGTTAAAGACTTGAAAGCAAGAGATATATATTTAAAAAAACTGATCGCTTTTCAAGATAAAGAACCGGTGAAGGTCGTTACCGGTATCAGGCGATGCGGCAAATCCAGCCTTCTGAAATTGATGCAAAAGCACCTGATTGAAACAGGGATTCCTCAGGAGCAAATACTCAGCATAAACTTTGAATCCATGGAATACCGCGAAATGGACTATATGTCATTTTACCGCTATGTAAAGGAACGCGTTGTTCCGGAAAAAAGAATGTATTTTTTCTTTGACGAACTGCAAAGAATGGATCAATGGGAAGACGCCGTCAACTCATTTCGCGTTGATTTTGACTGTGACATCTATATCACCGGTTCAAACGCATACTTGCTCTCATCGGAATACTCCACCTACCTCTCCGGAAGATATGTTGAAATCAGGATGTACCCGTTGTCATTCCGGGAGTTTATTTCATTTCATGGGTATGAACTGAAAAACTGCACATTACCGGATGGACGAATAAGGAAAAGAGCTTACAATGCGTCAGGTGAGATCGTAGAGATCGAAGATTTATTTGACGCCTATATGCGTTTCGGCGGAATGCCCGGTATTGCCGATATCGGCCTTGATCAGGATGCGGCATTGACCTTGCTCGACGGTGTGTATTCAACCGTCGTCATCAGGGATATTCTGGAGCGGGAACGACGCAGAGGACAGAGGCAGATCACCGACGCTGAACTGCTCAAAAAAATCATCATGTTCCTCGCCGATAACATCGGTAACAACACATCGTTAAATTCCGTTAGCAATACGCTGGTATCTGAAAATATGTTACAAAACCGAGCGACGCAGGGGAAGCCCGCAACGCAGACGATCGCGGCTTATGTCGGAGCGTTAAAAGAGTCGTATTTGTTTTATGATGTTAAACGTTTTGATATTAAAGGAAAAGATTATTTGCGTACGCTCGGAAAATATTATATCGTTGACATAGGCTTGCGCAATTATCTCCTCGGATTCCGAAACCGCGACAGCGGTCACGCGCTCGAGAACATCGTGTATTTTGAACTGCTTCGCAGAGGGTATGACGTCGCAATAGGAAAAATCGACAACTCGGAAGTTGACTTTATTGCAACAAATGCAAATGAAAAGAAATACATTCAGATAACGGAATCCATGCTCAGCGAAGATGTGCGAATGAGGGAACTTGCTCCTCTTCAAAAAATCAGAGACAATTATGAAAAATGCATCCTTTCCCTCAGACCCGGTTTTGACGATTCTTATGACGGTATTCGATCGCTTGATCTGATCGACTGGCTTCTTGAAGAACGGTAAAGCCGAAACAGCTTTACTTTCCGCTTTAAAACAACTCATTCTTATATTGACAAACCCGGGTGTGTTTGATAGCATAATACTTATAGCATCTCCATTTCACAAATCAGGATTACAGAAAGGGATCGGTATGAAGCGTTTTAAAACAGTTATCGTTCTGTTATGTATCCTCGCGCTTACAGCGGGGTCCGTCGCCTTTATTCTGACGGATCGGAAACCTCTGCCCGAAAAGCGGGAAGTATTGGTCGAGCCTGTTCCGGAAGTAAACGAGCTTCGTTCTTACGAAGGAGTCGACGGCGTCGGCGGCAGTAAATTCTATATTCAGTTCCCGAAGTCGGAGTCGTTTAAAACGGTTTCCGTTTCGCAGTTCGGCGCAACGCCCGATAATCCGAACAACGCCGATGCGCTGAACGACGCGTTCAATTTTTGCAAGGACAATCCCGGCACACATCTGCTCTTTGATAAAGGAACATACTATGTTTCCGGTCAGCTGATTTTGGATAATATCAAAGACGCCCTTATAGACGGCAACGGCGCAACCATACTGTACGATCACGGAAGCAGTTTTTTTACTCTACGTCACTGTGAGTGTGTAAAGGTGTGCGGGCTGACTTACGAATGGGACTGGGAAAAAATGCCTTTGAGCGCGACTGCGCGGGCGGTCAAGGTGAAAGGCGAGAAAAACACGCTTGATTTTATTTTTGACGATCCCGACTTTGCAAGAGAAGATATGTTTTATGCCGTCAGCCAGTGCGATCCGGACACCGATACCTACGGCGCAAAGGGAACATATATCGAAAGCTACGACGGACAGAACCCCGAAGTGATAAAAAAATTGGAAAAAATCGGAGAAGATACGATCCGTGTCGTGCATAACGGCGCATGGGCGCACTTCGGCGGCAACGCGTATATTCTGCGCAGTACGGCCTACGGCGGTTCGCTTATTGATATCACCGAACAATGCAGAGATATTACGCTCGACGGGCTGAAGCTTTACGGCGGAACGGGAATGGGCATTATCGTCGGCGAAAAAACATCTCATTTTATCCTGCGAAGCATCTTCATAGGGCCCGATCCTGAAAAAGCCGATATCCACTATACGTCCCTTGACGCCGACGCCGTACATATCAACGATTCCGACGGCTGTTTCCTTATAGAAAACTGTGATTTCAGCCGTCAGGGCGACGACGACGTCAACATCAACAGCGGTATCGGACTTATCAGAAGCGTGAACGGCAGGACGGTTACATTTGAAGCCGACGGCTCCATGAACGTCGACCCCGGCGATACCGTCCGGTTTAGAAATACCCGCTTTGATCTGATGGAGTTTACTGCTGTCGCGGAAAGCTGCGGCTACGATGAAGACGGATACAGACAGGTCACCTTCAGCGACGATCTTCCGAAGAGCATCAAAAAGGGATGCTTTTTATTCAACAGGGACAACACCGGCGGCAACTATGTCATACGCAACAACTATTTCCATGAGCACCGCGCAAGGAGCTTACTGCTCCAGACCTCGGACGGGCTGGTCGAAAACAATGTCTTCTACAAGATGACGCACAATGCTATCAAGATCATCATGGACATAAACGGCGTCTGGCACGAGGGAACGGGCGCGGATAACATAATCGTCCGAAACAACAGGTTTATCGAATGCTCCGTCATCGGAACGGAGATCATTGAAGTGGGAACTCATCTGCTTGATAAAAGCAATCATTCATACGCTTTTACAAACATCCGTATCGAAAACAACGAGTTCCGCGACATTTGCGGCAACCTGATGGTCGTAAACAACGTCAACAACTTCGTTTTTAAAAACAATACCGTAACTCTCGGAAACGCTTTCAGGAATGACGTAGGAAAGGGACGGTCATATTTCCTGGCGGACTGTATTAACGTCGACATTTCGGATAACGACTATACCGATCTATCCCCGACCTCTTTGGCGCGGATCGCCCGCAGCAACAGTCCGATCGTTTGGCTTCGAGTGAATTTCGGGACCGTTCGCGGAAAGGATGGTGCAAAATGAAAACTGCCCGTAAACTGCTTTTCCCGTTTCTTCTGATCGCATCTTCATGCATCGTCTGGTTCTGGCAGAACTCCGTTGCAAGTCTGCCGTATCTTCCGAACAACTGTATAGTTCCGCTCGGCATTATGACGCCGCTCCTTCTCATAACGGTATTTTTCACAACGCTTGTAATGGAAAAACAGAGCGAGTCCCCAAGGCCGGTTTTGCATTCATTCATCAGTACGGGAGCCATGCTGCTTCCGATCATCGCGACCGGCGTATTTTTCCTGAGCTTTGTCAGCTACCGCTACGCGGGGATACTTCCCGTTCTCGTCCTGCCCAACTGGCCGACCGGGATCGTTACCGCGATCATTACCTTGTTTTGTATCATGCACCTTACCGGCCTTTTGATCTGCAGGCTCGTAAAACAGAAATATAAACCGAATCGGTTCATTCCGGCGCTCATCGGCTGGATCGCTATGAATATATGTCTGTTTTTTGTTACGATTTAAATGTCAGTTCCCGAAAAGGGAACAACAAGGGGATTCAATAAACGGATTACGAAAATAACGTCGTATACTTAGTGAAAACATTAACGAAAAGATCAAACCGGACAGCCGAAAAAAGGTTGTCCGGTTTCCGGTTTCTTACCTAACCGTGATATGACTTTTACGAGGAACACGGAGGGCCGTGTTCCCTACATCCTGTCTCGATAAAGTTAATATGACTTTCGACGTGGAATGCCGGCGTTCCCTCCTTTGTCATCCCGATCTCCACTTGTCATCCTGAGCGAAGCGAAGGATCTTTTACATCAAGGCAACAATAAAACCCCACGAACCAAAACAGGCTCGTGGGGTCGGTTGCGGTATGGTTGGCACTCTTTCCCCGCCCGAAATTCACCTTGCCGCGGCAAGGGGGTAGGTGCGGGTGAAATCGAGGAATTCCTGTCTGTAGTAGTTATAGGAACGCACCTCTACGCGGTCGGGATAGACCTCTAAAAGATATCCGCGGCCGGTCTCGTCGACAGGCTCGTTATCGTCTCCCAGCATAGTAACGCAGGGCACCCAGATCTCGGGCGTGCGCTTTTCGCCGGGGATGGTGTAGGCGCGCATATAATAGTGCATATGCCCCACGACGACAAAGATATCGTCGTAGCGGTTCAAAAGCCCGATATAGCGGTCATAGCATGTATCGTCCATATAATAATACGGGAAGTGGTTGAAAACGAAGATCGGAAGCCCTGTCTTAGCGGCTTCGTCAAGCTCGTCTTCAAACCAGTCAAGCTCATTTTCGGAAAGTCGCCTGCCTGAGGATTCGTCTGTCTGCGGCGCCGACAGGAAGATCAGGCGATAGCCCTTGACGGTTTCGGAATAATAAAGATCATCTATTTTGTCGTCCACGAAGGTCTGCAAATACTGCAGCGTGCGGGCGGCCTTTTTTTCGCGTATTTTTGGGTCGTCGTTATCGAGATCGTGGTTGCCGACGATAGGATAATATTGCTTGATGGGATTAACGTGCTCCATCATGCCGTAAAAGAACAGATACTCTCCCGCCTGGCCGTTCATCGTGTTGTCGCCGAGAAGAATGAGGGCGTCGATCGTATCCTTCCCGCCTTTAAGATTTTTAAAGCAGGTGGAATTCACGTCGAACCGGGTCTTGTTGTTGCCCTCTGTGTGCGCGTCCGCGATCAGCGCGAGCTCCATCTTCAGATTATCTCTGTCGAGCGGCTCAATGGTATCGGGCTTCATGCGCGCCGTGAACAGCACGAAATACAGGGATAAAAACGCCGCCAGCGCGCGGCGGAATACGCCGAGAAACTTAGTCATAACGAAAACCTCCTGAAACACGTCGTGTGTATTTTTATCCTTTTGATATCTCGTCGGAAAACTCGTCGGTGA
>JAILLJ010000137.1 GCA_024693205.1 Clostridiales bacterium | reverse complement strand
CGCTCAAAAGAAGCTGAACGAAGAAAAAATCCCCATAGGCAGTCACCGCGCAAGGCAGATGACGGCAGGGGATTATGATAAATTCGATTATCTTATCGGCATGGACGACGACAACATCAAAAGGATGCTTGAGATCGCCGGAGGGGATCCGAAAGGAAAAATCTTTAAAATGATGTCCTTCGCCGGAGAGACAAGAAGTATCGCCGATCCATGGTTTACCGGTAATTTTGACGAGACATATAACGACCTTACCGTAAGTCTCGACGGGCTTTTGAAAAAGCTCGGTATTATTTAAGCTCTATTTCGGCTGAGATAGCGAAGTGATCCGAGGGGAGCTTTCCGTTTATCAACTCTCTTGATATCTTATATGTTTTGACAGCGATATCAGATTTTTTGACAAAAATAAAATCAATGGGGCTGTTATCCTTCATCTTTTCGGGGTCAAAGCCCGTATATGTACAACCGCTGTCGGTGTCTTCGGCGAGATATTTTACGTCGCCCATGACGTCGGCAGTCATTATTTTATAGCTCTCGGAGCCTTCATCCGTATTGAAATCTCCCGTGCAGATAACGGGGACGTCAAATGATTTTATCTTGTCGACGACGAGCCCGATCCCTTTTACGCGCGCCTCTTCGCTGACGTGGTCGAGATGGGTGTTCATCTGGACGAACTGCTTGCCGCTGGATCTGTCTTTAAGGAGCGCCCACGAGCATATTCTTATGCAGGCCGCTTTCCACGACTTTGAGGGCTTTTCGGGCGTTTCCGAAAGCCAGAAGTTCCCGCTGTCGAGAAGCTCGAACTTATCCTTTTTGAAAAAGACGGGGGAGAATTCGCCGCCGCGCTTGCCGTCGTCGCGGCCTACTCCGGAATAGTCATAATCGGGGAAATGCCTGCAAACATAATCCATCCAGCCGCTGTGCGCCTCCTGAAGTCCGAACGTATCGGGGTCGATATCTCTTATCTGACGCGCAATGAGCGGGCGGCGCGAACGCCAGCGCTTTCCTATGGGACCGCCGCAAAGGACGTTAAAAGACATTGTTTTCATTTGATTAAACACTTCCTTATTAAAATGGGAATGCATCGAAACGACTGTTCCGATACATTCCCTTGTTTCATGTGTTAAAGCTTAAAAGGTGAATGTAGCTGTCTGCTTCCACTCGCCGTAAACCTTCGCCTTGATGAGGTTGAAGCTCTTATAAGCAAGCTCGCCGTTGATGACGACCGGCTCGACAACATCGAACGAATCAAGAAGTCCGTCGCTGTTTATGACAGCCGTTATCGTTGCGCCTGTGTACTCAACTTCTGCGTTGTTAAGCGTGAAGGGCTCAAGATCCTTGGAGGAAATGTTCATCGTATCGATGCAGGAAGCATGATTCTTCGGCTTGAAGTTGATGTCGTTTCCTGTTTCGCTCTTTAACTTGATGACTACCTTGTAGCCGTTGCCGCTCTTTGTGCAGGAAGCGCTCGCTACGCCTGAAGGCTCAAGCGTGCTCATCTTCTCGCTGCCGTCGATCGGGAGATTGTCTTTGATATTGGAACCGTCAGCTGTTTTGCCGTTTGTGTATGTCTTTGTATCGCCGTGAGGATAATCATTGGGAAGCATGTCTTCCGCAGTGCCTCTGAGGAGACCGATGGAGATGTCGTCAAGTCTCGTCATTGTTCCCTGAACATACTTTACGGTCATCTTTTTGTCGTAGCCCTTGGTCGCATTTGCGCATTCGTTATAGAATTTAACGATCTCTGCGACGCTTCCGTTTACGGGAGCCTTAAGCTCTGCCTTTGTTGTTTCCGTTTCGGCTTCCGTTGCGGCCTCTGTCGCAGCTTCTGTCGTTTCTTCGGCGACAGTCGTTTCCTCAGCCGCTGTTGTTTCTTCTTCCGCTGCTGTCAGGGACTCATCAGCAATTGCCGATGTTCCTTCGGCGTCCGGCGCCTCTGTGATTACTTCTTCCGTGTCAGCCGCTGTTGTGTCGGGTTCACTTTTTCCTCCGCAGGCTGCCAGAACGACGACCATTGAAAGAACAAGTAAAAGTGAGATTGCTTTTAATACTGTTTTCAATTTTGATCTCCTCTCAAATTGATTTAATATTTGAAGTCCCATGCTTCAAGCGTATCGTTGACTACCTGCATTATATCGACATCGCAGCCGACAAGCTTTCCGGTGCCGTTGATAATAGTCGACGTATACTGCTTCAGCGAGACAACTTCACTTGTTTCGGGGTTATAGATCAGCTCTGCTCTGCAGTTAGTATAAATAAGGTCATAGACTGCGTCTTTTACTACGGCCTTAACAAAGCCCTTTTGAAGCTCGGGGTCTATTTGTTTCTTTTTTGAAAGGGGACTGAACATCTTGCCGGTGTTGCTCGGCGCGGTCGTTGCGCCCTTTTCTGCCGGCTCGGGATTTTTTTCATCCTTTAAAGTGATGACAAGCTTTATATTTCCGTTATCGAGTTGTTCGGCGGAAGCGCTCTTTATTGCCGAAACGTCTGTCAGCATACAGCCCTTGGGCGTATCGTAAACGGGGAATCTGTACATATCTGTGCCTTTGTCGTAGTGTTCCGGCTCGGCCTTGGCCTTTTCCTCGGTCACGACATAGTTGTTGTTTACGACGTTGAGCGCCGCTTCGATAAGCTTCGGGACGGGAAGGATGCCGGAATGTTTAACGATCGAGCGGTTGCCGTCGCCGTCGGGAAGATCCTGCCATTCGGCCTTTGTAAACGCGGGCTTCTTCTCCTTCGTGAGATTCATTATCTCGGTGTAGGCGGCGAGGATCTCTTCCTTTGTTTCGGGCACCTTTTTCTCGGCCTCTGTCGTTTCCTCGGTCGTTTCTTCAGCCGTCTCTGTGACGGCTTCCGTTTCATCTTCCAAAGGGGAAGCTGTTTCGGTCTCTTTTGTTTCTTCCGCTATCTTTGTCGTTTCGGCCTCCGTAACGGCCTCGGCGTCGGTAACTTCGGTTTTACCGCCGCAAGCCGCAAAGGCGGATAAAAGTGAAAGAACGCAGATAATACTTATTACCTTGAGTAAAGATTTTTTCATTAAGAAACGCCCTCATTCCGATAAATTGATTATTTAACTGCTACACTAAAATTTATAATATAATGAAGAATATGTCAAGGGGTATTTTTACACATATTAAAATGATTTTTTTGTTTATATTTTATAGTTTAAGTTCAAACAGGAATAATACGTAAAAATTTTTGAACAAATGAAAAATTTTTATAATTTAAGTGGAATTTATTAAAAATGTATGATATAATATCAAAATGTTTTAATATAGATTATTATGGCATCGGAGGCATATAATGGCTAAGAAAAAGAAAAAACTGAAAAAGTACGTTTTAATTATGTCGGCTACGGCTCTTTTGGCGGCGGCTTCGATGGTGCTTTATGTCTGGAGCGGCTCGCGTACAAAGGAACCGGTCGAACCTGAGATAACGACTGTTACCGTCGATGAATCAAACAAGTTCTCGCCTTACGTCAAAAAATACGGCAAGATCGACTGTCCTTTACAGGAGATGTCCGTCAAAGACGTATTCGCCGAGATATATCCTTCGGGCGAGGTAAAGTTCTTTGAGTACCGCGACGGAGTATTCGGGCTTATGCCGGGAGTCAAGGATGCCGATATCAGCGTTAAGTGCAGCAATCAGGACATCCCCGTTAAGCTCTATTACGTCGAAAAAGATAATGAGATAGGCGGCTTCGGCCTTTTTACGACAAAAAACAGTAAAGCAAACGTAAAGCTCTATGACTATGCGTTCTTTAAGCTCGTCGGTATGCCCGAGGGCTACGGAAGCGGCGACGCCATGCTTCTTGTTGATTTTGACGAGGAGGATTTCCTTTCGCAGGATAAGTCCTATTCCGAGGTTTACGGCTTCAACAAGCTTACCAAAAACACTACAAAGCTTACCGGCGACAACGGCAGGCTTATCGACGAATACGGCAGACACCGCACAGACTGGGCGGTCATGACCGACAGCCTTTTAAAGACCTGCGGCGGAAAGAGATATTATCTTTCGGGAAGAAACTACAACCTCAACATGATGGATGAGGTCTGCGATATCATTAACGTCCCCGATACTTCGACAAAGCCCTCCGTAGCCGCAAGGGGCATCTTTGCAAAGTTCGCGCTTGTAAACGACGGAAATCTTACTTATTTCAAAAAGACGGACAACGGCTTTAACGCCGTAACGAACACAGGCGGAGTCGAAAAGACGACGGCTTCTTTCGACGGAGACCTTTCGGAATATCTCATTGACGGCCACATGATATTAAATAAAATGAGCCTCGTTCTCACCGATCTTTTCACCGGTGAAAGCAAGACTCTTGACGTCGGGGGACTTACTTATCCCGTATCGTTCTCGGTAAGTCCGGACAAAACGAAGCTCGTTATGCTCAAAAACGGCGGAACACAGACTGCCGTTCTCTATGACCTTAAGTCGGGAGAATACACCGTTGCCGAGGATAAAAACATCTTTTACGGCGGCGTCGACTATATCATGTGGACGACCGATAACTCGTTCGTCATAAACAGCAACGCGGACGGCGTTACGGGATGTCGTATCTGCGCGTTCTGATCAGACGGATTCCTTTTTAAAGTCGATAAGAAGTTCGTCTATCTTGGGCGAAAGCTGAGTATATTTTACGCCCGCGGCGTCAAACATGCGCTTTGACGCTTTTGTCGAGACCGTGTCGGCGTATTTGTCCGAAAGGTATATGACTTCTCTTATGCCGCTCTGGATTATCGCTTTTGCGCATTCGTTACAGGGGAAGAGAGCAACATATATCTTACAGTCGCGGAGACTTCCTCCGCCGTTATTGAGGATGGCGTTCAGCTCGGCGTGGCATACATACGGATATTTTGTGTCGTATGTTTCGCCCTCGCGTTCCCACGGGAATTCGTCGTCGCTGCAGCCGGACGGAAGCCCGTTATAGCCTACGGACATTATCTTCTTATCTTGGTTCACTATACAGGCTCCGACTCTTGTGTTCGGGTCCTTGCTCCTGTTTGAAGATAAGAGCGCGATCCCCATGAAATATTCGTCCCACGAGAGATAATCTTTTCTTTTCGGCATATTTATCATTCCTTTACGATGATCTTTCTTTGCGATATGTACGCCTTTTGCGCGGCGCTGTGCTTTAAATTTATCATAAAAATTTTCCGATTACAAGATATTTTCCGATATTTCATTATTTTTTTGAGGTGAAGAAATGGGACTTTTAAAGAAACTGTTCGGATCGTATTCCGAAAAAGAGGTAAAAAGGATCAGACCGATACTTAATAAGGTCCTTGCGCTTGAGGAGGAATATTCCGCTCTCTCCGACGAGGAGCTTCAGGCAAAGACGCCTTATTTCAAGGATCGTCTCAATAACGGCGAGACGCTCGACGATATTTTGCCCGAGGCGTTTGCCGCTTGCCGTGAGGCTTCGTGGCGCGTGCTCAACATGAAGCACTTCCCCGTCCAGATCATCGGCGGCGTCGTACTCCATCAGGGACGTATCGCCGAGATGAAGACAGGCGAAGGAAAAACGCTTGTCGCAACGCTTCCCGCTTACCTTAACGCGCTGACCGGCAAGGGAGTCCACATAGTCACGGTAAACGACTATCTCGCAAGACGTGACTCCGAATGGATGGGCAAGGTATACCGCTTCATGGGGCTTTCGGTAGGACTTATCGTCCATGACCTCGACGGAGATCAGAGGACGGAGGCTTATAACGCCGATATAACATACGGCACAAACAACGAAATGGGCTTCGACTACCTTCGTGACAACATGGTCCCGTATAAGGAACAGAAGGTACAGAGAGGTCACGCTTTCGCCATCGTCGACGAGGTCGACTCCATTCTTATCGACGAAGCGAGGACGCCGCTCATCATTTCCGGAAGAGGCGATCAGTCGACCGACCTTTACCGCCAGGCAAACAGCTTTGCCCATACGCTCAAAATGGTCAAGGTCAAGGAGATAAATTCAAAGGAGAACGCCGAGGATGTAGCCGAGGACGGCGACTTCATAGTCGACGAAAAGGCGAGGACTGCTTCGCTTACAAAATCCGGTATCGCCAAGGCCGAGGCGTATTTCGGGCTTGAAAACCTCATGGACGCCGAGAACATGACGATACAGCACCATATCAATCAGGCTATCAAGGCTGTCGGCGTAATGCGCAGAGACGTCGATTACGTCGTCAAGGATGGAGAGGTGCTCATAGTCGACGAGTTTACAGGCCGTATCATGTACGGAAGACGTTACAACGAGGGACTTCATCAGGCGATCGAGGCGAAAGAGGGCGTCAAGGTCGAGCATGAGAGCAAGACGCTCGCAACGATAACCTTCCAGAATTATTTCCGCCTTTACGGAAAGCTTTCGGGAATGACCGGTACAGCCATGACGGAGAGCCAGGAGTTCCAGGAGATCTATAACCTCGACGTCATAGAGATCCCGACAAATAAGCCCATGATAAGAGTCGACAATCACGACGTCGTTTATAAGACCGAGAACGCGAAGTTCGAGGCTGTCATAAATCAGATAGTCGAATGCCACGAAAAGGGACAGCCTGTGCTTGTCGGTACCATTTCGATCGAAAAATCTGAGCATCTCAGCTCGATGCTGAAACGCAGAGGCATTAAGCACGAGGTGCTGAACGCAAAGTTCCATGAAAAGGAAGCCGAGATAATCGCCCAGGCAGGCAAAAAGGGAGCTGTCACGATAGCTACCAACATGGCAGGCAGAGGAACCGACATCATGCTCGGCGGTAACCCCGAATATCTCGCTAAGTCCGAGATGAGAAGAATGCAGTACCCCGACGAGCTTATAGTCGAAGCGACGGGCTTCGCCGAGACGGACAACGAAGAGATAATCGAAGCGAGAAATACGTTTACGGAGCTTGAAAAGAAATATAAAGAGGAAATAAAGGACGAGGCCGACGACGTCAGAAATGCCGGAGGACTTTATATAATCGGTACTGAGCGCCACGATTCAAGGCGTATCGACAACCAGCTCCGCGGACGTTCCGGACGTCAGGGCGACCCCGGTGAATCGCGCTTCTATCTTTCGCTCGAGGACGACCTTATGAGGATATTCGGCGGCGAAAGACTTACAAATATCATGAACACGCTCAACACTCCGGAGGATATGCCGATCGAATCAAAGATCGTTTCCTCTTCAATCGAGCGCGCCCAGAAGAATGTCGAGGGCAGAAACTTTGCAACGCGTAAAAATGTTCTCCAGTACGACGACGTAATGAACAGACAGAGAGAGCTTATTTACGAACAGAGAAACCAGGTGCTTGACGGCGTCGAGCTTAAGCCGAAGATCCTTAAAATGCTCGATGACGACATCAGCGACGCTATGGATTTCTATTGCTCCGCGTCGCTTCCGAAGGGCGATTGGAACATCGACGGCCTTCGCGAAAAATTCCTCGGCTGGCTTACGACGCCCGACGACTTCAGAGAAGACGAGCTTGACCGCGATGAGATCCAGGAGCTGCTTGAAACGAGGGGACACGAGCGTTACGAGAAGCGCGAGGAGGAGCTCGGAGACGAGCTTATGCGCAGCCTTGAAAGAATGGTACTTCTCCGCACGGTCGACAGCAAGTGGATGGATCACATCGACGCCATGGACGAATTAAAGCGCGGCATAGGTCTTCGCGCATACGGTCAGCACGATCCCGTCGTCGTTTACAGGATGGAAAGCTTCGACATGTTCGACGAGATGACAAGGTCTATCCGTGAGGATACCGTCCGCATCATGCTGACGATTAGAGTCAAGAGCGAGGACGACACAAAGCGTGAGCAGACAGCTAAAATAGTCACGACGAGCAGCGGTTCATCCGACGGAAGCGAAAAGGGCAGAACGGTGAGAAAGGGCAAAAAGGTAGGCCCCAACGATCCGTGTCCCTGCGGAAGCGGAAAGAAATATAAAAACTGCTGCGGAGACGTCAGGAAGAACTGATCTTAAATGATAAAAAATATTGTTTTTGATATGGGCGGAGTCATAATCGACTTTGATCCCGAAAAAACGCTTAAAAAATATTTCGGCGATAAAAACGACGTAGAGCTTATCAAGGACGTATTGTTCGTAAAAAACGTCTGGGGGCCTATGGATCAAGGCTTGATGACCGTCGAGGAGGTCGCGAAGGAAGCTTGCGGATATCTTCCGAAGCGCCTTCACGAGCCGCTGACAAAGCTCCTTTTCAGATGGTGGGATGAGATGCCGCCTTTTCCCGAAATGTGTGAATTCATACGCTTTCTTAAAGAGGACATGGGCTTTAAAATATTTCTTCTTTCAAATACGCCGCCCGAGTTCCATAAAAGAAAGTCGCAAATACCCGCGTTTAAATACTTCGACGGCTTTATAGCTTCCTGCGACTATAAATGCGTTAAGCCCGATCCTGAAATTTTCATTATTCTTTTCAGCACATTCGGTCTGTTGCCGGAAGAATGTTATTTTATTGACGATATGAAAAGAAATACCGACGCGGCGTCAAAGCTCGGTATGAAGACCCATTGCTACTCCCACGGAAACGTAAATGTTTTGCGTGAAGCGATGAGGGACGAAGGCATTATTAACTGATTACTTGAGGTTGCCATGTCCTGCTTTTCCGAAATTCTGAATAGCTCTCCGGAATACAGATCGGTATTATCCGGAATAACGCGATCCCGGCTGCCTATGGGCGTGCTGGGACTTTCGCATATCCATAAGGCGCATCTGATAGCTTCTCTTATTTCCGATACGAAAAGAAAAGCCGTCGTGATAGCTCCCGACGAGGCATCGGCTTTGCGTCTTTCGTCCGACCTTGCGACGATGGGCATAAATTCGCTGACATTTCCCGCGAAGGATTTTGTTTTCAGAAGCACCGAAAGCTATTCGAGGGAATACGAGCATTTAAGGCTGAACGTCCTCGGAAAGATGAGCGACGGCAATTTCGACGCCGTGATATGTTCGGCGGAGGCGGTAATACAATACACCATGCCGCCCGATGAATTTATCAAAAGATCGTTTACCTTGAAAGTCGGAGACGAGATAAAGACGGACGACTTAAAGACTTTACTTATAAACGCCGGATACACAAACGGCTCCCAGGTCGACGGTAAGGGTCAGTTTTCATGCCGCGGCGGAATAATCGACTTTTTCCCGCCTGACTTTGAAAACCCCTGCCGATGTGAATTTTGGGGAGACTCCGTAGACAGTCTTTCGTATTTTGAGACGGATTCACAGCGCAGGACGGAAAATATAAGCTCCGTCAGGATAACGCCGGCAAACGAAGTCATCTGCGGCGACAGCGCGGAATTTGCCGACATGCTCGAGGAGCTTGCCGATAACATCAAGGGCGCCGGCTCCGTAAAGGCAAAGGCGTCTTTAAGAGACGACATCGACCGTATAAGAGCCGGTATAAGGCTTTCGAGCGTCGACAAATATATCTCTCTCATCTATAAGACAAGATCGACGGTGCTTGACTACGTCAAAGACCCGTTGCTCTTTGTCAGCGAAAGCTTTTCCGTCCGCGAAAAGATAAACGCGGCTATAGATCTGCTTTCCGAGGAGGAAAAGGCGCTCTTAAAGGAGGGCGTACTTTTCAAGGAGCTTTTCGTATTTACAAAGACGTTCGGCGAGGTTTTACATTATTTTGAAAAAGCCGGAGCGATCTATACTGACAACATGGCGCGCGGAAGCTTTGATACTCCGGTAAAAGAGCTTATAACCGTAAATGCCAGACAGCAGTCGCCGTGGAACGGCTCTTATTCGATATTAAAGGACGACATCGACCCGTTCTATAAAAAGAAGGATCATAAAATAATAGTCATGGGCGGAGCGGATAAGGCCGCTAAGGCGCTCGCTTCCGACCTTTATGAGGACGGATATAACTGTACATTTTATCCTACGCCGCCTAAGTCCTTCGGCAAGGGCATGATCAGCGTTTTAAGCGGCAGTCTTTCGACGGGCTTTGAATATCCGAACGCAAAATGCGTCCTGATAACATACGGAAGCAGATACTCCGCGCCGTCCAAGGTAAAGCATAAAAAAGTCTCATCCAAAAATGCCTTTAACAGTCTCGACGAGCTTCACAAGGGCGATTATATCGTCCACAACACCCACGGTATAGGAATATTCCAGGGGATAAACAAGCTCGAAGCGAACGGAACGGTAAAGGATTATATCAAGATACTATACGATAAAGGCGATATACTTTACGTGCCCGTGACACAGCTCGACCAGGTGTCGAGGTATATCGGAGCGAGGAGCGACGCTCCCGTTAAGCTCAATAAACTCGGCGGCAAGGAGTGGCAAAGGACTCGCTCCAACGTGCGCGCCGCGGTAAAGGACATGGCTAAGGAGCTTATCGCTCTTTACTCCAAGAGGATGCATGTAAAGGGATTTGCCTTTTCGCCCGACATCGACATGCAGAGCGACTTTGAGAGAAGGTTTGAGTTCGACGAGACGGAGGATCAGCTTCGCTGTATCGACGAGATAAAAGCCGATATGGAAAAGCCTTATCCGATGGACAGACTGCTTTGCGGCGACGTCGGATTCGGCAAGACGGAGGTAGCTCTCAGAGCCGCGTTCAAATGCGCCGCCGACGGTAAGCAGTGCGCCATTCTTGTCCCGACGACCATTTTAGCTTTACAGCATTACCAGACGCTTAAAAAGCGCTTTGAAGGTTTCCCGATAGAAGCGGAAATGATGTCGCGTTTTTGTACGACAAAGCAGATACACTCAACGATAAAAAATCTCAAGCGCGGGACGACCGATATAGTCGTCGGCACCCACAGGCTTATCTCAAAGGACGTCGAGTTCCGCGACCTCGGACTTATCATAGTCGACGAGGAACAGCGGTTCGGCGTTGCGCAGAAGGAGAAGCTTAAAAATATGTTCCCGACGGTCGACGTTCTTACGCTGACGGCTACGCCCATCCCACGAACGCTCAACATGGCGCTTTCGGGGATACGCGATATGTCCGTCCTTGAGGAGTCGCCGAGAGACAGATATCCCGTTCAGACTTATGTTCTTGAATTCAATATGGATGTGCTCGTTCAGGCGATGACGGCGGAGCTGAGACGGGGAGGGCAGGTCTATTTTCTCCATAACCGCGTCGAGACGATCGACAGGACGGCTGCGGCGATAAAACGGATGATGCCCGACGCGCGCGTCGATATAGCTCACGGTCAGATGGACGAGGACGAACTGAGCGAAGTCTGGCGAAAGCTCCTTGAGGGAGAAACCGATATACTTGTATGTACGACCATCATCGAAACGGGCGTAGACGTTCCCAATGTAAATACGCTTATCATTGAGGACGCCGACAAGATGGGGCTTGCACAGCTTCATCAGATAAGGGGACGTGTCGGACGTTCGAGCAGGAGAGCGAGCGCCTATCTTACGTTCGTAAGGGGGAAAGCCCTTACAGAGATAGCGACGCATCGCCTTGAAGCGATAAGGGAATTCACCGAATTCGGATCGGGCTTCAAAATAGCCATGAGAGATCTTGAGCTTCGCGGCGCGGGAAATATTTTAGGCGCGCAGCAGCACGGTCACATGGAGGCCGTGGGATACGACATGTATATGAAGCTTCTCGCCCAGGCTGTCAGTGAAGAAAAGGGAGAAGCTCCCGAGGAGCCGGAGCGCGAATGCCTGATCGATCTCCCGATAGACGCCCATATACCGTCGGAATATATCGAAAATGTGCCGCAGAAGCTTTCAATGTACCGCAGGATAGCCGATATCCGTTCGAGAGAGGACGCGGACGACGTCATCGACGAGTTGACCGACAGATTCGGCGAGCCTCCCGCGTCGGTACGCGGACTTGTGACGATATCGCTTTTGCGCGGAACGGCAATAAAACAGGGCGTATACGAGATCGGCGAGAAAAAGGGAGAAATTCTTCTCTATCTTGAAAATATTGACATGGAAAAGATAACGAGACTTGCAAGAATGATGCAGGGAAGAATTCTTGTCAGCGCCAAATCAAAGCCGCATATAACGCTGCGGATATTCAAAGGCGAAGAAAAGCTCGATATACTGAACAAGGCGTTTGAGATACTTGAAAAAGATAAGGAGTGAGCGAAATGAAAAGAATAACGGCTTTACTGATTTCGGTCATTATTTTATGCTCATTGTTTTCCGGCTGTCGCGGCGAAGAGGCGGCGGAGGCTTTGACAGTCGACGGAGCTGAGATATCCGCGGAGGTCTTTGCCTATTATCTCGGAATAATCATGCACAGCCCCGGCGATCACGGGCTTACGAAATACTCAAAAGAGAATGAAGTGACCGAAAAGGCTGTTAAGCTTTGCGTAAACTATGTCGCCGTCAACACTCTCTTTAAGGAGCAGTCGTTCCGCTTAACGCCGAAATATAAATACGAGGTGTCGGAAAACGTCTCTTCAAAATGGAGCTTTTACTCAAAGCTTTATAATGCTGTTGGCGTATCCAAACAGACGCTCACAAAGGTACTTGCCAACGACGCCAAAAAGACGATGCTGTTTCTTTATAATTACGACACGGGCGGAAAATACGAAATACCTCAGCAGGACGTCGAAAAATACTTTAAGGAAAACTACGTCACGTTCAAATCCATCAACGGATACCTCACCAAAACAAATTCGGAGGGAGAGATAGTCCCGCTCGACACACTTGAAAAAAAGAGTATCGAGTCAAAATTCAAGGCAATGCAGGACGATCTTCTGACGGGTACGTCCTTTGAGGATGTCGCGGCGGATTACGCGAAATCACAGGGGCTGTCGTCTTTCAGTGTCGATCTTATCACGATAAACAAAAACGACAACAATTACCCCGCGGAATTTTTCAGCAGCGTATCGAGTCTCACTCCCGATTCGCCGTCCGTTATCGAAAACAGCGAATATATTTTCCTCGTTGAAAAGGTCACAAAGGAAGATGAAGAAATACTGAAAACATACCGCATCGACTGCCTTAAAAAGCTCTGTTCCGACGAGTTTGAACAGCTTCTCGACAAGACCACGAGCAGCTATAAGGTGAGCGTAAACAGGTCTGTTATTCACGAGATATACAAGGCTGTGGCCGAAGAATTCTGACAGCCTTCGCTTGAGACGATATTTTAAAAAAATCATTGCATTTTCGATATGAAAGTGGTAAAATATTTTTGTAAATTTTTATAGAAAAGAGGAATTTTCTATGCTTGATATCAAAATCGAGAAAACAAAAAATCCAAAGGAGAAACCCGCTGCCGATCAGCCTCTCGGTTTCGGTAAGATCTTTACGGATCACATGTTCGTTATGGACTATACCGAGGGCAAGGGCTGGCACGATCCGAGAGTAGTTCCGTTCGGAAATATCTCCCTTTCTCCCGCGGCCATGGTATTTCACTACGGTCAGGAAATGTTTGAGGGACTTAAGGCTTATAAGGGCGCGGACGGCAAGACATATATGTTCCGTCCCGACATGAACGCCAAGAGAACCAACGAGTCCAACAAGAGACTTGTTATCCCGCAGCTTCCCGTTGAAGATTTTGTTCAGGCTGTCAGCGCTGTTGTAAAGGTCGACGAGGATTGGGTTCCCACGGCTCCCGGCACCTCGCTCTATGTACGTCCGTTCATTATCGCGACGGATGAATTTCTCGGCGTGGCTCCCTCAAAGACGTATTTATTTATAGTTATTCTTTCTCCTTCAGGCGCTTACTATGAGAGCGGTCTTGCTCCTGTAGGTATCTGGATCGAGGATGAATATGTCAGAGCGGTCAGAGGCGGAATGGGCTTCGCAAAGACGGGCGGAAACTACGCGGCAAGCCTTATCGCTCAGGTCAAGGCACATGACGAGGGCTTCTCGCAGGTCCTTTGGCTTGACGGCGTCGAGCGTAAATATATCGAAGAAGTCGGCGCTATGAACATCTTCTTTAAGATAAACGGCACCGTAGTAACTCCCATGCTCAACGGAAGCATCCTTCCCGGTATCACGCGTAATTCCGTTATCCAGATTTGCAAATCCTGGGGCATCCCCGTTGAGGAGAGAAGGATCTCCGTCGATGAGCTTCTTGAGGCGCAGAAGAACGGAACGCTTGAGGAAGTATTCGGAACAGGCACAGCGGCAGTCATTTCACCTGTCGGCAAACTGAGATTCAAGGACGACGTTATGACTATTCAGGACGGCGGCATCGGCGAGCTTTCACAGAAGCTTTACGACACCGTTACGGGTATTCAGCTCGGCAAGCTTGAGGACAAGTTCGGCTGGAGATACTGTGTAGA
>JAILLJ010000094.1 GCA_024693205.1 Clostridiales bacterium | reverse complement strand
GGCGCACGCCTTGCTTGAATCTTGTTCCGTCATGCTGCACAAAAATCTCTTGATTTGCGACAGCAAACCTTCGATCTTTTTGTGCAGCCTGACGAAAAATCTTACTTCGCAATCCGCACACCCCGATTGTGCGGTGTTGCCCTAATAATCTTCGAGGTGACATTATGATAGAAGGCCTTTCGATGAGCGAGCTTGTCAGGTATGAGATACTGCAAAGGAAGCAGGAGGGATGCCGCGTTCCCGAATATGACCTGACGGGACTTTGCGACGACGAGCTTAAAAAGATCTATTCGGATTTGTGTTCTCTTCCGATAAGAGAAGATTTTCCGTTTTATGAACCGAGCGGCCTTGACGAGATACTCCGCTGTTCGGACGTTTGCGAATACAAAAAGACGCCCGATAAAAGTACGCTCGACGATAAGTTTTACGGCGCGTGGCTCGGCAGGATAATCGGATGCATAATGGGAAAGCCCATAGAGCTTTATCCCTACGGAAGCGGAGACGATGACCGCCGCGGCTGGGAATACATAAAGCTTTGGCAGGAGTGCGCCGGCGACGCTTTCCCGCCTCGGGATTATATCTCCGGCAGATCGGCTGCCCGCGAAAAATACGGGCTTTCCGTTTTTTGTGAGGACAGCCTTAAGGAAAACGTCCGGTTTGCCGAAAGCGACGACGATATAAGATATCTCGTGCTCGCCCTGTTGATAAACGAAAAATACGGCAACGATTTCACTCCGTCCGACGTCGCCGACATGTGGCAAAAATATTTGCCGCTCTCTCTTTGCTTTACGGCGGAGCATGCCGCGCTGATAAACAGCGTGACCTGTCCCGAAAAGGACGTCGAAAAACAGATAGAATTTTGTCACGGACATAAAAATCCTTACCGCGAATGGATCGGCGCTCAGATAAGAGTAGACCACTACGGATATTACAACGCCGGCGATCCGTACGCCGCGGCTGTCTCGGCATATAACGACGCGATCTTTTCACATGTCAAAAACGGCGTGTACGGCGCGATGTTTTTTGCCGCTCTTATCGCCGCCGCGTTTACCGAAAAGGACATCGAAAAATGCATCTCCGTCGCCCTTTCGTTTGTGCCGAAAAAATCAAGACTTTACGCCGATATCCTCTTCGCCGTTAAGGCCGCGAAGGATTGCGCGAATGCCGACGACCTCTATAAAAAATTGTGGGACCGCTTCGGCGATCTTCCCGCAGTTCATACAAACAACAACGCCGCCGTCTGCGTCGCGTCGCTTATATTCGGAAAAGGAGATTTTTTAAGCTCAGTCTCCACGGCCGTCGGCGCAGGATGGGACACGGACTGCAACGGCGCCACCGTCGGCTCGATAATGGGAGCGTTAAACGGAAGCGCCGACATCCCCGATCATCTCAAAGCGCCGCTCGGCGATACGCTGTATTCCTCGATCCCGGGCTTTCATCCCATCGCGATCTCCGAATGCGCAAGGCGGAGCGCAAGGCTTTATTCCTCGCGTCACGCGGGCAATGATTAACCGGTTAATTATATTAAAATTTTTAATAATATTTTTTAAATTTCGGCGCGGAGAACATTTCTCACGCGCTGTCAACAGGGGGACAAAAAAATGAACGAAGGATATTTTGACGGCTCGATGCCACGCAAGGTGCTCGAATACTATCTTTCTCACGCCGCGTCGGCTCAGTGGATCTGCGAAAGCGATTCTCTCGACGACGACATACGCGTGATGCTGAAAATGGGGATAAAATTCCTCGGACGCGCCGCAGGGATCTGGAAGGCGACGACGCCCGACAGCGAGCATTTCGCGCTCGTTCGCCGTTCGGCGGAAAGGATCCACGCGGCAGATCCCGAGATCATCTTACAGGCGTGTATCTTTGAGGCGCTTTATCGGGAGGACGTGGAATACATCAAAATTCCCCGCGAAGTGTTCGACGCGTTCGGTCTGCCCTTTGAGGACAGATGCTTCCGTTATGACGACTGTGTTTTCGGAAAAAATTCGGGCACATGGGACGTTATGCCGGACATTTCAAAGACGGAATGTCAGATGTGGTTTTATTACCGCGGTATAAATTACATCGACTGCGGCTGTGAAGCCTTCCACATGGGACAGATACATCTCTATACCGCGAATGACCGCGGCTATAAGGCGATCTCAAGGGTCATAGACATGCTTCGTGACTACGGCAAGACACACGCGCGCCGTCACAAGGTCATCTTTGACGCGCATTCCCATTCGCTCGTTCTGAACGGAAAGAGCATCCTCGATTACAATGCCATGCCGCTTACGCGCTACCCGATATTTGACCGAGCGGGCGAAAAGCTCGTCCTTGTAAGAGAGGGCAAATCGGG
>JAILLJ010000091.1 GCA_024693205.1 Clostridiales bacterium | reverse complement strand
GCGACTCTCGGCAAAATGCCGCTCGGATATAAAATCCTCAACAGCTTCTTTCAATCGGTGACGCTTCGTACAGCCGGTTTTTCGACAGTGCCTCAAGGAAATCTCAGAGAAGTCACCGCATTTATCTCGTGTCTCTTTATGTTCATCGGAGGCTCCCCGATGGGTACCGCCGGAGGAGTTAAGACGACGACGATATTCGCTCTTTTCCTCAACATTCATAACTCCATCCGCAACAAAAAGAACAGCGTGATCTTTAGCCGATCGTTCAGCTCCGACAGGCTTCAGAAGGCAAGCGCGATAGTTATCGTCAGCCTGTCTCTCTCGCTTATTCTTACCGCGCTCCTCGCTTTATCGGACGGTATACCCATCCTCGACTCGATGTTTGAGATATTCAGCGCGACGGGGACCGTAGGACTGAGCAGGAGCATAACTCCGTACCTTCACCCGATCGGGAAAATGATCGTGATATTGGGAATGTACGCCGGAAGAATAGGGCCTGTTTCCATGGTGGTCCTGTTCCATACAAAAAAGGCGGAAGTCTCCGCCGTGACTCCGGCGCACGGTAAATTTTATATTGGATAAAAGGTGGATATTATGGGAAAATCAGTAGCCGTACTCGGCCTCGGAAGATTCGGAAGATTTGTTACCGATGAGCTTATCAACCTCGGAGCCGACATCCTTGTCGCCGACAGCGATCAAACGGCGGTCGAACACTATGCCGACAAAGTAAGCTACGCCGTAAAGGTGGATCTGTTCTCCGCGGACGCGCTGAGCGAACTCGGACTCGAAAATATGGACGTCGTCATAGTCGCTATGGGCAGCAGCCTCGACGCGAGCATCATGTGCGTCATGGTCTCAAAGGAAAAGGGCGTTCCGAAGGTCATCGCCAAAAGCTCCGACAGCCGCATGGGCGAGATACTTTTGAAGGTCGGTGCGGACGAGATAATCTATCCCGAAAAGGAGAGCGCTGCGCGCGTCGCCGGAAAGGTCGTTTCCGAAAGCTTCCTCGACCTTCTGAACGTCGACGACGATCTGACCGTCGTTAAAATGACTCCGTTCAGTTCGTGGGTCGGAAAATCGATCAGAGAGGTCGATTTCAGAAAGCGTTACAAGGTCAACGTGATAGCCGTTAAGGAGCCGGGAAAGCGCAGAGAACCCCTGACCCCCGATACGGTCATCAAGGAAAACTTCCGTATGCTTATGGTCGGCGAAAAGGAAGACGTCGATAAGCTTATCTCCGGCTGAGACGACTGTATCATCTGAAACCTTGCCTGTCATAAAGCGTCAACGATTTGACGCTTCGTTGTCGGGCGAATGTCCCTCTCAAAAAATATTTATATTTCACTTGACAAACGCGGTCAGACGTGCTAAACTCTTTTGTGGTTAGCGAAGTCTAACCAAATTTTTCGCAGTGCAGGTTAGTTATCGCTAACCTTAAAGAGGGTGAAACAATGATACCGCTTGCTCTCGCAAACGTCGGAGAAGATCTTATCATCCGTCGTATCGGAGGAAACGCCGAAACGAAAAAGCATTTGGAGGATATGGGATTTGTCGTCGGCGGAAACGTCAAGGTGCTTTCCTCCGTCGTCGGCGATCTGATAGTTAACGTCAAAGAATCCCGCGTTGCTATAAGCCGCGAAATGGCGGGAAAAATCATGGTTTAAGGAGGATAAAACAGTGAAAACGTTAAGAGAAGCCAATATCGGCGACACCGTTAAGGTCGTCAAGCTTCACGGTGAAGGCGCCGTAAAACGCCGCATAATGGATATGGGTATCACCCGCGGGGTAGAGGTCTATGTCCGTAAGGTCGCCCCCCTGGGTGATCCTGTCGAAGTCAATGTACGCGGCTATGAGCTTTCGCTTCGTAAGGCGGACGCCGAAATGATTGAGATTGAATAATTTTTTTGCACAAGAAGTTAGCCTATCCTAACTAAAAAAGGAGAGAAGAAATATGGCATCTGAGATACGCGTCGCGCTGGCGGGAAACCCCAACTGCGGCAAGACGACTCTGTTCAACGCGCTTACCGGAACACAGCAGTACGTCGGAAACTGGCCGGGCGTCACGGTCGAAAAGAAAGAGGGCAAGGTCAAAAGCGACAAGGACGTCGTCATAACCGACCTGCCCGGTATCTATTCCCTTTCGCCCTACACCCTTGAAGAAGTCATCGCAAGAAATTATCTTATCGAGGAACGCCCGAACGTCGTTCTCAATATCGTCGATTCGACGAACCTTGAGAGAAACCTTTATCTCACGACCCAGATACTTGAGCTCGGTATCCCCGTTGTCATCGCCCTTAACATGATGGATCTTGTTCGCAAGAACGGCGATAAAATAAACGTATCCGAGCTTTCACGTCAGCTCGGATGTAAGATCGTCGAGATATCGGCGCTCAAGGGCGAGGGACTCGACGACGCGGTAAAGGCATGTAAAGAGGCTTCACGTCAAGACGCGCCCATCCCGCATCACAGCTTTTCCGGCCCCATAGACCACGCCTTAGCGCATATCGAGGAGGCCGCCCTCGACAGCATCCCCGAGGAACAGAAACGCTGGTACGCGATAAAGCTCTTTGAACGCGACGACAAGGTGCGCGAAAAATTGGGACTTTCCGACAGCGTAAAAGATCATATAGAGAAGGACATACAGGCGGCTGAGAAGGAGCTTGACGACGACTCCGAAAGCATCATCACAAACGAACGCTACGTCTACATAGCGGAGCTGATGAAGTTCTGTTATAAAAAGAAAAACAAGGGACGCCTGACTGTATCGGATAAAATAGACCGAATAATAACTAACCGCTTTCTCGCGCTTCCGATATTCGCGCTCATCATGCTCATCGTTTATTCCGTAAGCATGGGCAAGTCGATAGCAGACGGCGGAATAGGCCTCGGCACGTTCCTTACGGACTGGACAAACGATGTGTTCAGCGGCGAATGGCTCGTGGCAGGCTCGCGAAGCCTGCTTGAGGGCTGGGGCGCCGCCGAATGGATAACCGGACTCGTATCCGACGGAATAATTTCGGGCGTCGGCGCAGTGCTCGGCTTCGTTCCCCAGATGCTCGTATTGTTCCTTTTCCTCTGCATATTGGAGGACTGCGGATATATGGCGCGTATCGCATTTATCATGGACCGTATCTTCCGTAAGTTCGGACTTTCCGGAAAGAGCTTCATCCCGATGCTCGTCGGTACGGGCTGCGGAGTTCCCGGCGTCATGGCTTCGCGTACCATCGAAAACGAGCGCGACCGCCGTATGACGATAATGACGACGTGCTTTATCCCTTGCGGCGCGAAAATGCCGATCATCGGACTTATCGCGGGCGCGCTCTTCGGCGACTCCGGTCTTATCGCGACAAGCGCGTATTTCATCGGCGTCGCGGCAATAGTTATCTCAGGTATTATGCTTAAAAAGACGAAAATGTTCGCGGGCGATCCCGCCCCCTTTGTCATGGAGCTTCCCGCCTATCATGTGCCCTCCGCAAAGAACGTTCTTCGCGGAACATGGGAGCGCGGCTGGTCGTTTATAAAGCGCGCGGGTACCGTCATTCTTATATCGGCTATCGTTTTGTGGTTCCTCCAGGGCTACGGCATCGTCAACGGAAAGTTCGGCAACGTCGACGCTCTTTATGAGGATGAAACGATCGCTACGGAGGAATATAAGGTCAAAAAAGCGGAGAAAATGGATATCCCCGCAGAGGAGCTGTCGCCGATGGACGACTCGATACTTGCCGACATAGCGCATCCCGTTTCCGTGATCTTTAAGCCCCTCGGCTTCGGATCTTGGCGTCCGACGGTCGCGACCGTAACGGGACTCGTCGCGAAGGAGGAGGTCGTCAACACGTTCGGCATCCTCTACCACTACGAGGCGGAGACCGAAGAGGATGAACTCGACGAATCCGGATCGCAGATCTGGACAAACGTCAAAAACGATTTCGACGCGTTCTCCGACGGTCACGGAATGCTCGCCGCCTACTGCTTCATGCTGTTCAATCTTCTTTGCGCGCCTTGCTTCGCCGCTATGGGCGCCATCAAGCGCGAAATGAACAGCAGAAAATGGACGTGGTTCGCCATCCTGTATATGTGCGTATTCGCCTACGCCGTCTCGCTTATAGTATGGCAGCTCGGCCTGCTGTTTACGGGAAGCGTCAACATCATCGGACTGATACTCGCGCTTGCCGTCCTCGGATTCATCACATTCATGCTCTTCCGTCCGTATAAGGAATCCACGAAGCTGTCGGCAAACGTCAAGATACAGTAATAAGTATAATACAATATTAAAAGAAAGGAGCCGCCCATATGATAAGTTGGATAACTTCAAACCTTGTTACAATTTTGATCTCCATAGCAATAATCTTGTTAGTCGCCGGCATAATAATTAAGCTCAGAAAAGATAAGAAAAACGGCAAGTCCTCCTGCAGCTGTAACTGCGCTCAGTGTCCTATGGGCGGCTCCTGCCATAACAATACCAAATAAAAAGGTTCTCACGGATTTTTGAAGGATAAAAAGCCTTCCCCTTGGGGGCGCGGATGTCCGGTGGACATCTCTGCCGCAGGCAGAAGCGCCGACCGAGCCGGCAGGCGAGACAGGTGCCGAACGAATGTGAGGCGGATGAGGGAAAACCCAACTATGAAATGCCTATAGATGATGACATCTGATAA
>JAILLJ010000068.1 GCA_024693205.1 Clostridiales bacterium | reverse complement strand
TTTCGGTGCATTTCAGTCGGTGCTAATGACGCTGAGGGTCCACCCGTTCCCATTCCGAACACGGTAGTTAAGCTCAGACGTGCTGAAGATACTTGGCGGGAAGCTGCCCGGGAAAATAGGTCGGTGCCGACACAAGAATTCAACTGTCCAAGAGGGCGGTTGTTTTCATTTTATTGTACCTTGCAGCAAAAAAGACCGCTCGGTTTCCGAACGGTCTTTTTTGTTTTTTTCAGTCGGGAGAGTTCGTTTCCGACGGCACGGACGTATCCGATACTCTTCCGTTTTCCGGCTCGAACATATCCGCGTTTGAAAGCGCTTCCGAAATATCCGAGGAGATCTCCGTAAAGACGTTTTCTCTCGTGGTCGGCTCCGTCTGCGTGTATTCCGTATCGTTAGTCTCGTTCCGATATTCGCCGTACTCCGTCGACGATGTGTCGTTTCTCTCTCTTACGGCCTTGTCGCATCCTGCGAACACCGCGGCGATCAGCGCGGCGGCGAGCAGGGGGATCAGTATTTTTTTCAAGATATACACTCCTTAATAAATAATCGGGCTCGGAACATATTATTGCCGCAAATGATACGACTTATGCCGATCAAAAAATTTTTCCGTTTTTTATCCGTTGAGCATTATTGCGATATCCCGAATGATATGATAAAATGATTTACGGAAAAGGGAGGCGTTAAAGTGGAAAATATAAAAACAAATATCAGCGGACAGACAGGCTTTGTAAGACAATCGAATTTCGAGCTTTTGAGAATACTTTGTATGCTTATGCTTACCGCCGGTCATTTGATCTATTATTTCGGAAGCGCGGTCGAAACGACGGGGTTTGAAGCAAACATCGGTCATCTTATAAAGAGCTTTACCATCGTCAGCGTAAACTGTTTTATCCTGATCTCCGGTTATTTCGGGATAAGATCGAGGACTTCAAAGGTTTTGAAGCTCTGCTTCATGGTGTGGTTTTACTCCATTGCCGGTTTTGTCATCGGTCTTTTTGCCGGGACAGCGGTCATTTCAAAAGCATATATCATCGACGATCTGAGATACATCTTTCCGATAACGGTCAGAACATGGTGGTTCATAACCATGTATCTCGCTTTGACTTTGCTGAGTCCCTGGTTAAATAAGTTTACGGAGTTTCTTTCCCAAAAGAGCTTCACGATGCTTCTTATCGCGCTGTTTGCAATGTTTTGTCTTCTCCCCACCGTTTGCAAACTGCTTTCGGCACGGTCGATGACCGATGACAACGGCTACGGGATAGTCAATTTTATCTTTCTGTATTTTGTCGGAAGATACATAAGAAAATATGACGTCTTTCACTCCGGAAAGCTTCGTTATCTCCTTCTTTACTGCGCTTCGTCTGCGGTATTGTTTTTTGCCGACATGATCCTTTCAAAGGTTTACGGCGCCGGAAAGGTTTATTTCCTTTCTTACGACACTGTTTTCTGTTTCGTCGGCTCGGTGATGCTCTTCCTCTTTTTCAAAAACATAAGGTTTACCTCAAAAGCCGTAAATTATATCGGAAAAAACGTACTTTCCGTTTATCTGATATATATGCATCCCGCGCTTACCGGACTTATTTTCTACAAAATTTTCGACATTTACCGTTTCCGCGGAGCGCTTTTTGTCGCCGAATGTTTCGTCGTGCCCGTCATCATCTTCGTATTCTGCCGGTTGATCGAGCTTTTAAGAAGCGCCGTGTTCGGAAAATTTGAAAAGATAATGTCCGAAGAAGCGGAGGCCACGGTGTCGAACCTGTTAAAACGCTTTTGAGCCGGAGCGGGTTTTTCCGTTTTTAACTTAAAAGGTTTACTTTTTTGGAAATATATGTTAGACTGTTAATTGCAAAATATAATGGAGGTAAAAAACAAATGAAAAACAAAAAAACCAACCGAGTGATATCTTTTATCCTGGCATTTGCGATGCTTCTTTCCGTTTGCGCCTTAAACGTCGGAGCGGCGACGGCTGACAATTCGTCGGCAGTTGTTTTCGGCGACGTCAACGGAGACGGCAAGGTCAATTTCATCGACAGCTTTCTTCTTTTCTTCGCGCGTATCGGCGTCTACCACCTGAATGAGACGCAAAAGCTTGCCGCGGACGTCAACGGCGACGGCAAGATCGACCGCGAGGACGGCAAGCTTCTTCGCCGGTTCGTGAACCACACCATCCCGTGCTTCCCCTTTGAAGAAGGCCTTTGGGATGAGGGAACGGTCATTGAAACGGAATATGATGAAAACGGGAAACCCGTTCTTGCCGCGATGGAGCTTTTCAAAAATCAGCAGGTTGGAACTCTTCAGCATACAATATCGGGTACGCTTATTTACACTGCGGGTAAGTCATACGTCGCAGCGGATATGGAGATCGGTATAAAAGATCTTGATATTTACGCCGACATTATCGGACGAAGGATCCGCTCCGATTCCGTTGACATAAAACTGCGCACAAATGTCGCCCGCATACGTCTTATCGAGAAAGGTTTCGAGCATTTTTATATCGTCATACCGGCCGCAAGCACATACGCCTATTATGATTTAAAAGAACAGGCGGATTACGACGTCGCGCAGCTTCAGTCTTTGTTTGAAACGTACGGAGAAGAGATCCGCCAGTGGCTTTCAGTCGACTTGGTCTCAAGCCTTCCCAGCATTTACGATCATTCATCCGTAGTGGAGATCGGCAATCAAAAATATTTATGTGAAACCTACCAGGGCTTCCGTTTGTTCTTCGCCGAGGACGGTACGCTGGTGCGCTTCCAGCTCTATTCGGAAAACTCCAACAACACAAATACGGCGTTTATCGTCCGTTCCTACAGCACATCGGTAGACGCCTCCAAGTTCAATTTACCGAAATTGTACAGAAAGGTCTCCATGGAAGAAGCGTTAAAGTCCTTTCAAAAACTTGCCGGCGTAAAATAGACTATAGAAAAGGGCTCTGCCAAACGGCAGAGCCCCGATTTTTTGCTGTTTGTTATTTATTGTCCGAAACGGGAGGATCATTTCAGATAGAATTTATAAGTTTTTCTGTCCGGACTAAACACGGCTGTTCTTGCAATAAAGAGCACCAATCTGACGTATGCGACAGCGGTGTAGAAGTTTTTCACAAATTCGGACGTCTTCTTTTCTCCGCTCCAAACGGGATAAAGGAAGGTATCCCTCGTTACGAGGATGGTATCTCCCGCCTTATATTCGGGCCTCTCCTCGTTACTGTATTTTGCCCAGCCGAGGAATTTTCTCCCCGTCAGCGATACGGGAGAAAAGCGCGGTATCTTGCAGCTCGCCTTTCCTTTTTGTACAAAAGAGCCTACGGAATCGTCGCCCATATCATAAGTAAGCGTTATCGACATCTCGTCCGATAATTTCTTTATTACGAAACCGTGATCGGCGCCGAAGGAATAAGACTTTTTGGCCAGGATGTAATATGTCGTTCCTTTGGCAAGACATACGCCATCTCCGTCGTCGGCATTACGGATGAACCTTCCTTTTTCGTCATGGATATCCATTTCGTAATCCGCGTTCTCGTTTTGATCGGCCTTCGCTGACGTTATACAGTAAGTCCCGTCGCTCTCCGGAGTAAAGGTGCGGTAAATACGTTCGCCCGGCGCGACCGGCACGTCAACCTTGATCTCCGGCGCGGGAATCCATACGGCGTAAAGCGTCGTGTCGCTTGTCACCTCTATCTTGTCCGGATACTTATAGTCCGCTGTCGCGCTGTTCTTTTTCTTTGACCAGCCCGCGAAGTTATATCCGGCCTTAAACGCCTCGCTGCCTTCACTGTAGTTTTCAATGACAGAGTAAGAGTCTCTTCCGGACATTGTCGTATTTTTGACTCCGTCGACGCAAAAGTCAAAGGTCAGCTTAAAGCTCGAAATCTCTTTCGTTACGGAAAATCTGAAGCTTCTCGCCGTTGAATAGACGATCATCTCATATTCCGTTCCGGCTTTAAGCTCAAACGTGTACCCCTTTTCGTCACTATATCCGTGTTCGATCTCTCCATCTCCCGTAAACATTTCCGTGTACGTATTCGGATAGACTTTTACCGTATATGCTCCGTCCTCCTTAGGAGTAAAGAAGAAACAAACCTGCTGATTGGAGAATTCCGTATTTTTTGTATATGTCGTGTCAAGGCTTATCTTTTCCGCCTCTTTCCAAACGGCGTAAAGCGTCGTTTGCCCCGAAACATCTATACTGCTTCCGGGACGGTGATCGGGCGTTTCGGCGTCCTTTGTCTTTGACCAGCCGCGGAAGGTAAATCCGAAGCGGCTCGGGACGTCGCTCGGTATCCGTACGATACGGGGGCTGCGGAAGATGCTGCTTTCCGGCGCATCCGTTCCGCCGTTCGCGTCATATTCAAGCACGTTGTATTTATAATCTATCCCGACAAAGGCAAGACCGTTTTGGGCTTTTGTCACCTTGGCGGTTCCGCTTTTCCCGCCGTTTATGAGGTAGAACGAAGCCATGCTGCTGCGGATCTTTGTGCTGCCGTTTGACGGAAGGCTTTCTTTAAGATATTCGTCAGGGGAGATATCGTTTGCCCATTCTTCGCCGTTAAAGCCGTAGATCCCCTCGTCCTCCCTGCAAAATACCGCGATCCAAAAATCGGTCAGGAGCCTGCGGCAGCGCGCGTCCTTCGTTTTAAGCTCGGGATACATGTCCTTCGGGTAAAGGATATCCGCTATTATGCCGAGCGTATTGTTGTCGTTCGTCTTGTTTCTCGATTCGAGGACCTTTTTATATACCCATTTTCCCGGATAATCGCTCTCGGTGTCGTTCGTGAGCGTAGCGTAGCGCGTCCTTATATATTGAGCGAAAACAAACGACAGACCGTACTGCGACGAGCCCCAGTTGACGAGAGATCTTTCTTCCGGATTTTTAGCCGCCGAATCGAAGCTCCAAACCTTGTTCGGGTCGTCGTGGAGGACGTATTCCGCGCACGTCGAGAAGCCCTCGTTTATATATGACTCGGAGTGCCTGAGACATGTCAGATTGTTTTTGCCCGCGAAGCAGTAACAGGCGTTGAGGTAATGCTGATATTCATGATTGAAGCAGGAGAACGTATAATGCCTGCCCATTTCGCTGTCGATATGCACGCAGTCACATGCGTTGCCGTTTGACGCCTGCATCCAGACCTTTCCTATCCTGCCGTATTTATCGGCGAGATCCTTTGTGTAAAAATATCCGCCCCACTTGTCAAGAGCATAATGGAAGATCGCG
The DNA here is from genome assembly GCA_024693205.1 of Clostridiales bacterium. Taxonomy (GTDB): domain Bacteria; phylum Bacillota; class Clostridia; order Oscillospirales; family Acutalibacteraceae; genus UBA1425. Next base: position 1,493 of record JAILLJ010000068.1, on the reverse strand, counting down.
ATCTTTCCGTCGCCGTCCGTATCTATCCGCTTATCTCCGAAAAGGTCAAGCTCCTTATCGATGGTCGAGTCGGCATACTCTCCGAGGGCGATGCATTTTTCCTCGTCGCCCGGTTTGCCCTCCGCCCAGACGGTGCATTTTTCACCGACATAGAAGCAGGAGACGTCAACATATCTGTCTTTTCGGTCGTCGGAGTCGATCCTCTTTTTGTCGCCGATATGGTAATCCGCGGCCTTCGCCTTCTGGTCGGCTTCTTTTCCGAGCGCCGCTTCGCGTATCGCCGCTTCCTCGGGGGAAAGTGGCTCAATGTCGTCTAAAACGGCGTCGATAAATCCGACGTCGGAGCTTTTTTCATCCTTAACGACGGATACTGACTCAGCTTTTGTCTCGCCGACATTTACGGCGGAGAAGGTTTTACTTATGTCGCCGTAATTCGTGTTTACAGCCGCGAGTACGGTACCGCTGTAGTCGGAGGTAAGATCGACGTCGGCGGCGCCTGCGACCGCGCTTACCTGCGCCGTCATGAGGAAGGCAAGACACAGCGCAAAAGCTTTTTTGATCGTTTTCATTTTATCATTCTCCGTTTTTTTGTTTTTCAAGCTTTATGTTATAGCTCTCGACTATTTTTTCATAGATCTCCGCAGGGATCTCCGGATTCCCCTTTGAGTAGCTCGGAACGAGCATATCTCCGGCGACGTTCGGATCGGTGCATTGTGTATCGTTTCTCCACTTTTCGCGTTTCTCTTTGTTTCTGAGGTCGGGGATATCCATCGGTATGCCGCCGTTTAAAACGGAGCGGTAGGCGAACATTCCCGGAAGGAACATGTCGAGCGCCTCGTAGACGTCGACAGTATCGGCGTCCTCGCTGCCTCTGAGCTTTTCGATAAAGTTATACATCGTATAGTAATCGGAACCGCCGTGACCCGATTCCGCGGCTTTTTTGCTTAAAAAGTCCTCGGTAGATACGGCCTTTGACGATGAACAGTTGTCGCCCTCGTTTTTATCGCAGTTCACATAGAGCTTATCGACGCCCTTGCTTTCCTCGACGTCCTCTCTCTCGCTCTCAAGCCTGCCCTTCGAGCCGTATACCGAATACCAGACGGAATTTTTAGAGACGCCGACGCCGTGGATGCTCTTTAAAACAGCTCCGTTTTCGAGCGTTATGATCTCGATGCCCTGCGCTCCCGCCTTGGCGCCCATCCTTTTCATCCTCTCGTTGAACGGAAGCTCGAAGCCCGTAACCTTGACGGGTCTCAGGCGCGAAATATGGATGAGCGGCCCTATCGAATGAGTGCAGTAGTAGCAGGCATGCATGGTGTTGCGCCAGTGGTTCGGGTCGCCGTGTGTGCAGCTGTCCCAAATGGATTCGCAGTTATGCATGTATTCGCCTTCGCCGTATTCAAACTCGCCTATGACGCCGTTTTTGACAAGCTCTCTCATCTTTCTCGGCGCGGGCATGTAGCAATAATTTTCGGCGTATGCGTAAAGCTTTC
>JAILLJ010000067.1 GCA_024693205.1 Clostridiales bacterium | reverse complement strand
AATTTCTCCGGATAAACAGTCCCTGTTTTTATTTATTCTTTTCGTTCTTCGCTAAATGCGACAGCCCCATTTGTTTATATTCCGGTCTTCTCTTATTCTTCGTCCTTGTTCTTCTTTGTTTTCTTTCTCTTGGACTCGCTCTTTTCTCTGGCCTCTTCCATGCGCGCCTGTTTCTCGGCCTCCTGAGCCTCTTTTGCCGCCTGTCTTTCGGCTTCGGCCTTTTCGGCGGCGGTGTTGTTCGTGCTTACCGCCCAGCGCGTTATCTTCATTTTATTTCTGTCGGCGCCCGTCTCGATAATAAGGCTGTCGTCCTTGACGGTAACGACTCTTCCGATGATCCCGCCGATCGTCGTTATCTCGTCGCCGATCTGGATGCTGTCGCGCATCGTCTGCTCTTCTTTTTGCTTTTTCTTCTGCGGTCTTATCATAACGAAATACATGACCGCGAACATAAGTACAAGTATCAGTATCATCGAAAAGCTGCTTTTGCCTGCGCTTGCGGAATTTGCGCTGCTCTGTGCGTTGGACTGCGCAAGAAGTGCATAAAAATTCATTTGAAAAACCTCCGTAAAGTAATATCAATATTATAACCGCTGTCCCGTCATATTGCAAGCAAATTTTGTAAAATTATATCATAAGTTTACGTACGTCGGCTCATGCTTCACATAAGGCAGGTAGATGTTTATTATGTCCTCCGTTTTTAAAACGAGCGTCGATGTGTTGAGGCAAGGATGGAAGCCGAGGTACTCCTCCTTTAAAAGATCGCTGTCGATGAGGAGCCTGACCTTTTGCTCTTTATCGTTTAAAAGTCCGAGTATGCTGAGCGAGCCGGGAAGAGTATCGAGAAATTCCTCCATATGCTTTTCGTCCGCGAAGGAGAGCCTCGCGCTGTTTATCTGGCTTGAAAGGTCTTTTGTTTTAAACGGCTTGTCACCCGGCATAACGAGAAGATAAAAGCTTGTGCATTGTCTGTTACAGAGAAACAGATTTTTTGCCGTCATAACCCCCGTAACTTTTTCAACGTCGAGGCAAGCTTCGATCGTAAACGACGCGTCATGCTCGGCGCGTTTATATTTTATTTTGAGACTGTCGAGCGCGTCATAAATTTTTTCTTCCCTGTCCGTCTTTTTTTCTTCGGGTCTTCCCTCGAAAAGCTTCTCGTTCACAAAAAAATCACTCATTTGTTTTTCCTTTCCCCGACCGATAAAAATTTACTGTCCTTCATAAAAAACCGCCACTCATAATCGACGGCTTCTTCGGCATATCCGATGTTTATCCGCTTTGACGTCCCTATCGAAAAGTCGTTGTCTTCGCCCTCTGTGAGATAAAGCCTGTCGCCGAGAAGGCTTATCCCGCTGTCCTCTTTTTCAAGGCCGAGCGCAATGCAAAGCTTCCCCGGCCCCGAACAAAGCGACGTCAATTTTTCAGTCCTACGCCTCGCCGCCATAAGCGGTATCCCGTTTTCCGGACGAAGCGCTCTTATCAGAACGCATTCCGGAAGTCCCCTTTCGTTTACGGAGACGTTTAGGCAGCAGTACATGCCGTAAATAAGATAGATATACGCTCTGCCGCCGTCCTCAAAAAGCACCCTTGTCCTCGGCGTCACTCCGCGGCACGAATGAGCCGCCTTGTCGATAAGTCCCATATAAGCCTCGGTCTCGACGATAACGCCGGAGCAGACGCCTCTGTCCGTGACGCTGACGATACGCTTTCCGATAAGCTCTCTCGCAACGGTTATCCCGTCGCGCATATAAAAGGATCTGTCCAGCTTTTCCATAAACATCTCCTTCCCGAAGCTTTTTAATATTGTAGCCGCTAAGGTCTTAAAAGTCAATATCAAAAGCGTTTGCGTCGGCAAACGATGTATGGTATAATAAAACAAAACAAATTCCTGCGGAGACGATATGGACAGATACACCTCTATCTTATTTGACGCTGACGACACGCTGCTTGATTTCGATGCGGCGGAAAGAGCCGCGTTCAAAATGACGTGCGAAAAATTCGGCGTAGAATATTCGGACGGACTTCTTTCGCTTTACAGCAGCATCAACCTCTCCCTCTGGAAAAAGTTTGAACGCAGGGAGATACAAAAGAGCGACATCTTAAAAAGACGCTTTGCCGAGCTTTTCTCGGAGGCCGGTATCTCCGGCGACTGCGCCGTGTTCGGCTCGGAATATATAAGCTTTCTCGCAAAGTGCGCTTTTAAGATCGAAGGCGCCGATGATATCTGCCGACTTCTTACGGAGCGCGGATACGTTCTCTATATAATCACAAACGGTTCCGAAAGAGTACAGTCGAGCAGGATGGAGCTTTGCGGGCTTAAAAAATATTTCAGCGGGATATTCATCTCCGAAAAGACGGGCGCAGGGAAACCCGACAAAAGATTTTTTGACTACGTTCTCAATAATATCGGAGAAAAAAACAAATATAAAATACTCGTCGTCGGCGACTCTCCGACGAGCGATATAAAGGGCGGCGCCGACAGCGGACTTGATACCTGCTACCTCAACAAAAAGGGCGAAAAGCCCGAACGCCCCGCTACCTTTGAGATAACGAAGCTTTCCGAGCTTATATATATTTTATAATAAAATCCACAAAAATCGGTGCCGGAGAATTTAGATGAAGACGCCGTTTTCTTCGCCCGACAGGCGTATACAGATACGTCGAGGGCGAAAAAACGGCGAGAAAAGGCAAAAAAATCGGGCAGATAGCGTTGATAAAATATCACACTATCTGCCCGATTTGTCAGCGGGCACTGCCCGCCTTTTCGTTCTTCGCTAAATGCGACAGCACCTAACAAAAACTTATTTGAGTTCGACTTTAGCGCCGACTTCTTCAAACTTCGCCTTGGCAGCCTCGGCTTCCTCTTTGGGCATAGCCTCTTTGACTGTCTTGGGAGCGCCGTCAACGAGATCCTTCGCTTCCTTAAGGCCGAGGCCCGTAAGCTCGCGGACAACCTTGATGACCTTGATCTTCTGATCGCCGACCTCTGTAAGAACGAGATCGAAATCAGTCTTCTCTTCGACCTGAGCGGCAGCCTCGGAAGTGGGGCCTGTTACCGCGACAGCAGCAGCTGCGGATACGCCGAACTCTTCCTCAACAGCGTGTACGAGGTCGGAAAGCTCAAGAACCGTTAATGTTTTTAACTCTTCGATGATAGCATTTATTTTCTCTGATGCCATGATTATTTACCTCCGTTTAATAGATAATAATTTGTGATTATGCTTCCGCGGGAGCTTCGGCGGCCGCCTCTGCGGCAGGAGCAGCTTCTCCGCTGTTCATTTTGTCGACAATAGCCTGGACTGCGCGCGCGAAGGACGCTATGGGAGCGTTGAACGCGTTGCAGACGGTCGCGAGAAGGATCTCACGCGACGGCAGCTTGGAAAGACTTACGATCTTTTCGGCCGTAATGACGTCGTTATCAATGAAACCGACCTTGATCGCGAAATTCTTATGTGTGTCGGCGAATTTGCAAAGTATACGCGCAGCGGCGACATAGTCGTCGCTCGACGTCGCGATGGCTGTCGTTCCGTTAAAGAAATCGTTAAGACCATCGAGATTTGCGTTCTTTGCCGCACGACCGAGAAGGGTATTTTTAACGACCGCATACTTGACTCCGGACTCACGGAGAGTTTTACGGAGCACTGTATCATCGGCGACCGTAGTACCTCTGTAGTCAACGATAACGCCTGCGCAGGCATTGTTGAGCTCTTCGGTCAGATCGGCAACGATTTTTTCCTTTTGTTCAAGGACCTTTGAACTTGGCATGGGTTCACCTCCAGTAGTCGTAAAGATATGACAGACATTAAATATCGCCCTTTTCCGTAACCGAAAAAAGGCGATAATAACAATCAAATAAAATATAAGTTGTTGATTATCCTTTCCTCGGCAGGCGGGCTGAATGCCCATTACGCTGAATGCACCTGCTGTCTTCAGACGGACAGCTTTGATATATTAACACACATCACGCGTATTGTCAATACATTAAATAAAAATTTTAAAATTATGCGTTTGTGGATACCTTGAGGGGATTGATGCGGATGCCGGGGCCCATCGTTGTAGCGATAACGCAGGAACGGATATACTGTCCCTTTGCGGCCGCGGGCTTCGCTCTTACGACAGCGTCAAGAAGCGTCGAGAAGTTTTCGCCGAGCTTTTCCGGTCCGAAGGACGCCTTGCCGATCGGGCAGTGGATGATGTTTGTCTTATCGAGACGATACTCGATCTTACCGGCTTTGGCTTCGTTGACTGCTTTCGCAACGTCGGGAGTAACTGTTCCGGCCTTGGGGCTGGGCATGAGTCCGCGCGGGCCGAGGATCTTACCGAGACGGCCTACAAGACCCATCATGTTGGGAGCCGCGATGGCAACGTCGAAATCCATGAAGTTTTCGCCCTGGATCTTAGCGACGAGCTCTTCGGCGCCGACGACGTCGGCTCCGGCTTCCTCAGCCGCTTTAGCCTGATCGCCCTTTGCGAATACGGCGACTCTGACAGTCTTACCTGTTCCGTTGGGAAGAACGACGGCGCCGCGGACCTGCTGATCGGCGTGACGCGAGTCGACTCCGAGACGGATGTGGACTTCTACTGTCTCATCAAACTTGGCGGTAGCTGTTTTGACCGCCGTTTCAAGAGCTTCCTGAGGATCATAAAGCTTTGCTCTGTCGACAAGCTTTATGTTTTCGTTATATTTTTTTCCGTGTTTCATTATTTATATTCCTCCAATGTTGTGGTTGATCGGATGATTTCCTCCCACACATAGACGGTACGATACGTCAGTCGACGACCGTAACGCCCATGCTGCGAGCCGTTCCCGCTATCATGCTCATTGCCGCTTCGAGGGAAGCCGCGTTGAGGTCGGGCATCTTTTGCTCTGCAATTTTCTTGACCTGCTCTTTTGTTATCGTGGCGACCTTTGTCTTGTTGGGTACGCCGGAGCCGCTCTCGATACCGCATGCCTTCTTGATAAGAACTGCGGCGGGGGGCGTCTTTGTAATGAACGAGAATGAACGGTCCGCATAAACGGTGATGACTACGGGGATGATGAATCCCATGTCGTTCTTTGTTCTCTCGTTGAATTCCTTTGTGAATCCCATGATGTTTACGCCGTGCTGACCGAGCGCCGGACCTACCGGCGGCGCGGGAGTAGCTTTACCGGCGGGAATCTGAAGCTTGATTAAGCCTACTACCTTCTGTGCCATGTATTTATACCTCCAAACGTTGCTTCTGAATTAAAGTTTTAACGGCGATCAGTCGTCGAGCGGCTCGACCTGATCGAGCTCTAACTCGACCATAGTCTCTTTGCCGAAGAGGGCGGATACCGTAACGCGGACGATGTTGTTGTCAACGTCGATCTCCTCGACCTTGCCCGTAAAGCCCGCGAATATTTCGTCGATGATCTTGACCGTATCACCGACCGCGTAGTTTACTTCCACGCTGCGCTTGTCGACGCCGAGCTTGATGACTTCGTCCTCGGACAGGGGCATCGCCTTACTGTCGGGACCCACGAAGCCCGTAACGCCTCTCGTGTTTCTGATAACGAACCACGCGTCGTCGCTCATGGAAGGGATATCGTTGTCGTCATAGGTGACCGCGACCTTTACAAGCACATAGCTCGGGAAGAGCTTGCGCTCGACCTCACGTTTTTTCTCGCCGACTATTTCGGTGACCGTTTCCGTGGGGATCGTCACGTCAAGGATCTGATCGTGCATCTTACGGTTTTCTACGACTTTTTCTATGTTTGTCTTGACTTTATTTTCGTAGCCCGAATAGGTGTGGACCACATACCACCTGGCGTCAACGGACATTGCTATACCTCCGAACTTTTATCACTTTGTTGTGGATCAAGCCTTTGTCGTCGACTCGGCGTCATTTGCCTCTGCCGCTTCTGTCGTTGTCGCCTTTTCTGTCGCTTCTGCCTTAGTCGTTTCCTCGGCCTTAGCCTCTGTCTCGGCTTCTGCCGCTTCGGTCTGCGCGATCGTTGCGTCGAGCGCAGCCGCTGTTGTTGCTGTTTCATCCGCCGTTTCCGTCACGGCATCGTCACTGACGACATCGCTCAAAAGACCTATCGACTTTGAAAGTCCCTGATCGATAAGGTAGATGACGATCGTGAACAAAACGACCACGACCAGTACGACACCGGTATTTTTCAAAACCGTCTTGGCGTCCGGCCAGACAATCTTTTTGATCTCGCCGCGGAGATCCTTGCAGAACTTTACGATCGCTTTCCAGATACGAGCGAAAATGTTCGGCTTGTCTGACTTCGGCTTTTTAGCCTTTGCTTTTTCAGCCTTTACGATTTTTTCAGCGGCGTCGGATTTTTTGTTTTCAGCCATTTCTTTTCCTCCCGCTTACTTCGTCTCACGATGGAGAGTGTGTTTCTTGCAGAATCTGCAATACTTGTTTCTCTCCAACCTGTCCGGCGTATTTTTCTTGTCTTTCATTGTGTTGTAATTACGCTGTTTGCACTCCGTGCAGGCAAGAGTAATCTTTACTCTCATGACGGCACCTCCATTTTGGATTATTTACCTCCCTCTGTTAAAAACAGGGCACAAAAAAAGAACCCTTGTTCAGAGGTGCATACATTCTAACACATGAATCCTTTTAAGTCAAGCATTTTTTTCGATTAGTCGGTGATTTTTTTGAATTTTTTGAAAAATTGCGGTTTGACCGCTTTAATTCACCTTTTGACCACATTATATAGTATTATTGCAAAAATCAGAAATTTCAAAAATTTGTGTCTCACAAAATATTTACATCCCCTTTATAATATGGTATTATATTTGTTACATTATTTTGCAGACTGAGAGGTATAATATCATGCTTGAAATAAGAAGAGGCACCGCCGCGGAATTCGATAAGATCATCGACTTTATTGACTTCGTGTTTTCAAAAGATTATGAACCCCACGACTTTATCAATATGTATCCCAACCTTTACCGCCGCACCGACGAGTCGATGCATAACATGGTAAATCTCTGGGACGGCGACGAGCTGAGAGGCTCCGTCATCGTCTACCCGAGATATCTTTCCGTCGGCGGAAAGACGCTCAGCGTCTACGGCATCGGCAATGTCTCCTGCCATCCGCGCTTCCGTGGCAAGGGCTATATGACGATGCTTATGAACTACATCAACGAGGAGGCAAAAAAGAACGGCGTCCAGCTCATGAACCTCGGCGGCAGGCGCGACAGGTACAACCATTTCGGCTTCGAGATCGCCGGAAACTGCTACCAGATGCACCTTGAGCGCGACTTCGTCTTAAAAGCGCTTCCCGGCTACGACGGCGGCAAATATACGTTTGAAAAATTCGGCTATGACGACAGAGATATCGTTGACCGCCTTCACAAAATTTATCTCTCGAAGCCCGCCCATTACGAATACGACTACGACGACTTTTTCCTTCGTCTCGTCATCCCCTGCGACGGCGCGTACCCGCTTGCCGTCCGCGACAAAAATAAAAAGCTGATAGGCTATCTCGCCGTCTGTCCCGAGCGCGAGCGCGACATCGACATCCGCGAGATATGTCTCGAGGACGACGACCTTACGGACGACGTGCTTATCTCGTTCATCATCAAAAACGATTATTATCCCGATTTCAAATTCTCCGAGGCACAGCTTCCCTACGTCCAAAAGATAATCGACCTCGGCGGCGACGTCGTGTTCCGCGGCAACGGCATGTGGGAGGTCTTTGACTGGAAAAACACCATCGACGCGCTCCTTTCCTATAAGGCGTCATATTCCGTCCTCAAAAAGGGCACGCTCGTATTCGACATAGAAAACTCCGGCAGATATGCCGTTTCATACGACGGCGAAAAGGTCTCCGTGACCGAAACGACAGCCGACGCCGATTTCGAGCTTTCGGCTTTAAAGGCGATACGCGCGCTTCTCGGCTCGACGCCCTCGATATTCCTCGGACTGAACAAGGACGAAAAGAGATCGGAGCTTGTAAGAAGCTGGCTCCCGCTGCCGCTGACGTGGTTCGGAACCGAAAGAGTCTGATCTTAAAATAAAACAATATCCAAACGCCGGAACGAAGGAAGTGAAAACATGCCTGAAAGACGGGTAACTCCGCACGCGCGCCAAAGCGCCGCAAACACTTTAAAAGACGAATCGAATAAGCGTTTCAACTGGACGCTCATGATGATACTCATGACCGTCTTTCAGCTTTTTTCGTTTTTTACCGTCGTGTTCCCGGACGGAGAGCTGAATACAAAGATGCTCTGCGTCTACGGCGGATATATCGTGTTTGAATGGCTCTATCTCGCTCTTAACGAGCTCATCACAAAGCGGAGCGATTTTCAGCTTGAGATAATCGCGTTTTTCCTCTCCGGCGTCGGGCTGACCGTATGCGGCACGATCGACGACGATTACGCCGTCAAACAGGTGACGGCGATCGGCCTCGGAGTGATAACTTTTACCGTTTTGTCGCTGCTGATACGAAGCACCGACACCGCCATGTTCCTTCGTACTCCCGTCGCCGTCGCCGCTGTCGGGCTTCTCTGTCTTAATCTCGTTCTCGCCAAAACGGTGAACGGCGCGCTCAACTGGATCTCCATCGGCTCGTTTTCGATCCAGCCCTCCGAGCTTGTAAAAATAGCTTTCATCTTTGTCGGCGCGGCAACGCTCGAAAAGCTTCAGACGACGCGAAGCCTTACAAAATACATCATCTTCTCGATAGGATGTGTCGGCGCGTTGTTTCTGATGCGCGACTTCGGAACGGCGCTCATCTTTTTCTTCACTTTCATAGTGATAGCGTTCATGCGCTCCGGCGATATCAGGACGATCATCTTTATCTGTACCGCGGCGTTTTTGGGCGCGGTACTCATCATTCTTTTCAAGCCCTACGTCGCGGCGAGATTTTCGACATACCGCCACATTTGGGAATATATCAATGACAAGGGCTTTCAGCAAACGCGCGTACTTATCTACAGCGCCTCGGGCGGACTTCTCGGGCTCGGGATCGGCAACGGTCTTCTCCGAAAGGTCTTCGCCGCCTCCACCGACCTTGTTTTCGGAATGATATGCGAGGAATGGGGACTGCTTTTCGCTCTGCTTATCCTGCTCTCGTTCGCCTTCGTCGGATTTTACGCAGTCCGCGGATCTCGCAAGGCGTCGTCGTGCTTCTATTCGATAGCGGCTGTTTCAGCGGCGGGGATGCTGCTTTTCCAGCTCTGTCTGAACGTGTTCGGCGTGACCGACCTCTTACCGATGACGGGCGTTACGTTCCCCTTCATCAGCCGCGGCGGGACAAGCATGATCTGTTCCTGGGGACTTTTTGCGTTTATAAAAAGCGTTTCATATAATATCGGAGACGTCGTGCCCCATAAGCGCCTTAAAAAATAAAGATCATCTTTATAAAGAAAGGAGGCGCGGCAAGTGGAAAAAACAACAAAAAGAGGCTATGTCCTTATAATACTTATCGTTCTTTTCGTGTTGGGAGTCGCATACCTGACATTTCTTTTCTTTACAAAGGGCTCGTCGTGGTCCTCCAACCGCGCAAACTCGCACATATACTCGTCCGGCCGGATAACCTCCGCCGGAAACATCTATGACCGAAACGGAAGGATCCTCGCCGAAACAAAAAACGGCAAACGCGTCTACAGCGGCAGCAGCAACGTCCGCCGCGCCACCCTCCATATAGTCGGCGACACGTCCGGAGTTATCTCGACGGGCGTACAGTCGGTCTTCAAAAGCAAGCTCACCGGCTACAGCTTTTTAAACGGCATCTATTCTCTTAAAAAATACGGGCGCGGCAACGACATAAGAATGACGATAGACGCCGACGCATGCGCCGCCGGACTGAACGCCCTTAACGGACACAAGGGCACAGTCGGCGTTTTCAACTACAAGACAGGCGCTCTGCTGTGCTGCGTTTCCGCTCCGACATACGATATAAACAACGTCCCGTCCGACATAAGGACCAACCCGAAATACGAGGGCGTATATCTTAACCGCCTTTTTTCCGGAGTTTACACTCCCGGCTCGACTTTCAAAATAATCACGTCGCTTTCCGCGCTCCAAAACATTCCCGGCGTCGAGCTTGAAAGCTTTGACTGCGAGGGCAGTAAAACGATAAGCGGCGGAAAGCTCGTCTGTATGAAGCATCACGGCGTTCTGACGTTTGAACAGGCGCTCAACAATTCCTGCAACTGCGCTTTCGCCGACATCTCGCTGAAGCTCGGAAAGACGAAGCTCGCGGCGACGGCGAAGTCGCTTCTCTTTAACGTACCGATAAAGGCTGACGGGATAAACCTCGCGATAAGCACCTTCAACGTTTCGTCCGCAGACGATCTCGAGCTTGCGTGGGCGGGCGTCGGTCAGGCGACGACGCTCGTAAATCCCTGCCATATGATGATGATAGCGGGCGCTGTTGCAAACGGCGGCGTCGGAGTCATGCCTTACGTCGTCGACGAAATAACAAATCAGAACGATATAACGATCTACAGAGCGGGCGTTAAAAATTCGACCATCAGCATCGAACCCGCTTTGGCGTCAAAGCTCCGCGATCTCCTTCGCTCAAACGTCAAAAATCAATACGGAGACTACAGGTTCCCCGATCTTTCGATGTGCGGAAAGACGGGAACAGCCGAGGTAAACGGCAAGGAGTCACACTCCTGGTTCGTCGGCTTTTCACAGCGAGCCGATTTCCCCGTCGCGGTCGTCGCGGTGGCGGAAAACGCAGGCTCGGGCAGCGGCGTCGCGATGAGCGCGGCTAACGCGGTACTGCAGAGCCTGTTAAAATAATCTGTTCGGAGGGTCATTTTGAACACTAAGATAAAAGACAACATCATCCCCGGCCTGTCGGCGTTCACGGCGCTGTTTCCGCTGTCGCTCGCGATGGGCGTCTGCTCCGGTTTCGGGATATATTCCGGTATCGTCTCTCTTGTGATCTCGTCTCTTTTGGCGGCGTTCATAAGAAGTCCTGTTTTCTTCGCGCCGTCGTATCTGATATTTTTGCTCTTCACGTTCACAGGCGCGTTCTGCGGAAACGGGCTTGCGTTTTTTTCGCTGTTTTTCGCGTCCGTAGCTGCATTCTTTATTTCGTTCGTTCCCGAAAACGTCCTTAAAAAATATTTGATCCCTTCCGCCGTCGCAGGCATTTCGATCGCCTCGGCCTTTGCGATGACCGCGATGAAGACGACCGATTATTTCGGGATCGGCGCCTCCGGAAAAGACGTTATCGGCATCCTTCACGACTACGTTTCACTCGGCTTTCATGCCAACTGGCGAGGAGTTTTATACGGCACGATAACTCTCGTCATAATGATAACCTTCCCCCGGAAATTCAAAAAGGGATATAAAAAATTCTCTCCCGCGATGTGGTCGCTTCTCATAACGACCGTGCTGAATTTCTTTTTAAATCCCGACAAAAATACGACCGCGATCCCCGAAACGGGAGATTATCCCGTAAATATCGCGTCGATTTTTTCAAACGCGTTTTTCAAGGATATAACTCCCTCCGGCATTTCGTTTGCCGTGGCGTCCGCCGTTTCGTTGGCGCTTATAATTTCATACGCGTCTCTTTCGCTCGGCAGGAAGGAGCGGCTCTTGTCGCCGCTCGCTTCGTTCGTATCGTCGATGTTCGGCGGCCTTCCGTCAACGGCGACGGATCTGCCCTCATCCGGAGTATTATCCGGCGTTTCCTGCGCCGTTTTGTCTTTGACAGCTTTCTTGGTCCCGCGCTTTTTCATCTCGCGGATCCCCACGGCGACGCTCGCGGTAATTCTTATCGTCACCGCGTGGCAGGCCGTCGATTGGCATGAGATAAAGCTCTCGTTTACAAGCGGAAGCGGCGCGCTGATACTGTTTATCGTTTCCGTTGTTCTGACAGTCGCGGTGAGCTTGCCCTACGCAGTGTTTGCCGTGTTCACGCTCTCCGTTTTATATAAAACCCTTTTAAAAAAGGAATGATCTCAAAATGGATTATCTTATCCTCGTCATCGGAGCTTTGATGTGCTCCGTGCAATTTCTCTTTATCAAGCTCTATCAAAAAACCGCGGGAGAGTCGCTGAAAGGCTCGATGATCTTTTCATTTTTCGGCTCTGTCTTTTCCGCGATCATAGTTCTTGTTTGCGGAAAATTTTCGATCGAATTTTCCGTCTTTTCGCTTTTGCTCGCGTTTTTCGTTTCCGTTGTCGGTATATCCGTAACGGCTGTCGGCATCAAAACGATGCAAATGGGCAAGCTCTCGGTGTACACCCTGTTTATGATGCTCGGCGGCATGATCCTTCCGTTTATTTTGGGCGTTACGTTTCTCGGCGAGCGTCCGTCGGTATGCTGCATAATTGCCTGTATCATCGTCGCGGCGGCGCTCTGTATCCCCGCCCTCGAAAAAACCGACGGCAAAAAAAGTCCTCCGATATTTTTCGTGCTTTGCGCCGGACTGTTTTTTTTGAACGGCTCATATTCCTGCCTCAACAAGCTTCACCAGATAAACAAAAACGCAGTCGACACGTTCAGCTTTTTGTTCCTTGTTTTCATGTGGATGATGCTCATTACGGGGCTCGTTATCATCTTTTCAAGATTCGATAAAAAAACTCCGCCCGTTAAGGTCACGGGCAAAGGAGTTCTCGCGGCGCTCGGCTATGCCGCCTTCAGCAGCGCCGGAAGCATCTGCCTCGTCGGCAGCGCTAAGCATGTCAACGCGTCTCTCCTCTTTCCCGTCGTCACGGGCGGAACGATAGTTTTTTCCGCTCTTTGCGGATGGATATTTTATAAAGAAAAGCCGAACCGCTACGCCGTCGTCGAGATCGTCATGGCGGTAGCCGCAACCATACTCTTCATGTTTTGATGATATGAAAAATTTTCCGGCTTTATTTTCAATTCCTTCGTGCATACTATTCGTGAAAAGCAGATAAGGAGTTGAAAAAAATGCTTGATAAGATCTCCCTGATACTGGTCGTTATCGGCGCTCTCAACTGGGGAAGCATCGGACTTTTTCAATTTGATATCGTGGCGTGGATATTCGGAGGTCAGGCGGGCGGGGAGTCCCCGCTGACAAGTCGGGGTCGGCAGTGCCGACAGACATTTCGGGCAGACAGCGTGATATATCTTTTACGCTATCTGCCCGATTTTTGTTTGTCAAATTGTAGGGAACGCCGAGGGATTGTCAAGGGAAACGTCATCAGGAAACGACAACAACCCCTCAGTCATGCTGACGCATGACAGCTCCCCTTACTCAGGGGAGCCTCTAAATTTGCTCAACCACCCGCGCCCCTTTCTCAGGGGAGCCTCTAAGAGTGCCCCTTTCTCAGGGTATCCTCAATTTGTCTCCCTTTTGCAAGGGGAAATGTTATATTTGTCGATTTGCGTTTGAAGATATTCGCATACGCCGTCAAAATTGTTGTTGATTTCGTTATTGGGTATGCGTAAAATTGTTAATCCGTATGCTTTGAGATATGCGTCGCGCCGCGCGTCATGGTTTTGTCCTTCATCTTTAAAGTGCTGTGATCCATCAAGCTCAATGACCAATTTCAATTTCGCTGAATAAAAGTCGACGATATATTTTCCGAGGACTTTCTGCCGCGAAAATTTGACAGGACTGTTTCGTAAAAAATCATACCAAAGACGCCGTTCCTCTTTTGTCATATTCTTGCGAAGCTCTCTTGCGTACGGAGTCAAAAACGGATTATGTTTTCTGTCCATGTTTCTTTCTCTGTTTCATCATAGGATCACTTGTGTAAAAGGCATAAAGAGGCTCCCCTGTGTAAGGGGAGCTGTCAGCCGCTCCTGCGGCTGACTGAGGGGTTGTCGTCGTTTCCGGATGATATTTACCTTGACGATCCCTCCGTCACGGTGAAACCCGTTTATTTATTCCTTTTAAACACCTTTTCCTTGATATAGCCGTTAATTTCTTTTCTGTTATCGACGGCGATCTTGACCGCTCCGAAAAGCTTTTCCGCTCTTCTTTTATATTCGCGGGCGTAATTCGGGCGCGTCTCAAAGAGGTCGACGGTTTTAATTTTTGTTTTGTCCGTGACCTTATAAGTGAACGTCGTTCTCGCCGCCTTGTGGTCGGAGCAGCTCTCTCCGCGCTCGTTTTTAACGTCATAAAAATCAAACGAATCGCATGTTATTTCCACTCCGCCGCCGCTCTTATAAAGAAATCTTTCGATCGAATCCCAGACGCCGAGCTTGTCCTCTGTATCGTAGCCGTATTTGTCTTCATACGACGTAAAATCCTCGTAGTCTCCGCCGTTGCAAAGCTCCGTCCATGCGTCCTTGAGATCGCATCCGTTTACGAGGAAGTGATACATTCCCGCGAAGTCGTCCGACATCGTTTCGTTGAAATCTCCCGTCACTATAACGGGACGATCGATCTTTCTGTTGCTTATAAGCTCTTTAAGCTGTCTGAAATTATCCGCTCTCGCCTTGACCGAGCCTTCGTCGTCGCAGGCGTCTGTATGGATATTATAAAAATCGACGTAAACGCCGTCCGCTATCTCGATACAGGCGTATGTCAGACCCTTTTGTGAAAACCTATCCGCTCCGTCCGTGACTATCCCGTAAAGCGTGTTCCATGGGATATGCTCCTCGTTATACATCTTTTTCTCGAAGGTAAAGATGTTTGTTCCGTCGCCCGACGGTATGCCGCCGTGCGGCTGAGTTCTGTATTTATATTTTGTCATTTCGGCGGCGAGCAGCCTGTGATAACCGAAATCCTCCTGGACCGCGACGACGTCGTACGGCTCCCCGTTTAAATATCTTCCGATAGATCTCTGGTTAAACGTGGTGTCCCACTTGACGCCCCTGTCAACTCCGCTGATGAGCTTGGGCAGTCCGAAGACGTTGTAGCAAAAGACCCTGAACGTACCGGTCTGTCCGTTTTCGGCGCATTGCGACATCATTGTGTACGGCCTCCCTTGACTCTTGATATTTAAAGATTATTTTAAAATAGCTCCCTCGATAAACGAATATACGAGTCCGACGAAAACGCCGACTGCAACGCCCGCGACGACCTCGGCAAGAGTGTGGCCGTTGATGACCTTCATCTGCTCCTTCTCGGCCTTTTCGGGATCGTCCTTGTAAACGAACTTTGCCATGGCGTTATATTTCTTTGTCAATTCGCCGGCGACGTATCTAACGTTGATGGCGTCGAACATTACGACTATTGCAAATATAGCGCATGCTGAAAATACGGGAGTACCGAAGCCCTCAAGATAGGCGATCCTCGTTGTAAGCGATATTACTACCGCCGTATGCGTACTCGGCATACCGCCGGACGCCAAAATGTCCTTGTCGCCCTTTTTAAAGGCGGCTATAATGAACTTTACGACCTGTGCGGCTACCCACGCAAGCCCCGCCGGAAGAAGAATCTTGATGTACTCGTAAAAAGCCAATTTTTTCACGTTCCTTTCAATTTTTTCAGCCTATTATATCACAAAGCCTTTCCGCTGTAAAGAAAAATAAAATGAAAAGTTTTTCCCATAAGCGCATTGACCCTCCCGATCGGTATTTCCGGAAGAATTACACCATACGGTTTCGTATTTGTAAATTGACGCCGGCGGGCAGTGTTCGCTTTTAAGATATGTTGACAGTATACCTTAAAGGGTATATAATTACCGGGAATAAACATCGGGAGACGGAAAGATGAATCAGATCGCCGAATATGTGAAAAAGAACAGAAGAGAAGCGGGACTCACTCAAAAAGAATTTGCCGCCCGTTCGGGACTGGGGCTTCGGTTTATCCGTGACCTCGAGCAGGGAAAGGCGACCGTCCGCATGGACAAGGTGAACGCTGCGCTTGAGATGTTCGGCGCCATTGCCGTTCCGGGAAAAAGGGACGATACATAACAAATGCCCGAAATAATTTAAGGAACGGAGAAACTTATGGATAACGCGATCATTGAAGTAAAGCATGAATATGAAAAATTCAGAAACAAGATACTCGATCTTGTTCCGGACGTACCTTCGGAAGATATAAAGAGATATTATCTTGCTGTCGTCCTGTCTGTTTTGGGAAGCAACGCCCTGTATTCTCCGGATTATACGGCTTTACTTAACGCCGTCACGGGCGAAACATATTCCGTTCCTCAGATCATGACCGCGATGAGATGTTGCGGAGACCCGGAACGAAAGCCGGCGACGCCTGATTTTTTCAAATCGTTCGTAAAACGCGATCTCTCCGAAAACACAAGGGAAACAGGAGAGCTTATAGATATGCTGAACGGCCTTTTGGTCGCTTCCGCTATGATAAACGGAGATTTTACCGTCGAAGAAGCCAACTGTCTGTCCGGCATACTTGACGGGCTGATATCTTATGCCCGTGCGGAGGGGCTCGTCCTCGGCATAACTCCCGATAATTCGGACAAAGTGACGGGAAAGAAGTTCGATACATATCTTCAGAACGGCGCTTTGTCCGAGCCGTCCGGAAAGAGCCCTTCATCAAACGCCGACAGCGCAAAGGATGCAGATGACGACAAACTGTCCGTCAAAATAATAAATATAAATTTCGACGGCGTTTCCTCGAAAACACAAAGCGAAGAGGGTCTCACGGAGGTCCCCAACGAAGGCTCGATATCAAACACCGCCCCGGACAAAACCGGCTCCGAAACGATGGAGTCGCTTCTTGATGAACTTGACGGACTTGTCGGGCTCGAAAACGTCAAGCACGACGTTCACAGCCTCATGAACTTTATAAAGGTCACAAAGATAAGAGAAAAACGCGGCATGAAGGTCCCGACGATCTCCTACCACCTTGTTTTCACGGGCAATCCCGGAACAGGAAAAACAACGGTCGCAAGACTTGTCGCAAAGCTTTATTATCATATGGGGATCCTTCCTCAGGGACAGCTTGTCGAAACCGACCGAAGCGCTCTTGTCGCGGGATATCTCGGCCAGACAGCTATAAAAACACAAAAGGTCATATCGCAGGCGATGGGCGGTGTTCTCTTTATCGACGAGGCGTATTCGCTCGCCGGCGACGACCAGGACAGCTACGGAAAAGAAGCTATCGAAACGATCCTGAAAGCCATGGAGGACCACCGTGACGAACTCGTTGTGATCGTCGCGGGATATACCGACCTCATGCATAAATTCATTGAATCAAATCCCGGTCTGTCCTCAAGGTTCAGTAAATATTTTGAATATCCCGATTATACGGGAGAGGAACTTCTTTTGATCTTTGAGCGGTTCTGTAAAAAGAACGGATATTCCCTCGTTCCCGAGGCTTCAAAGCTGCTTAAAGAAAAATTCGACGCCTTGTACGAAACGAGAGACAAACACTTCGGAAATGCGAGGGCGGCGAGAAACATATTTGAAAAAGCAATAAACGCACAGGCGGACAGGATAGCCTCCGAAGACTCCATTTCCGACGAGGATCTTGAAAATATTACCGTAGATGATATTTCCGTAGCGATAGGAGGCGTCGGATAATGTACCTTCAGTCGTTTCATGATTGGCTCTTGAGAGAGACCGCTTCGAGCCGAATGGCTCTGATCACGCTGTACGAATACAGGGATCATTTGCTTTACATGGAAGCGCCCGAGTTGAGAAAAAAGTATCTTTCGATTTTCGGCGACGAGGAAAACGCCGTCCTTCAGGCGGAGCTTGAAAACGCCCTTCTGAGAAGGAAGATAGAGCTTATCCAAACGGCGATCAACAGAAGAGAGCCGATCGACCTTTTTAAGATCGACGAAACGATAAGCCGCGAGCGCGATGACCGCTTGTCCGAGCTTGAGCAAAAAGATGCGACGCTTAACGAATTGCCGCAGCTTTCAGATCAGGAGATCGAAGCATTGAAAAAGCTATATCACGACATCACGGGCGTCTTTCACCCCGCAATGAACAAGGATCTTTCCGATACGCAGAAGGAGCTTTACAATAAGGCAGTAGAAGCTTTCAGAATGATGGACGTCGACGCAATGCAGGTGATACACGACAGCCTCTTTGATCCTTCCGACGTCAATATGAATCGTCTGTCCTTAGAACGTGACTCAAAAAAAGAGACCGACGAAAGAGAACTCTACCACGACGCCGCGAATGCCCTTTCGACCGATTATTCCCTCGCAAAGACACTATATCCGTACTTTGTTCCGCTTGAAGACGATACGATAGTCGAAAATGCGATCGCCGACTGTAACGCCAAACGAAAAGAAATCGAAGAAGAGATCGGAAATATCAGATCGGACTTTCCGTTCAACGCCGTTGAAACAATGAACAGCAGCGCAAAGACGGCGGAGTACCGTATTGAACTGAAGATACGGGCGCAAAGGAGCGCAGCGGAAAAAGCCGAACTTCAAAAAAAGATCATACAGCTTACGGAGTGATGTGTAAATGGCAGATAAACAGACCGCGGAGCAAGCGGCGACCATCCGTTCGGGATATTTTGACAGGGACGCTTTCAAAGAAAAGAAAAAATCGATACTCGTTCTAAAAACCGGCGTTGCGGGGCTTTATTTTCACGTCGATACCAAGACCGACGAGGGCAAGACTTTTCTCGCCTCGCTGACTCCCGGGACGGAGCTGAGACTTTTCCGCGACACGGACAACGAACATGACAGATGGGCGATCTCGGTCTATACCTCCGACGACAGGGAACTCGGATACATCACCCGTTTTAAAAACGAGACGATCGCGAGGCTGATGGACTACGGCAAGGTCTTTCACGCCTACGTCGACGAGCCGAGAGAGAGACCCAAGGACGAGACGGAGGAGCGGCGAACAGTAGCGCCGACGGAGAACTTCGCTCTCCCATTCTCGATCTATATGGACGACTGAATATCCTTCCGGCAGGCTGAGCCCGGTCGGCAGTGCCGGCGGGTAGTACCCGCGGACATGTCGGGTAGGTAGCGTGATATGATCTTTACGCTATCTGCCCGATTCTTTTGTTTGTTATAATTTTACCGAGCAGCGGGTAGTACCCGCGGACATGTCGGGTAGGTATCGTGATATGATCTTTACGCTACCTGCCCGATTCTTTTGTTTGTTATAATTTTACCGAGTAGCGGGTAGTACCCGCGGACATGTCGGGGCAGGCTGAGCCTGCACGCATGTCGGGTAGATAGAGCGATATATCCTATACACTTTTAGCCCGACAGGCAGTGTCCGCTGACAATTTGAGGCGGGGAGTCCCCGCTGACATGTCGAGTAGATAGAGTTGATATAACCTATACGCTTTTAGCCCGGCGGGCAGTGCCCGCAGACAATTCGGGCAGATAGGGTGATATATTCTTTATGTTTTAAGCTCGGGAGACAGGCGACCGATGTAAAACTGCATAAAAAGTCAGAGCAGACAACGTGAAATCCTTCGCGCTGTCTGCTCATTTTTAATTATTCAATAAAGTAAAGATTGTATCGCTCTATCTACACTACACGTTTACGCAGCGGTCGTTAGGACTGACCATGTGTTGCTGTAGATGGTGTGGGATGCGCCGGAGGCGTCTGTGTAGGTGAGGTAGGCGCGGGCGGCTCTGGTGGAGTCGGGCTTGACGTTATTGACGTTGATCTTGAACTGGCCGTCGGACGTCAGCGACGAGCCGGCGATCTTCGCCGTTGCTACGCCGTTTACATTTCCTCCGATCACGAAGTTTTCTGCCGTGTAGCTCTCAGCCGGCTGGTTGGAGAGGACGATGCCGTACTCGGTTACCGTGCAGCCCTCGGGTACCGCTACGCGTCCCGAATAGCCGAGGCTGTATCTGCCGTTGACGAGCGTTACGTGCGAATCGTTCGCGTCGTCTATCGTGACCGAAGCCGCCTTTTCAGCCGTTTCGTCTCCGAATACCGCGACGAGTTTAAGGTCGCTCGTCATCTTGAAGCTGTATATCTTCTCGAAGCTTACGATCGCTCCGTCCTCGCTGTCCTTAGCCCAGTACAGGAACTCTTTGCCCTCAGGCGCGTCGTTCGCCGCGACTGTCACCTGCGAATACGGGCTGACTTCCTTGAACGTCTTGCTGTCGACCGTGCCGTTTACGACGTCGAGCCTGTACTTGACTTCGGTCTCCTCAAAGACTGCGCTTATCGTGACGTCGCCCGCGATCAGCTTCTTGTAGCTTCCGTTGAGATCCGCCGTCGTGCCGTCGTCATATGTCACGGTCAGCGCTCCGAGCTTGTAGCCCGTATTGACTACGACCTTGAGCTGAAGCTCCGAGCCG
>JAILLJ010000025.1 GCA_024693205.1 Clostridiales bacterium | reverse complement strand
GCAAAACATATCGCATCCCGAAGGGATATATCGCACGCCGCAGGCGTATATCGCTTTAGCGCTGCTTTTGTATATCGGCATCAAAATGATAGTCGAAAGCGTCAGAAAACAGCCTGAGTCGGAGACTGCTGTGTTCGGCGTCGGAATATATTCAGACAGGAATTTCGGCAACAAGCGGAGCAAGGCGGAGATTCTCGGCGGTATCATATTGATCGCCATAGGCATAGAGATGTTTGTCAAAGGCATAATCGCTTAAAGCGTAAAAAAAATAATCGAACACAAAACAGCTGTCGGGGACAAAATCCTGCGACAGCTGTTATTTTTTCGGTCTTCACCGATCAAAAATCTTAATTCTTAATTTTTAATCATCCCAGCTTCATCTTTTTAAGATCGCGGTAATTGATGAGCTTTATACCGCACGAAGCGATATGCTGCTTCGTCGCCGGGTCGCCCATGAGGCGGTATTCCCAAACGCGTCTCTGCCAGTTTCCGGTGATCGCCTTAAGCTCGTCGCTCTCGACGGCGGGATGGACGTATGTCTCGGTCACGCCCTCGGGGAACGACCTGTAAAGCTCGTACATATATTCCTTAAAGTTTTCGTAGCTGTCTCTTTGTGGTCCGTTCCAATCGTTGGGGATAAGATAATCCGGCATCGCAACGCCCTTTTCCGTGGCGTATTCGGTAAATTTTCCGATGAGTGAAGCGACAAAATTCTTGTCGATATTGATGTCGAGCATGTCGTTGTCCATCTGTGCCGCAGATATCTTTGACGGGAAGCGGAACGGAAGTCCGTATTCTCCGGCGACGTCTATGGCGATATTGAGAAGCTCCAATCTGCCCTTTTGAATGCCGTAGACCGAGCCCATGTGGTTGTCGACGTGGGAGGGATCGAGGCCCATGAGCTTAAGCTTCTCGATCTGTGCCCTGAGTTCGTTTTCGACCTCGTCGCCGTCGACCTCGTCCTCGACCTGATCGCTCTCATGCCACATAAATCCCGTTTCGTCACAGAGAGATTTGTTGGCGCTGTTGACGGGCGACCAGCGGTATGTTCCCCATTCGCTCGTAAGAGTCCAGTGAACTCCTATAGCGAGAGACGGATTTTCGGCGGCAAACTTGACTGCTTCGTATGCCCAGCCGCAGGGAGCCATGATCGTCGACGAGGTTATGCATCCCTTTTTAAGAAGATCCATTATCGCGAGGTTTTGCGCGTGACACATGCCGAAATCATCGGCGTTGATTATTAAATATTTATCCATAAATTGCACCCTTTCAAAAAAGTAAAATAATTTTATCATATCCTAAAACAATTTGCAATAGGTCAGAGCGCCGCCGATCGACGATATTTTTTTATTGCCGACATATTTTTCGTCTCACATTTTTTTCGTAGGGAGTATTTTAATGCTTGAATATTTTTCGGAGGTGTTATATAATGTATGTTAATAGTTTGAAATATGATGGAATTTTATATCCATAGGAGATGAAAAATCGGATGAGCAAGCTTTCAGCGGGCATGGTAAAGGTCGTTAAGAAGGTCCGCGGCGGAGTGCATGTTTCACACAGCAAAAACACCGCCGAGATCGAATCGGTCAGAATACCGACGCCCCAAAAGGTCGTAATTCCCATGCAGATGCATATCGGCGCCCCGTGCGTCCCGTGCGTCAATGTCGGAGATACGGTAGCCGTCGGCCAGCTCGTGGGCGATTCAACGGCCTACGTCAGCGCGCCGATACACGCTTCTGTTTCCGGCGTTGTCAAAGCGGTCGGAGACATCCCCCTTCCCAACGGAAATATCTCAAAGGCCGTCACGATAGAATCGGACGGCGAGATGCGTCTTTACGACGGCGTCAAGCCTCCCACGGTCGAGACGCGCGAGGATCTCATAAAGGCCGTTCGCGATTCCGGTCTCGTCGGTCTCGGCGGAGCGGGATTCCCGACGCACGTTAAATTGAACGTGCCGAAGGGAAAGATAGATACTCTTATCGTCAACGCCGCCGAATGCGAGCCGTATATAACGGTCGATTACCGCGAGTGCCTCGAAAACTCCTGGGATATCCTGTCGAGCATAAAAACCATCAAGGAGCTTTTGGAAATACCAAACGTCGTTATCGCCGTCGAAAACAACAAGCCCGAGGCGATAAAGATACTCTCCGCTATAGCGGCGCAGGAGGACGAGGGCAAGGACGAAATTCGCGTCATGCCTCTTTCGTCAAGATATCCTCAGGGCGCGGAAAAGATCATGATACAGTCCGCAACGGGCAGGCAGGTGCCGCCCGGAAAGCTTCCGTCCGACGTCGGATGTATCGTTATGAACGTCGGCTCCGTAGCGTTTATCGCGAGATATTTAAAGACGGGCAAGCCGCTCGTCAGCCGCTCGCTGACAGTCGACGGCTCCGCCGTTAAGGAGCCTAAAAACGTGAGAGTTCCTATCGGCATCAGCATCGGAGAGATAATCGACTTTTGCGGCGGATTCTCCGAGGAGCCTTATAAAATAATCACGGGCGGCCCGATGATGGGACTCGCCGTGACCGATACCGATCTTCCGATATTAAAACAAAACAACGCCATCCTCGTCTTTTCCGAAAAGGAAAAGCTGAAGAACGAAACGGAATGCATACACTGCGGGAAATGCGCCGCCGCTTGTCCGTTCAGTCTCCAGCCCACCGCCATCGAAAGATATGAAAAGATAAAGGACGTCGAGGCACTCAAAAAGGCGGGAGCCATGGTCTGTATGGAGTGCGGCTCCTGCGCATACTCATGCCCCGCGGGCAAGCCGCTCGTTCAGGTGATGCGGCTCGCAAAAAAAGTAATCAAGGAAGCCGGTGATAAAAAATGAGTGATAAAAAAATGCTTACCGCCAGCCTGTCGCCCCATATAAAAAGCCCCAAGACGACGACGGCCATCATGCTCGACGTTATCGTAGCGCTTATCCCCTCCCTCGTCGCGGCGGTATTTATATTCGGCTACAGGGCTTTGGCCGTGACCGGCGTTACGGTCGGAACATGCGTCATTTCCGAATACATATCGAGACTTGTCATGAAACGCCGCAACACGATCGGCGATCTCAGCGCTGTCGTCACGGGAATAATTTTAGCGTTCAACCTGCCCTCGACGATACCGCTCTGGATGGCGGCATTCGGCTCGCTCGTCGCCATAGTAGTTGTCAAGCAGATGTTCGGCGGCATAGGTCAGAATTTCGTTAATCCCGCTATCGCGGCAAGGATAATCCTGATGGTCTCGTTCCCGACGGCAATGACGGCTTCGTTCCCCAACGCGTTCGCCTGGAAAAACGAGACGATCGACGCGATAACCTCCGCGACCCCCCTCGCCGCGCTCAAAAGCGGAGGAGAGATACCGGCGATACGCGATATGCTTTTAGCAAAATCCGGATCTCTCGGCGAAGTCTGCGCCGTTACTCTTATATTGGGCGGCGTCTATCTCGTAATAAGAAGAGTCATTTCCCCCGTTATCCCGCTCTTCTACGTCGGGACGACGGCAGCGATAATGCTTGTTTACGGAGCCGTAAAAAATGAAAACGCCGTAATGTTCATGCTCTGTCAGATCCTCGGCGGCGGACTTCTTTTAGGCTCGATATTCATGGCGACCGATTACGCGACCTCGCCGATAAGCTTTAAGGGCAAGATCATCTTTGCAATAGGATGCGGCGTCATAACCTCCGTCATAAGACTTTTCGGCAACAGCGCGGAGGGCGTGTCGTTCTCGATCATAATAATGAACATCCTCGTGCCCCATATCGACAGGCTAACCACCCCTCGACCCTTCGGCACGGTAAAGGAAAAGAAGCATAAAAAAGCTTCCGATGAAAAGGAGGCGACAGCGTAATGAAAAGCTTTAAAGAAATAGTCAAGCCTGCGCTGATACTTTTTGCGATCTGTCTCGTCGCGACAGCTCTTCTCGCTCTTACAAACAAGGTCACAGCGCCTAAGATAAAGGCGAGCGACGAAAAGGCCGAAGCGGATTCGTGCAGCGAGGTGCTCCCCGACGCGAAGTTTTTCGGAGAAGCCGAAACGCTGAAATATAACGGCAAGGAATATATCTGCTACGAGGGCATAAACGACAACGACGAGATCGTGGGATACGTCTTCAAGACCTCGTCAAAGGGATATAAGGGCGACGTTACCGTTATGACCGGTATCGGCCCGGACGGCTCTGTGACGGGCGTAGCTCCGCTGAATCTCAACGAAACGCCCGGCCTCGGAATGAACGCCAAGAAGGACAGCTTCCGCAGTCAGTTCATCGGCAAGACGGGAGTAATAGGAGTCTCAAAGGCGGGACATACGGTCGAAAACGGGATCGACGCGCTGACAGGCGCTACGATAACCTCAAAGGCCGTCGCGGAGAGCATCAATATTGCCATTGAGCTTTTCGGCGTTAAAACGGGAGGTGTAAACTGATGGCTGAAAAAAGAAGTCTCGGAAAGGAATTTTCAAAGGGTCTTCTTATCGAAAACCCCGTGCTTCGTCTCGTTCTCGGAACATGTCCGACGCTCGCGACGTCCACCTCTATGGTAAACGCTCTCGGAATGGGGATCTCCGTTCTTATCGTTCTCGTCTGTTCAAATACGGTCATCTCGCTTTTAAGAAAGGTGATACCCTCAAAGGTAAGGATACCGGCATATATCGTCGTTATAGCTTCGTTCGTGACGATGGTACAGATGCTCGTAAAAGCGTTCGTTCCGACGCTAAACGAGGCGCTCGGCGTTTTCCTTCCGCTGATAGTCGTAAACTGTATCATTTTAGGACGCGCGGAAGCCTTCGCCGGCAAAAACTCCGTGATCGCCTCCGCGGTCGACGGAGTGGGCATGGGCATAGGCTTCACGATGGCGCTTCTCTGCATGTCGACGATAAGGGAGCTTTTCGGAAACGGAACTCTCCTTGACGGCGCAAGCACGAGCATCCTCGCTCTTTTCGGCGTAACGAAATTCAACGGCGTCGACGTGTTCGCTCATCTTCCCATAGAGCCGGCTCTTATATTCATCCTCGCTCCCGGCGGATTCTTCACCTTCGGTCTTCTTATGGCGTTCGCCAACAAGATAGCCGAAAGCAAAGGAAAGTCAAAGGCGGAGCTTCGCGGCTGCGCCTCATGCCCGATGGCCGCTTCCTGCTCGCTTCTTTTAAGCGGCGAAAAGGAAGACGTCCTTTCAAAAAATCCGAGAGCGGCCGTTCCGGCGATAAACAGTGAGGAGGTTGCGAAATGAAATATTATCTCGCGATAATTTTAACGGCGATACTCACCGAAAACTTTGTCCTTTCAAAGTTCCTCGGCATATGTCCGTTTTTAGGCGTTTCCAAAAAGCTCAATACTGCCGCGGGAATGTCGCTGGCAGTCATATTCGTCATGGCGATGGCGACCGCCGTTACATATCCGATAAACAAATACCTGCTCGAAAAGAACGGTCTCGAATATCTCCAGACGATAGTTTTTATCCTCGTAATAGCGGCGCTCGTACAGCTTGTCGAGATAATACTTAAAAAATATATCCCGTCGCTCTACAGCGCGCTCGGAATATATCTTCCGCTGATAACGACAAACTGCGCCGTCCTCGGCGTCGTACTTCTCAACGTTGAAAAGAGAGCTGCCGATCCGGCGTTCGGATTCGGCGCTTCGATGTTCAACTCCATCGGCGCAGGCTGCGGATTCATGCTTGCGATGGTCATGTTCGCCGGCGTTCGCAGTAAGCTCGAAAGCAACGATATTCCGAAGTTTTTGCAGGGACTTCCGATAACGCTTATCGCGGCTTCGCTCGTATCGGTATCGTTCCTCGGATTCGGCGGTATTGTCGACAACATTTTCGGATGATCGGGGGGTAGACAAATACAATGAATCCTATTTTACTTGCAGTAATTATAGTTTCGGCGATAGGTCTTATTGCCGGTCTGGGACTCGCTATAGCGTCAAAGGTAATGGCTGTGCCCGTCGATGAAAAAGCCGAAAAGATAAGGGAATGCCTTCCGGGCGCGAACTGCGGCGCCTGCGGTTTTTCCGGCTGTGACGGATACGCCGAAGCTCTCTCAAAGGGCGAAACGACAAACACTGCGCTTTGTAATCCCGGCGGAAAAGACGCGGCGAAGGCGATAGCCGAGATCACCGGACTCGCGGCGGGAGAGGTCATCCCCAAGACCGCCGTCGTCCTTTGTCAGGGCAACAAGCATAACGCGGAGGACAAGCTCATCTACAGCGGCATAAAAAGCTGTGCGATGGCGTCACAGGTCTTCGGCGGACCGAAGGCATGTATCTACGGCTGTGTCGGCTTCGGCGACTGCGTAAAGGCATGTCCGTTTGATGCGATAAGCCTTTGCGACGGTATTGCGAGGATCAACCCCGCGAAATGCCACTCATGCGGAGTCTGTATCAACACATGTCCAAAGGGAATAATCAAAATGCTTCCCGTGACCGAGGTCAAGGCCGCCGTCCTTTGCAACAACCATGAAAAGGGAGCCGTCACGAGAAAGCAGTGCAAGGCAGGCTGTATCGGCTGTATGAAATGCGTAAAGACGTGCGAGGTCGGAGCCGTTTCGATCAACAACTTCTGCGCCGAGGTCGATTACGAAAAATGTATCGGCTGCGGACAATGCCACGAGGCGTGCCCCGTAAAAAGCATAGATATACTTGACATGACGCATTTCATGGAGTACCGTTCAGAATAAAAAAAGAGTATCCGATATCGGATACGCCGCACAAAAAATATTAAGAAGGACGGGGAAAAATAACTTTGAAAAAAGCAAGGCGTATCGGCGACGATATAAAAACCTTATCGACGCTCGAAAAGGTGCTTTGGATCGGAACGATCCTTTTGACCGCGCTTTTATTTGTGTCTCACAACTACAACGATCTCCTTATAACGACGCGTCAGGGGATCGACCTTTGGAAGATAATTTTAAACGGCGACTACATCCGCTTTTACGAGCTTAACAGAACGCCGTCCGGCAACGACGTCTATCAGGTAGTCCAGGGCTGTGCCTACAGCTTTTTGGTCTATCTTACCGTCGCCGTATGGAATATCCCGATAGCGATACTCGAAAGGATCTCAGACGTCGACGTCATGAACAACAGGATCTGCCTTTGCTACGAAAAAGGTATCATCCTTTTCGGCGTTATCATAACGGCTGTTTTGATCAAAAAGCTCCTCGAAGATTTCGGCGTCGGCAAAAAAGAGTCTAATATCGCGATGCTGCTCTATTTTTCGTCCGCCGAGCTCATGTCGTCATGTTACATCTCGTCACAGATAGATATCCTCGCCATGATATTTATGCTGCTCGGCTTCAGATCGTATCTCAGAAAAAAAGAAGCGGCTTTCGTCGCCTGGTTCGCTGTGGCGTTTTGCTTTAAATTTTTTTCCGTGATCCCCTTTGTTCCGCTTCTCCTCTTGTCGACAAAAAACATCTGGAAGATGATCCGGAACGGAGCCGCCTCGATCTCGCTTTGGGCGGTCATCATGATCCCGTTTTATATCAACTCCACAAAGAATCCCATCCTCGAAAGGCGTCTTGCGAGCAAGCTGTTTTCATACGATCAAAACATCTTTTTATGGTTTATCGTTATTTATTGTCTCATCCTCGTTTACGCCTATGTGTCTCGCGATTCCGACGGTGAAAAGGCGCCGAGAAAAGCGCTTTGGCTTTTATGCGTTTCGTTCACGTCGCTCTTCGCCTTCGGTTATTCAAATCCGTATTGGTCGGTGCTCATGGTCGCGTTCTGGATAATGCTCATGGCGGTAAACAAGAGAAATCTCCTCGTTAATCTCGCGCTTGAAGCGGTCGGCACCGCCGCGTACGTTCTTTCAAAAATAATAATTATCCCCGAATGTTACATCGGCAAATATCAACTGCCTTCTCTTACTCCGTGGAATACGATGAAGCCGATGCTGTGGGGAAGTATACTTCCGGACAGCCGCTTCCGTTTTGAAAATCCCATCTATGACGCCATACGCGCGCTTCACGAAACGACCGCTCCGAGGCTTCTTCATTCCGTTTTTATCGCGGCATTCATAGCGTTCGCGTTCATCAATTTCCCGCGCGACAAGGAGATAAAAACTCCCAACGATTCAGGGAACATCAATACCATGCTTGTCCTGAGGTTCGTTTCCGTCGCGGCTGTCTGCCTTATCCCCATCGCTTCTCTTTTTATTCGTTACTAAACGGATACACAGCCGAGCGACAAGATAAAAGACGACCGCTCCGAGCAAAACTCCCGCGGTATCTATCCCGACGTCGGCGATACTGCAAACTCTTCCCGGGACGAAATACTGATGTATCTCGTCGCTCGCGGCGTATGCTGCCGATAAAACGACCGGAAGAAACGGCGACAGTCTCTTTTTTATGCGCGTCCTGAAAAACGCGTTATACATTAAAAATGACAGGGCGCAAAACTCCGAGAAATGCGCGAGCTTTCTTACAAAAAGCTGGCTGAAATGTTTCTCCAAAAATTCCGTAAGGATCCGCACTATCCTCATGCTCGTTTCGGCGGATTCGCCGCCGCTCTGACTTGAAAAGAAAAATACCAAGCCCATACATAAAGCCACGGCAAGCCATGATAAAACTATTATGGCTTGCCTTTTTGATTTTTTTATTAAACCTTTTTCCAATTTGTCACACCCTTTGTATCAGTCGTTTGACAATACCGACGCAAAGCTTATATAGTCTCCGGCGGGACAAGTCGCAATTCCCTCCGCTCTTTCGGCCGACACGAGATATTCGCTCTTTTTATAAAGCGGATATACTGCTCCGCTTTTTATAAGCGCGGATTCCGCCGCCTTGTATGCGGACGCCGCCGCCGACGCCGATGCAGACGTGAACGCTTTTTTCAGACCCGAATCAAACGATCCGGAAGAAAATCTCAAAATGTTTTTGTCGGACGACGACGTGTAGGACGAAAGACAGACGGGCGTGAATGACGACGTGGTGCTGAGCGGGAGTATCGCTATCTGAAATCTACCGGACGCGACTTCGTTTTCGATCTCGGACTGCTCCGCCGTCCGGGACGTTGCTCTCACGGTTATCCCGAAATATTTTTGCCAAGTCTGGATGATCTGTTTTACAAGCATGTCCGTCTCTTCGGTACAAAGTACGGTAACGCTGAAAGAAGTTATCTTCAGCTCTTCAAACGCCTTGTCCCTGTAAGCTACGGCGACTTTTGAATTTTTTTCCGTAACTCCGACATTTCCTGCCGTCCTTCGGTAATTCAGCCCGCCGATCTCACAGCAGTCGGGGACGATCCCGCCCGCTTCTTCGCTGTCGCCGGGGAAGTCGAGCGATCCCCTGTCGAACGTCTGTAAAAGCGCGTGTCTCAGATAGGTGTTTGAAAGCATTTCGTCCTTACAGTTGACACAGAGGCACCAGACGGTATTTTTAAATTCCGTTATCCTGAATTTGTCGTTAAAATATCCGAGGTCGGCCTCAGTCACGGGAACGGCGTCATATGTCGAATCGGAAAGCTTCTTGGGGTACATCTTTGTATCGCCGTCAAAAAAGAGAGTTACCGAAGCGGGCTTCACGACGGAAGCGCCGACATAATCGGGATTTTGTTTTATATACATCGACGTGTCATAGCTCCATTTTGAAAGGTAAAACGGGCCGTTGCACATCGTATATTTAAGATCGAGTCCGTACCTGCCCTTTGTCGCGTTGAAAAATCTTTCGTTGCACGGCATCGAGACCGGCATCGCGAGTACGGATAAAAATTCGGCGCAAGGCTTTTCCAAGGTAACGGTAAGTTTTTTATCGCCGACTGCCGCTATGCCGAGAGACGAGGGCGCAAGCTGTCCGCGGTTAATTTTTTCGGCGTTTTTGATAGGAAACAAAAACTTGGCGTCCGGCGCCTTCGTCGAGGGCGTTACGGCTCGTCTCATGCCGAAAACGAAATCCGCGGCGGTGAGGTCGTTATTGAAATTATCTTCGTAATCCTCGCCGAAAAGATCTTCAAAATTTTTTATGAGGTGCCACTTTGCGCCGCTTCTTATCGTAAAGGAATAGACGAGGCCGTCGGTAGACACGCTCACCGCTTCCGCGGCTCCGGGAACGGGTCTGCCGTCCTTATCGAGGCGCATAAGCCCTTCGTAAATATTGTTTATAACCGTTTCCTCGGAACGGTTAGAACAAAGCTGAGGATCGAGACTTGCGGGTTCCTTTTCGATCGGGAAAAATATCGCGGCCCCCGTACCGTCTCCCTTTCCGCACGCGGCGAGCGACACGAGAAACGCCGATATAAGCAAGACGGAAATAATTTTTTTGATCATAGAATCACCGTATGTAAGTATGATTTGAACTACCCTTTTGTTTCAGTTGTTTTCGAGCCACTTCGCGAGCTGGTCGGCGAGAGCGGAATTTTTAGGCGTGTTGTCCCTGCTGTTTTGCGCGCGCAGATATTTTTCGACGTCGCGTTTTCCCGCTCCGGCGTCCGTCTTTTTCTTTTCAAAATCGGAGAGCTTTTCGCGGTAGCCGCAGACGCAGTAAAATGTCTTTTTGTCGCCCTCTCCGCGCATTTCGAGCTTCTTGTGACAATTGGGACAGCGGGCGTTCGTCGTCACCGAAATACTCTTTCGATAGCCGCATTCCCTGTCGGGACAGACGAGCATACGTCCTCTTTTTCCCTGAACGTCGAGCAAAAACTTTCCGCACTCCGGACATTTTTCATGCGTAACGTTGTCGTGAGTGAATTTCGCGTCGCTCGCTATGACGCTTTTTACAAGGCGCGAAGCGTAGTCCTTCATGTCGGCGACAAACTTTTTTTCGGAAGCCTTTCCCGTCGAGATAAGCTTTAACTGTTCCTCCCATTTCGCCGTAAGCTCCGCCGATTTAAGGTCGGGCGGAACGATGGAAATAAGCTGTTTTCCCTTGGACGTCGGATGTATCTCCTTGCCCTTTCGCTCAATACAGAACGAGTCGAAAAGCTTCTCTATTATATCGGCTCTTGTCGCCGGCGTACCGAGTCCGGTTGTCGTCTTTATTATGTTGCGGAGCTTCAGATCGTCTATCTGTGACGACGGATTTTCCATAGCCGTCAGAAGGGTAGCCTCGGTATATCTCGCGGGAGGCTTCGTTTTTCCGTTAATCACGCGGCAATCCTTGACAAAAACGGGAGTGCCCTGCGTAAGGCTCGGAAGGCGCTGAGATCTAAGGTCCGACGAAGCGTCTTCATCGTCGTCGGTAAGCGAGCCGTAAAGACTTTTCCATCCCTCGCTTTTTACCGTCCGTCCCTTTGCGAGGAAAACATTTTTGTCGACCGATATCTTGAGCTTAACTTCCTCGTATTCAAAGGCGGGGCTGAGGACAGCTAAAAATCGGCGAACGACGAGATCGTATACGTTCCGCTCCTCCGGCGTGAGCTTTGAAAGCTGGACGAATTGCTCGGTCGGAATGATAGCGTGGTGGTCGGTGACCTTTGCGTCGTTCACTATGTATTTTGTCGGGATCGGGCGCGAACGAAGTATCTTTTGCGCCGCCTCCTTGTAGGGGCCGATCGACACGGCCTTGAGGCGCTCCGTGAGCGTCGCCGCGACGTCCGCCGTTATATAGCGCGAATCCGTTCGCGGATATGTCAGTATCTTATGGGTCTCATAGAGACTTTGCATTATCGAAAGCGTCTGTTTCGCCGAGTAGGCGTATTTTTTATTTGCGTCGCGCTGAAGCTCCGTCAGATCGTACGCGGCGGGAGGCGCTGTATGGCGGTATTCCTTTTTGACCTCCGTTATTACGGCGCGCTTTCCGGAGCACGCCTTTGCGAGAGCCTCCGCCTTCGCCTTATCGGTAAAACGGCATTGATTGTTTTTGTCGTAGTAAACGGCATTAAACGAGCCGAACGACGCGCTGACCGTATAATAATCGCTCGGACGGAATTTTAATATATCCTCCTCGCGTTTTACGATAAGAGCCAGCGTCGGCGTCTGGACGCGTCCCGCGGCAAGCTGCGCGTTGTATTTGCATGTCAGAGCGCGGGTGACGTTAAGCCCGACGAGCCAATCCGCTTCGCTCCTCGCCTTAGCGGAGAGATAGAGATTGTCGTACGCTGCGGCAGGCTTTAAATTCGCAAAGCCGTTTTTTATCGAGGCGTCCGTCTGTGACGACACCCAAAGGCGTTCCGTTTTTCCTCTCCATCCCGCCTTTATCATTATAAGGCGCGCGACAAGCTCTCCCTCGCGTCCGGCGTCGGTCGCTATCACGAGCTTATCTATATCGGGGCGGTGTAAAAGAGAAGAGACTGTCTTGAATTGCTTCGACGTCTCTTTGATCACGGTAAGCTGCATTTTGTCGGGCAGCATCGGAAGATCCTCCAGCCGCCATGTCTGATATTTCTTATCGTACATCTCGGGGTCGGCGAGAGTTACGAGGTGGCCGAGCGCCCATGTCACGATATATTTGTCGCCGGAGATAAAGCCGTTTCCGTTCACCCGACACCCGAGCACGCGCGCGAGGTCGCGCCCCACGGAGGGCTTTTCCGCCATCACAAGAATTTTACCCATTTTGTCCTTTCGGGTAACGATACCCTTTCCTTTCGGAGTGTTTAGTTTAAGCTCACGCCATCGGGATTATCGCGTCGGTTATAAATTCGGTCACGCCCGCGGCTGCGTATTTTTTTAAAACGTCGGCGTCGTTTACGACGTAGCAGTTCATTTCAACGCCCTTTTCGAGCGTCTTTGATACGAGCCTTCCCGTATTAAAAAGATTATTCGCGTTGAATGAGAGCTTTATATTCGTGTTTTCCATGCAGAAATCGACGGCGTCCGACGTTATCTTGTCGACAAAATACCAAAGCTCGGTCTCCGTGCTTTTTGAGCGGAAATATAAAAGCTTCTTCTTATCCTTTGACGCAACGACACTGTTGCGAAGCAGATCGTGTTTTTCGAGCACGGTGAACAAAACGTCGATCCCGTCTTTTGAGATATCCCTGATATTTATTACGGGAACGGAGCCGATACATTTATTGAGCATCGTGCCGAGCGCCGGTATGCGGATATCGTCAAACTTCTCGATGTTTGCGCCGTTGTCGACGGTCAGCGTCAAAAGATCCTTGTATGACTTCGACGAGATCCTGCCCCTGCCGTTCGTCATCCTGTTGAGCGTCGGGTCGCTCATCACCATCAGCGTTCCGTCAAGCGACTCGTGAACGTCAAACTCAACGTAGGAATATCCGTTCAGAATGGCGTTCTCGACGGCGACGACTGTGTTTTCGGGGTACTCTGCGGAAAATCCGCGGTGGGCGCAAAGAACGATATCCTCTCTGTTTTTAACGGAGGTCAGCGACGCGAGACGCACGGTATCCATGGGCTTTACGGGCGCCTCGATGTTTTTATAATGGCTGTGCGCAAAAAAAGCGCAGCCGCCCGCAATTATCGCGGCAGCTCCCGCAAAGACAAAGATCATGATCGTTTTTTTGAACTTCATTAAAACCGCTCCCGAAACACATCGACCGGAAAGCTGACCGTCCGACGCTTTTGTCTTTCTTATTTTTAACATTTTTGTCCCGATTATAAATAAAAAATCCCACAAAGCCGCCGCTACGGAGTCATACGTTACGGCGGCCGGTATCCAAAGCGAATATCCGCGTTTCGCGAAGGCGGTTATTTTAAAGGCTGTCGCCGCCGCCCTTTATATCCGCGAATCTTTCAAAGCTATAATATGCGGATATCAAAAAGACGGGACAGCTTAAAATCCGAACGCTTCGCAAAAAATGTCGGGATCAGGCGATACCCTTCTTATACATTATCTGCGCTCCGACAAGCGACGCCACGATCGTTATAAGGATAAGTATACCTATCTGGAGCGTCGGCACGAAAACGAGGACGAGTACGCCTATAATTATCGGTACAAACGATATCTTCCAATGCTTCATAAAGTAGCTCGCGCCGATCGCGCCGAAGATGGCGGGAAGCACCTGCTGAAACGCCGGAGCGAATACCGAGCTGTCGTCGGTAACGAAATGGAGGAACGGTCTGAAAACGAGAACGCCGAGCGCTATGATGACGGTCGTTACAATGGACGACGTCGCGACGGCGATAGTCGTTATAACTTCTCCCTCCTCGGTGTTCGGACGCACCTCGGCGGAATCCATGGCGGCTATCGAGCAGGGCAGCTTTAAGTTCGTTATGTTGCCCGTTACGAACGAAAGATATGTTCCGCCCGCACCGAGAAGCGGAGCATAGCTCAGCACCTCTACGACGGCGGACGCCCAATAAAGCGGAATGACCGCGAGGATGCCCTTAATAACGCCCGAAAACGGCGGCCAGGAGTTATAGTGGATACAGAACAGAAGCGGAACACAGATTATTACGCAAAGCGCGCTGACCGTCCAGATCCTGCCCCAGACATGTACCCTGTCAAAATAAGATTTCATTTTATTCAAGCGGCGTTATACCGGAAAACCGGATAGCCTTTCCTTTCATAATTTTATGTCGCCCCGTTTTATCAACCTCTCCATTCGAGGAAAGCGATATCGGGCGGGAGCGCTTCGGCAAGTATTACGGCGACGCACATCCCGCATATCATGCTGAGAGGCATCGCGAACGGCTCAAACCATTTAAGCTTGAACTTCTTGCAGAGCGTTTCGAGTATCAACATAAAAATTATCGAGGTCAACAGCGTTACGACAGACAAAACTCCCGCGCCGTCGCCCC
Organism: Clostridiales bacterium; assembly: GCA_024693205.1. Classification (GTDB taxonomy): domain Bacteria; phylum Bacillota; class Clostridia; order Oscillospirales; family Acutalibacteraceae; genus UBA1425. The sequence continues at coordinate 35,514 of JAILLJ010000025.1, read as the reverse complement.
TGATGTCCTCCTTGCCGGAGCCGGCGATCGCCTTTGCGATGAACGCGGCGATAAGTCCGATGAACGCGGCGGCGGCCATCGTATCGGCCCACTTCGCGTTTTTTGCCGTGGCGGAGCCGACCTTTGACTGTATCTTTTTAAGGAATATCGGGACGAGGATAAGCGGCAGCATACTGCCTACCGTCATTACCCACATGACTGCGGAAAAATCCTTTATGTCGGTCACCGTCTGTGCCGTCGTTTTTCCGAACGCCTCGAGAGCCGCCTCCGCAGCTGTCGTCTCGTAAGCGATATTTCCTATTACGGAAAGTCTTATCCACGGGAGAACTATTCCGAGCGCCTTTGTGAGCGCTATTACCGTAGCGACTATCGAGATCGCCGGAGCAATCGTAAACACCGCGCTCGCGGTGACGGTCTCGGTCATCTTTTTAGAAGTCAACCCGATCTCTTTTCCGTGCTTCCAGGATTTAATGAGGAAAAAGAGCGACTGAACGATAACAAATAAAACCACTCCGGACGCGAGGATATATATAAACGCGCCTTCTTTGAAATTTTCCATCTTTTCACCCGCTTAAATTGAAAGTTAAAAAGGGAGGTCGGTGAAATTATCGGCCTCCCTTTCGGAGAAATCATTACGGGAACCTCTGAATATTCGACGCATTCGGATTGCGAGGAGATTTTTCAGTCAGATGAAACAAAAAGCGGAGTCAATACTTTGTGTATTGACGAGCATTTTTGTGAAATAGTACGGAAAAAGATCCCGCAAGATGAATGCATGAGAATTTTCAGAGGTGACCTTATTTATAAAGCGGACCGTAGGTCTTGCAGGCTCTGTAATCCGCGCCTTCGAGATCCTTTGTTCCGAACGCGCCCCATGTATGCGGACGGTAGACGTCCTTGTCTTCTATGTTGTGGAGCGCTACAGGTATACGGAGCATGCTCGCGAGCGTTATAAGATCCTTTCCGATATGTCCGAAGGAGATGGCGCCGTGATTTGCTCCCCAGTTGGCCATTACGGAATAGACGTCCTTGAACGCGCCCTGACCTGTCGTCCTCGGGGCGAACCATGTCGTCGGCCACGTGGGATCCGTTCTCATGTCGAGCTTCTTATGGACCTCGTCGGGAAGTGTTACCGTATATCCCTCGGCGATCTGAAGCACCGGGCCGAGACCGTTTACGATATTTACACGGATCATCGTAGCGGGAAGAACGGCCTGAGTCTTGAAATGCGAGGAGAATCCGCCGCCTCTGAAATACTGGTTGTTGCCGGGGCACCAGTCGGTAGCCTTGAGCATCGCCTCGATATCCTCGTCGGTGACCTTCCACCACTGCTTGACGACGGGGTTGCCGTTTTCGTCTCTCTGCGCGCCCGTGGCGTCAAGGGCGTGAGCGCCGGAATTGATAAGATGGATAAATCCGCCCGCGGCAAGTCCCTCGGGACGGTAGCCCGTAACGCGTTCGACCGAATCGGGGCTCCAATATGTCCTTATGTCGGAGAACATGACGGCCTGACCCGTGACCATCTTCGCGAGAAGCATCGAAACGCCGTTGAGTCCGTCGTTTTCGGTAGCGAATGTGATAGGCTCCTTTTTGCCGTTCCAGTCAAAGCTCGAATTGAGTATCGCTTCGGTGAAGTCTCCGTTGGGCATGAAGTCCGTCCACATTCTCTGTCCCTGGAAGCCGGCGAGGATGCCGTTTCTTCCGAGAGCCTCTTCATGCCAGCCCTCCTTGGGACCGCTGCGCTGTGCAGCGACCTCGTTTGCCTTGACGTAATTGAGTTTATCGTTGCCGAGAACGATGTCGCGGCAGATAAGCGTCATCTTGACGCAGAATTCCCATTCCTTGTCCTTTTGTTCGCGTGTATGCGGCTCGACGTTGATGTCAAAGCCCTCGGGGCATTTTTCCTTTACCCATTTAAGCGCTCTCTGATATTCTTCCTCGTCATAGATGCCGTATTTGACTCTGCGGATGACCTCGGTCATATCGACCCATTCGGAGCGAAGTCCGAGATATTCCTGCATGAACTGCGCGTCGCAGTACGAGCCGGCGATACCCATTGCAACGGAGCCTATGCCGATATATGATTTTCCTCTTATCTGTCCGACCGCTACGGCGCAGCGGGCAAAGCGGAGGATCTTTTCCTTTACGTCGTCGGGGATGGTGTTGTCGTCAAGATCCTGGACGTCTTTTCCGTAGATCGAAAACGCGGGAAGTCCTCTTTGGGCGTATGCCGCGAGGACGGCCGCAAGATAGACCGCGCCGGGACGCTCGGTGCCGTTAAATCCCCAGACAGCCTTTATCGTCAGCGGATCGAGATCCATCGTCTCACTTCCGTAGCACCAGCACGGAGTTACCGAAAGAGTGGCGACTACATTTTGTGTCGAAAAATATTCCGCGCATTTCGCGGCCTCGGCTCCGCCGCCTATGGTACACGGGGAGATGACTACCTCCGCGTTTGTTCCGTCGGAATAAAAGATGTTTTCCTCAATGAGCTTTTTTGCGGCGTTTGCCATAGCCATTGTTTTTTCTTCAAGACATTCGCGTACTCCGCCCCAGCGGCCGTCGATGATCGGTCTTATTCCTATCCTTGCTTTTGTTGACATAAACAACTTCCTTTCGTATATGTTTTTATCTCGTGGATGCCAGATATTTTTTATAAGCTTCACGCCATTCGTCTGTCTTTTCAGGCGCGTAAACAGTTACGTTTTCACTTTCGGATATTATCCTGCGGGCTTCCGATATATCTTTTATCTTCCCCGCCGCCATAAGCTGGACGGCGATGTTTCCGAGGACCGTCGCTTCGATGGGCCCCGCCTTGACGGTGCGCTCGCAGGCGTTTGACGTCATCTTACAGAGAAGCGTGTCTTTTGTTCCTCCGCCGATAACATGGATAACTCCGTAGTCCTTGTTTGTGCAGTCCTTTATCTTTTCAAAAGTCTCTCTGTATTTCATCGCGAGACTTTCATAGATACAGCGCATTATTTCGCCGACGGTCCCGGGCACATACTGCCCCGTCCTTGCGCAGAAATCGCGGACGCGTCCGGGGATATCTCCGTGAGGCACGAACTCCGGAGCGTCGGGGTCGATGAAGCACTTGAACGGCTCCGCGCCGAGCGCAAGACGCTCGAGATCGGCGTAGCTGTAGTTTTCGCCGCCGCGGTTCCAATGGCGCCTGCTCTCCTGGATCAGCCAAAGGCCGATTATGTTTTTAAGAAAGCCCGTCGAGCCTTTGTAGCCGCCCTCGTTCGTGACGTTCATTTCGAGCGACGTCTTATTGACTATCGGCTTTTCAAGCTCCGTGCCGAAGAGCGACCATGTGCCGCTGCTCAAAAAGATAAAGTCCTTTTCACTGCTCGGAACGGCGGTTATAGCTGACTGGGTGTCGTGGCCGCAGACGGAAACGACGTCGGCGGTATCTATCCCGAGCTCGGCGCAGAGGCTGTCGCTGAGCTTTCCGATGACCGTTCCGGAGGGGATGATCTCTCCGAAAATATCTTCGGGAAGTCCGAGAGACGAGAAGACGGCGTTTGACCACTTCTTTGTCTTTATGCTCACAAGCTGAGACGTCGTCGCTATCGAATACTCCGTGACCTTTTTGCCGGTCAGCATGTAGGAGAGCAGGTCGGGCATAAAGAGAAGCCTGTCCGCTCTTTCAAGAAGCTCGGGGCGGTATTTTTTAAGCGCGAAGAGCTGGAATACAGTATTCAGCTCCATAAACTGGATACCTGTCTCGTAATAAAAATCCTCTTTCGGGAAAAGTCGGAACGCTTCGTCGACAAGCCCCTTTGTCCTTGAATCGCGGTAGTGGACGGGATTTTCGAGAAGATATCCCTGCTTGTCAAGAAGTCCGAAATCGACGCCCCATGTGTCGATGCCGACGCTCTCGAATTTCCCGACGGCCGACGCCTTTAAAAGTCCCTGTTTGATCTCATAAAACAATCGCAGAACGTCCCAGAAAACGGTGCCGTTCACCTCGACCGGATCGTTTTGAAAACGGTGGACCTCGTTAAGTGTTATTTTGTTTCCGTCAAAGCTTCCGATGATAGCTCTTCCGCTTGACGCTCCGAAATCGAACGCAAGCACACGGAAAGGATCGCTCATTTCTTTCCCGCCTTTCAGCTCAGTTGATTACAACGCCTTTTTTGAGAATGATATTTGCGTAGATCGCCGTTTCGCCCGTTGCGACTACGGCGTAAGCCTTTTTGGCTCTTTCGTAAAAGTCAAAGCGCTCGACAAGCTCAAATTTCCTGTCGCCCTCGTGTTTTTTAACGGTCTTTTCATACTCCGCCCATATCTCGGGACGGTTGTCGCTGTCGCCGTTGTCCATGAGTGCGACGGGCGACTCGACGTATGTGTCGAGCGGCATGAGCGCAAGAACTGCGTCAAGCAGTTCGTTTACTCCGTGGCCGTCGGCGCGGACGAGCCTTTTTGCGACCGTCGCCGCCGGGAAGTTTCCGTCGCCTATTACTATTTCGTCGCCGTGCCCCATCTCCATAAGTATTTTAAGAAGCTCGGGGGAGATGATCGGTGAAATGTTTTTTAACATGTCCTGACTCCTTTTTATCAAACGTCAAAGAAATTATACATTCCTGTCTTAAGCCTGCTTCCGTTTTCGGGACGGTGTTTTTTGATAAGCTTAATGATGAGCGAAACGACAAGAATGCCGATAAGCCCGTAAATTATTCCGAACAGCGCGCCGAATAAAACGTCGGTGCAGTAATGAACATGGACATATATCCTCGAACAGCCTATCAGCGCCGCCAAAATAAAGGCGGGGATGTAGATGTAAGGCTTTTTGCTCGACGTTGTCGCGGTCGCCGCGGCGAATGCCGAGGAGGAATGTCCCGACGGGAACGAAAAGCTGCTCGGTCTCGGGACTATTTCGGGATAGACGAACCAATCTCTCCACTGTTCAAGATTGAACGGCCGCGTCCTTGCGATAATATTTTTAAGCGCAAGGTTGTTTATGACCATCATGCAGACAAGAGCGCCGAGAACGGCAAAGCCGCATTTGCGCGTCTTTTTGAACACCATAAGGAGAAGACCTAAAAGTATCCAGAAAACGCCGCCCTCTCCGAGGTATGTTACGAACTTGAAAAACGGGGTCGCCAACGCGCCGAGCCCTGTGTCGAAAAATACACGCTCGAACCATTCAAACACGGCGCGGTCAAAGCTCAGAAAAGCCTGAAAATCCATTTGTCAGCCTCCTTTAAAATCGGTCGCTAATATCGTATTTTATTTTTTGGGGAACGCGTTATATATCTTTTGGCCGATATCGGTCTTTAAGAGATATACTATCAGGTCGCATAAGAAATTCGGAAGATAAACAGCGACTTCGCTGCCGAAGAAATCATACATGGCCTTTCCCGTACTGTCGTTTCCGAAATAGTCAAAGAAGGTCTTTGTGTATGTATCATATTTCGTGAGATCGTTTTCGTCGATCGTTATGACGCGGAAGCCTCTTCCCTCGTTGCCGTATGTCTGGAAGCCGATACCGGGAGTATTGATGAAGTCGATGCTCTTTCCCGTGGGATCCTTATAGTGAACGATGTAGTTGTTTACATGGTCGTGGCCGACGAATATTCCGAGAGTGTCGCCCTTTTGGAGGAGCGTTTCGATCTGTCCGTTGTTTATCGTGGCGGGGCAGGGAGGCTCTCCGACAACGCCTTCGCCGCAGCCCTCTCTTATTGTAAGATTTTTACTGTCGATAAGCGTTTCGATCTCCTTAGGAATGATATGCTGGAAGGCTATCGAGGGAACGACGCTCCCGTTGTTTTTGTTGGCGAGCTCCTCGCATGTCTTTTTATACCATGCGAGCTGATCGTCGTGGATATAGTCGTATCCGCCGTTCTCTTCGTCGTACATATTTGAATCAAACAGCCAGATATTGAAAACCGTCTTGTTGCCGGCGGAATTTTTGACCTCGAGGTTATGTGTCGCGCAGCCGTAAAGTGAGGGATCGGGATCGTATGTAATGCAGTTTTTCAATTTCTGATACACCGAAAGCTGATATTCCTTTGCGACATGCTCGGCGTCATGGTTGCCGAAAACGAACGTAAAGGGGATTCCGGATCTTACTATCGGAGCGCAGGCGTTCGTTATGGCGAGCTTGGCCTCGAGCTTTGTATTAACTGTCGTTACGTTGTCGCCTGAAAGCACGACGAGATCGGGCTTTATGTCGGCGAGAGCTTTTTCCATAAGCATCGTCATCGCCTTGCGGGGGAAAGCGTCGTCCTGCATGTCGGCAAACTGGATTATCGTGAATTTGCCGTCCTTGTTGAATTTAAGACCGCAGTCCGCGCCCTTTTCGTTGGCGGCTAAACCGACCGAAGCAAAAGAGAACATGAGAGCGATCGCGAGAAAAATGCCTAAAAACCTTTTCATTTTTATCTTCCTTTCAAATATAATATAGCGCAATCTTTATTTTACCACATTTTACGGCAAATGCAACAATTTATACGTAAAAAATCATGCGAATATTCATTAAAATCACATGTTACATCATAGCGCAAAACAAAAAAATGTGATATAATATACGCACCGAATAAAATGAAAAGGGATGAAAAGCATGGGGGAAATAAATCCGAACGAAGTCACCGTAAGATTGTTCACACCCGAGGACAGGGATATGGTACAGGAATTTTTCGATCAGATGGGCGAAGAGACCGTTTTCTTTTTTAACCGCAACCACAGAAACGAGATCCGCACGATGAAATATTTTTCAAACGAGCAGCCAAACCATATCTTCTGGGCGGCGACGGTAAACAAGGACGGTAAAGAGCTCATGGTGGGTCTTGCGTTCATTTGGGATATCGATAAAAAGATCCCGTGGTTCGGCATAGCCGTCCGCGAGGAATATAAAGGCAGACACGTCGGCAGACTTCTGATAAGCGAAGTAAAAAAATACGTCGCCTCACAGGGAGGCGGCGGTATACTCCTCACAACGGCTCAGACAAACACAAGGGCGCAGACGCTCTATGAGCATTGCGGATTTGAAAGGTTCGGCGTCCATTTAAGGGGAGAGCTTCTCTATCTTTTCAGATTCGACCTCGATTGAAAAAGAAATCAGGCTCTTTGCCGAAAAACCACATAAAGGAAAAAGCCCGTCTTGCGACGGACTTTTCCTTTATGAGGGGTTGCTTTGAGGAGGGGGTTCGCTCAGGGGTACTCGGTGCGGCTCCTTTTCCCTTGAGCATGTCTATATCATAGAGTACAATTATTAATATAAAATGAACGGTTTATAAATGTTTGATTTCCTTTTTGTAAATAGTGAAAAAGGAAATTATTGCATCGACGAAATATAATCTGTAATAGATTCTATTTCGTCGTTTCGCGTATATATCCTCGGGACGCGCTTGCTGATCCCGCAGATAAGCTCGTAGTTGATCGTGCCCAGCTTTTCGGCGAGGGAATCAATCGTTATCTCGTCGTCTCCGCTCCTGCCGAATACCGTCACGGTCTTGCCCTCGGAAGCGTTTTCTATCCCGCTGACGTCGAGCATACACTGATCCATACAGATGTTTCCGATTATCGGAACGCGCTTTCCCTTGTAGAGCATATCGCTGCCCGAAAGCGACCGCGGATATCCGTCGGCATAACCCACGGGTACAGTCGCTATACGCATATCCTTTTCCGCGGTGAATTTGCTCCCGTAGCTGACGGGAGTTCCGGCGCGGATCGTCTTTATCATCGAAATGACAGTCTTGAATTCCATTACGGGCAAAAGCTTTATGCGGTCTTTAAGATCGTCGGAGGGATAAAGCCCGAAGGTTATTATTCCCGTGCGCACCATGTCGAGATGCATCTCCGGATATATAAGCGTAGCCGCCGAATTGCAGCAATGGCGGTAGTCGAAGGTTATCCCCCTGAGGCGCAGCTTTTCGATGATATTGAGAAAAAGGTCGAACTGAAGGCGCGTAAAGACCTCGCCCGATACTTTCGTCTCGTCTGCCGACGCGAAGTGGGTGAAAATGCCCTCGTGATATAAATTCGGAAGCGCGCAGACCTCGGCGACCTCGTCGACGGAGTCGATATCTCTCTCGCTGTCCTGATATTGGAAGCCGAGACGCGACATGCCCGTATCTATTTTTATATGGACCGATACCTGAACGCCCTCCTCTACGGCGTATTCCGAGAGCCTATGCGCGTATGAGAGGTTGAACACGGTCTGTGAAATGTTGTTGAGAGCGAGACGGGAGGCGTATTTCGGCGGGGTGTAGCCCAATATCAGGATGGGTTTGTCGGCGCAGACAGCCCTTACCTGGAGCGCTTCTTCAAGATTCGACACTCCGAACCAGTCGCATCCGTCGTCGCGAAGCTCGTTTACGACGCGCTCATAGCCGTGACCGTAGGCGTCCGCCTTGACGATCGCCATTATTTTTGACGACGGCTCGACGCGCTCGCGTATCGTCTCGAAGTTATATTTCAGCGCGTCAAGATTTACAAGCACCCACGATCTTTTAAAAAAATCATTCATCCTAAGAAACAGCTCCCGAATTTAATTGTAATAGCAAAACCGATATATCATATATATTTGGATCAATTATAACATATGACGATGGGTAATTCAATGATCTGAGGTCAGTTTTTAAGGCTCTGGATAGGCGCGGGGATTCGTCCTCCGCGCTCGATGAAGCGCCTGCTCGACATGGGATTTATCCGCATGACGGGGCCTCCGCCGAGAAGTCCGCCGAAATCGAGCCTGTCTCCCTCTTTTTTGCCGATCGCCGGTACGAGCCTTACCGCCGTCGTCTTTGAATTTATCATACCTATCGCCGCTTCGTCGGCTATTATCGCGGCTATCGTCTCGGCAGGCGTGTCGCCCGGTATCGCTATCATGTCAAGTCCGACCGAGCAAACGGAGGTCATAGCCTCGAGCTTTTCTATCGTCAGCGAGCCGCATTCCGCCGCCGCTATCATTCCGGCGTCCTCGGTAACGGGAATAAACGCTCCCGAAAGTCCGCCTACGCGCGACGACGCCATCACTCCGCCTTTTTTAACTGCGTCGTTTAAAAGCGCGAGCGCCGCGGTCGTGCCGTGAGTTCCGCATTTTTCAAGTCCCATCTCCTCGAGGATATAAGCCACCGAGTCGCCCACGGCGGGCGTCGGCGCAAGGGAGAGGTCGACTATCCCGAACGAAACTCCGAGGCGCTTCGCCGCCTCCTTCGCGACGAGGTTGCCGATACGCGTTATCTTGAACGCGGTACGTTTTACCATATCGGAAACGTCGGTGAAATCTCCGTCGGGTATCTTTTTGAGCGCGCTGTGTACGACTCCGGGGCCGGAAACTCCGACGTTAATAACGCAGTCCGGCTCTCCCGCTCCGTGGAACGCTCCCGCCATAAACGGATTGTCCTCGGGCGCGTTGCAGAAAACAACGAGCTTCGCCGCTCCGATGCAGTTGTTATCCCTCGTCATTTCAGCTGTTCTTTTCACCGTCCTGCCCATCATGGCGACGGCGTCCATGTTTATCCCCGTCTTTGTCGAGCCGATATTGACGCTCGAACAGACATGCTCCGTAAGGCTGAGCGCCTCGGGGATGCTCTTTATGAAATCCTCGTCGCCCGCGGCAAAGCCCTTTTGGACGAGCGCAGAATATCCGCCGATAAAATTGACTCCCGTTTCCCTCGCCGCTTTTTCGAGCGTTACGGCAAAGCTCACGGGATCGCCGCAGGAAGCGGAGATTATCGAAACGGGCGTCACGGAGACTCTCTTGTTGACTATCGGGATCCCGTATTCCTTTTCGATCTCTTCGCCGACGGGAACGAGCCTTTCCGCTTTTCGCATTATCTTTTCATAGACCTTTGAGCAGGCCTCCTTCGGATCCTGAGAACAGCAGTCAAGCAGGGATATGCCCATCGTTATCGTTCTGATATCAAGATTTTCATCCTGTATCATATGTATCGTTTCTAAAATATCGCGTCTGTTAATCATAAATTATCCCCTTAGATCCTATGCATGGAGTTGAATATGTCCTCGTGCATAACGCTTATCACGAGACCGTTCTTTTTGCCCATAAACGACATGGCGTCGGACAGCTCGCCGATCGTTATCGTCGACTTATCCATTTCGACCATCATTATCATACAGAAAATATCGCGTAATGTGGACTGCGAAACGTCGATGATGTTGACGTTGTTTTCGGCGCAGACAGCCGAAACCTTTGCGAGGATACCGACGGCGTCCTTGCCTAAAACCGTAATAACTGCTTTCAAAATAAACACCTCTGTAGATTTTTTATAAAAATATATTGTTTTTTTAAAATACGCTTTAATTATTTAAAACAGTGTGATAAAATAACCATTATAAGAACGGAAAAACATTCGGGCGGTGAAAAAATGGGGTATAAAAAAATACTTGACCTTCACACACACACCGATAATTCTCTCGACGGAAATCAGTCGGCGATGTATATGTGTGAAAAAGCGGAAATTGCCGGACTTCGCGGCATAGCAATAACGGATCATATCGAAATAGACTGCTTCACGCGCGAGCACCACGACAGGCGCGCCGTACATTCATATTTTGAGACGATGAAGGCGAGAGGCGCCTTTACCGGAAAGCTTTTGATATTTGCGGGCGTCGAGCTCGGACAGGCTATATATGACGTTCCGACAGCCGAAAAACTGCTTTCGTCGTTAAAATACGACTTCGTCCTCGGCTCCGTCCACAACCTTCGCAATATGCCGGACTTCTGTTTTTTGGATTATCCCACATATACCTCAGAGGAGCTTGACGAGCTTTTAAAGGAATATTTTCACGAGGAACGCCTGCTTGCCGAATGGGGAAAATTCGACTCTCTCGCCCATCTGACATATCCTCTCAGATACATCTGCGGCGAACATAACATAAAGGTCGATCTGAGGGATTACTCCGACGAGATAGACAACATTTTAAAAGTTCTTGTCAAAAACGGACGCGCGCTCGAAATAAACACCTCGGGTCTTCGCCAAAAGCTCAAAAAAACCATGCCCGACGTCGACGTGATAGCGAGATACAGGGAGCTCGGCGGCGAATTCATCACCATTGGCTCCGACGCGCATTACGCGGAATTTCTCGGAGCGGGCATCCCCAAGGGCATGGAGATCGCCGAAAAATGCGGCTTTAAAAAGATAACGTTCTTTGAGAACAGAGAGCCTATCCAAATACCTATCGAATAATAAAAAGGACGGTAAAAAAATGAGGATAACTGTAAACGCCGCCGCAAAGGTAAATCTTTTTCTCGACATAATATCGCGCCGGTCAAACGGATATCACAACCTGTTTATGATAATGCAGTCGGTAGATCTCTTTGACCGCGTGACTGTCAGCGAAAGTAAACAAAGCGGGATATTTATAACCTGCTCCGACAACAGTATCCCATGCGGAAAGGAAAACACCGCGTTCAAAGCGGCGGAAAGGTTTTTCGAGGCCGCCGGAATAACCGGACGCGGCGCCCGGATCGACATCGAAAAAAACATCCCTCATGCCGCAGGTCTTGCGGGAGGAAGCGCCGACGCCGCCGCCGTGCTGTATTCGCTTAACAAGCTTTTTGACACGGGCTATGATATCGAAGAGCTTTGCAGGATAGGCGTAAAAACAGGAGCGGACGTTCCGTTTTGTCTTACGGGCGGAACGCGTCTCGCGCAGAATATCGGAGAGATAATCTCTCCCCTGCCGCCGTTTCCCGACTATCGTTTCGTTTTGGCAAAGCCCGACCTCTCCGTTTCGACTAAGGAGGCTTACGAAGCCTTTGACAATAAGAAATACGTCATACATCCCGACAACGACGCGGCGCTCTTTGCCGCCGCCTCGGGAGATTACGACGCTCTCTGCTCGATGTCTCAAAATGTTTTTGAGCAGTTTATCGAAGTTCCCGAAAGGGTCGCTGTTAAAACGGAAATGCGTAAAAACAACTGTAAGTGCTGTCAGATGAGCGGAAGCGGCCCGACAGTTTTCGGAATCTTTGAAAATGAGAGCGACGCATTTCTTTGCGCCGAAAACTTAAAGCGGTCGATCGACAGCGTTTTTGTATGCCGCCCCGTCAAAAAAGGAATAATTGAAGATACCTGACGTCGTTTATTTAATGATGAGCGGTATCTTTTCTCCGGCGACCCTGCGCGCTATTCTCGAAAAAGCGCCTCGGGCGCCGCTTCTTTTAGGCAGCTCTTTGCCGTTTGAAAAACAGTAGGTTATGTTCGCGTCCTCGGGAACGATACCGATAAGTCTGACACCGCAGGAATCTATCGTGTCGTCGATATTTAAAAGCCTTCGATACTCCGTCGCTTTTCTGTTAAACCTGTTTATTATAAGTCGGGAATTTTCAAATTCTATCCCCTCGCTTAAGAGCAGGTCTGCGGCGGCTCCGGCGCTTCTTACGCACACCTTATCGGGAGTCGAAACGACAAGCGCCTCCTCCGCCATCGAACATGCCAGCGAAAACCCTTCGTTTATACCGGCGGGCGCGTCAGATAAAATAAAATCAAAGTCACGGTCAAAAAGATCTATCATCTTTTTGACCTCTTCTTTTGTAAAGCCGTCGGAAAATTTCATCGGAGCCGATAAAACGGAGACGGAATTTGTTTTTGAAAGCGCCTTTTCGGGATCGCATGAGCCGTCAATTATATCGCCCCAGTCAAAGACCGTCTCGCTGCCCGTATTGAAAATAATATCGAGGCTCCGAAGTCCGACGTCGCAGTCAACGGCGAGAACTCTGTATCCCATGTCGGCGAGAGCATAGGAAAGCCCCGCGGTAACGGACGATTTTCCCGTTCCGCCTTTGCCCGATACAAGAACTATCTTTCTTGCCATACGCTCTCTCCTGTTTTCATAGTTGTTTGTCGTTATCCGATCATGTCGTCCTCAAGCTGCGCGTCGCTGACCGAGGTGCCCGTCGAGAAATAACATTCGTAAATGTCCTTGACCGTCTGAAGCAGCGACACCGACGAGGTGCCTCCCTCTCCGACGACGCAGACGGCTATTTCGGGGTCGTCGAGCGGCGCGAAGGATACGACGAAGATATTGTTTATTTTAACGGAATGACCGTTTATCGTCTTTGACGTCTGGGACGTTCCCGTCTTTGCCGCGACTTCATAGGGAAGATCGCGGAAATACGGTCTTCCGTACCACTCGTCGGCAAACCGGTTCATGCCCTTTTTGACTAAATCAATGCTCTTTTGGCTTATTCCCGTTTTTCCGAGAACGAGCGCGTCGTTTTCGATATAAGTCTTTTGATAATCGTAGGACTTAATTGATTTTACGAAGTGGAGACGGTATCTTGTACCGCCGTTGGCTATCGTCGCGCAGTAGTTGACAAGCTGTGCGGGGGTGAAAAGGTTGCCCTGACCGATGGCGGTCTGGATATTATAACCGGGATACCACTTCTGACCTATCGACGCCCTGTATTCCGGGCTGTCCATGACGCCCGTCGCCTCGCTCAGCTCGACGCCCGTCTTTGCGCCGAGTCCCAAAAGCGAACGGTATTCGTTCATCTTGGCGTAGCCGAGCCTTCTGCCGCACTCATAAAAGAATGTATTGCACGATTCGCAGAGAGCCGTCACGACGTTTTGAGAAGACGTCGTATGAGCCTGTTCGCATTTGAACGACTGATCCATGTATTTGTATGTGCCGTTGCAATAGACGACAGAATCCTCAGTTATCTTGCCCTCCTCAAGACCGGCCAAGGCGACGGAAAGCTTTATCGTCGAGCCCGGCTCGTATGTACTCATGAGCGGCCTGTTCCAGAGAGGCGCGTTTTTATCGGCGGCAAGCTTCGCGTAATTTTCATAGTATGTCGAGATATCGTATGTCGGATATGACGCGGATGCGAGTATCTCGCCCGTATTGACCTTGACGGCGATCACGCACCCCGCCGGAGAGGATATCGACGACTTCATCGTGCTGAGCGTGTTCGCAAGGGAATTTTGCGCTACCTTCTGGAGGTTCGCGTCTAAGGTCGTGATTATCGTGTTGCCCTGAACGGCTCTGCTGAGCGTCTTTTCGGTCACGGTTCCGTCGGAATTTTTAATGACGAGCTTCGTGCCGTCCGTTCCGCGGAGATATGACTCCATCGCGCTCTCAAGTCCGTTTTTACCTATGGTGTCGTCCATGGCGTAGCCGTCGTTTTTAAGCTCCTCGTATTCCTCCGCGCTGAGCGCTCCGACCATGCCCAAGACGTGCGGCGCGAGCGTGCCGTCGGCGTATTCGCGGTAGGAAACTATCTCGACGGAAACGCCTCTGTAAAAGTTGCTGTTCTCCTTTATCTTTGCGGCAAGCGTCGTCGAAACGTCCTCGGCAAATGTATAAGGATAGCTGATGCTGAACGAATGACGCTTCATCTCATAACAGACTGACGCTATCTTACGCGCGTCGGAGAGCGAATAATTTTCTAACTTGTATCTCGTTATAAGCGCGTCCATGCAGTTTTGTGCCGTCGCGTATGTATTGAGGTTCAAAAGGTCCTTGCTCTTCATTTCGGCTATGTCGCGTTCGCGGTCGGGAGGGAACGCAGGCCTGCCGTTCGCGCCTATCACGAGCGGGATCTCGTCTATCCATTCCTCGCCGCGCGCTTCAAAAAGATTTATAAGGCTGAGGATTATTTTGTTTCTCTCCTCCTGCTCCCTCGCCGACGGGAAGTACGCGCTCTCGAATATTATCGAGTTCCCCTGGCGATTTGTGACGAGCGGGTTGCCGTTTGTGTCGAGTATCTCTCCTCTCGCCGCCTTTATGGGAGCGGTGCGCGATGAGATCGAAGCGTAGGCGGAATATTTTTCAGCGTCGATAATCTGTATCTTTATAAGCGCAAGGACAAAGGCGGCAAACACCGCGGCGACAATGCTCACCGTGATGACCGTCCTGACATTATAGCTTTTTCTGTTATAGCTTTGCGTAAAGATCCACCGCGCTTTTATAAAGAAATTTTGTTTTTAATTTATCTGCTGAGTTGCGGAGTCGTTCAGATATTTCATCCCGGCTCTGACGGCGAAATAAAATATCGGTAAAAAGATCACCGTATATATGACCGACGGGATATAAAACGAAAACAGCGAAAGCGCTCTGTCGGCGTTCCCCTTTATTATTATCGCCCAAAGCCAATAGACCAAATGATGGAGAGCGGTAAAGACCGACGAAAGCAAAAGCGCCGTTACGAGATTGTTTCGCATAAGATAGGTTATCAGACTGCCGCAGACAAAGCAGGTAAAGACGAGGAACAAGGCGTTGAAGTTGCCGCCCGACGACGAGGACATGTCCCAAAGAATGCCTGCGAAAAATCCGAAAAACATCCCGACCGTTTCGCGCTCGAACATCGCGATACATACGACGGCGGGGATGAGAAGCATCGCGCGAACGCCGAATATCTCGGGGAACAGCCCGTCCGTATTTTGTAAAACGGAGAGCAGAACAAGACCCGCTCCGAAAAGGAGCCGGCGTAAGCGGAGCTTTTTATTTTCTATGTTAAAAATCTTTTTGTCCATCTTTATTCACTGAATGAGGTGATGATAAATACGTCGATAAGCTCCTCTATGTCGGTAAAGGGCTTTATGACGGCGTACGCGGAAATATTTTCGTCCGCCTCTTTGATCTCTTTTACCTCTCCTATCAGAAGGTCGCGCGGATAGATACCGCCCGTGCCGGAGGTACAGACTATTCCGCCGGGAGCTATCTGGGTGGAACGTTTAAGCCCCGAAAGACGGCACTGTCCGTTTCTCACGTCGACGGCCGCCGTTTCGACAAAGCCCGATTCACGCGTCCTGACTTCATATGCGCTTATGTTGACGTTGGAGTTGAGTATCGTAAACACCGTGCACTGCGTCGGCATGACCGACGTTACGACGCCGACAAGATACTTGCTGTATATAACCGTATCGTTTACGTTTACGCCGTGGTTCTTGCCCTTATTTAAAATAAACGAGCCCAAAACATCGTCGGCGTCCCGCCCGATTATCGAAGCGGAAACGAACGAATAGTCGGGATTTTCCTCTTTTATTTCGAGAAAGTTTTCATAAAGCGCCGCCTTTTGGCGCACCTTTTCGTAGCCCTCCAATTTTTTACGGTAATCGGCGAGCTGAGCGTTGAGGCTCTCTATTTCCTTGATATAGTATGACGACGACCTGAATTTCGCCGACAGCCCCTTTGCTCCGCCCGATATCTTTGACGACAGCCGCTGAACAGGTCCGAATATGACCGACACTGCCGAAGAAATCGGCGATGAGTTGTCGTATGTCACCGCGGCTATCACGGAGCCGAACAGTAAAAGAGCCGTTATGATAACAAATATTTTAAATCCGCCGCTTTTGAAAAAGCGCTTCATCCGGCATCGTATCCTTTCGTGACTTTATGAAAGACGCTTGCTGATAAGCTTTGAGAGACTGCTGCTTTCAAGGCAGATGCCCGTACCGTCGACGACGCAGTCGAGCGGCTTTTCGGCGACGAGCACATGTATCCTCGTCTCGTCCGCTATCAGTCTGTCAAGCCCGCGCAGGAGCGCTCCGCCTCCCGTCAGCATTATACCGCGGTCGATGATGTCGGAGGCAAGCTCCGGCGGAGTCTTTTCGAGAGTCGATCTTACGGCGTCGAGTATCTGATTTACCGGATCGGAAAGCGCCTCTCTGACTTCCTCGGACGAGATCTCGATATGCTTCGGCAGTCCGTCCATAAGGTTGCGTCCCTTGATATCCATAGCGCCCTCGCCGTCATAAGGATAGGCGGAACCTATCTTTATTTTTATATCCTCTGCCGTGCGCTCGCCTATAAGAAGGTTATATTTCTTTTTTATATAAGCTATGATTGCTTCATCAAAGCTGTTTCCCGCGACCCTCGCGGAACGCGACGTCACGATATCTCCGAGAGATATTACGGCGACCTCGGCCGTTCCTCCGCCGATATCGACGACCATGCTTCCCATGGCTTCGCTGACGGGAAGTCCCGCTCCGATAGCTGCCGCCATAGGCTCCTCGATAAGGCTGACATACTTTGCGCCCGCGCTCTTTGCCGCGTCGTATACGGCTCTGCGCTCGACCTCGGTGACGCCCGACGGGATACAGATCATTACCCTTGCGCGTGAAAACGGAGAGCTGCTTATCGCCCTCGAAATAAACGCCTTGAGCATGTCGGAGGTTATCTCAAAATCGGCGATAACGCCGTCCTTCAAGGGACGGACGGCAGTTATTGAGCCGGGAGTACGGCCTATCATTTCCTTGGCCTCGATCCCGACGGCGACGACGCGCGGGGGATTTGACCTCTGGTCGACCGCCACGACA
The DNA here is from genome assembly GCA_024693205.1 of Clostridiales bacterium. Lineage (GTDB taxonomy): Bacteria > Bacillota > Clostridia > Oscillospirales > Acutalibacteraceae > UBA1425. The sequence goes on along the minus strand of JAILLJ010000025.1, from coordinate 18,277 downwards.
GACGGCTCGCGTATGACGATCCCTTTCCCCTTAACGAAAACAAGCGTATTCGCGGTCCCGAGATCTATTCCGATATCCTGCATAAACAGCATTGCTAAGTCCCCCAATATTATTTGAATTCGATACTGTTAAGGATGCTTTCAAAATCCGTCGCTTTGTCATATTCGCTTTTGGCGGAACAGAGGATATTGAAAACGTTTCCGTTCTTTTCCAGTATGTAGATATATCTTTTATTTCCGTTGAAATCATAGACGCATTTATAAGCGTCCGTGCCGCAGAGCTTGACCGTATCCTTTGTGAATTTTAATTCGTCGTCGGTGAGCTTTTCCTTTACGGCTTCAACTTCCTTGAGCGATTCTTCGGCGTCTTCATATTCGACATGCTGAACTTCGATCTGACACTCGGTGTCCTTTTGGCGAAGTATTATCGCGACGCTGCCTATCTGTTCCCAGCCGTCGGGGATAGGCATCTTATAATATCTGTTTTCGACCGTCTTGCCGTTCTTATCGGTTATCATATGAGGGAACGTCAGCGGCGACGATTGGTATTTTGTCTTCGGCTCCGCCGAAACTTCACTTCCGTCCTCGTCGGTCGCGGACACCTCCGTCATGGTGAGCGGCTGTTTGCTTTTATCGTCGGTCAAGATCTCGACAAGGTTTCCGTTCGCGTCCTGGATCGTGGAGCCGTTCTCATCGGTAGCGAGCACATGAGTCATACCGATACTGTCGACGTACAGCACTCCGTATTTACTGCTCTTTTTTTCGCAAGCCGCCAAAACAAAAAGAGCGGCAAAGAGAAGCAGTATTGCGGATGCGCTGCTCTTTTTTAAGAGGTTTTTCATCTTTAATCACGTCTTTCAAAAATCTTTTTTCAAGCCTTTTGTTTTTTATCTCCCGTTTCGGTCAGCATGAAGGCAGCCGTCCACATCAAAAGCGCGATATAGATAAAAGCGAACATGAACACTCCCGTCGTAAGCTGTAAAACCTTTATCGACATCGCCATGCTGAGAATGGATTTAAGAATTCCCGATTCGATAAGCCCGAGATCGCCTAACGAGATCGTTCCGTCGGTAAACGGAGCGGCAAATTTTCCGAAAAGAACGAACATCGCAATTATAAGTCCGAACCCGAAAACGGAAAGCCCTAAAATGACGGCACGTTTATTGCTGACCGCGGCAAAAATGATTATCGCAAGCGACGACAAAAGAAGCAGTCCGAGACATACGCCCGTCGCCGTAAGGTACGGGAGCTGTCCGCGCAGAGCGTCCGATATTTCGGCTCCCTCGGCAAAACCGTTAAAGCCGCTCCCTTTTGCAAAAAACATCTTATATACGCCGTAAAAGCTCGCGTTATAGTAGATATAGGCTTCTCCGATTATAGGATCGGCGACTATCCTTATCAGCGGCGAAAAAACGGCGATCGGAAATGTACATGCCGCTATGACGGCGGCAACGACTCTGTAGACGATTTTTGACGCCATTTGTTTATCTCCTTTCGCAGACGGCAATACCGCACGATCGGGGTGTGCGGATTGCGAAGTAAGATTTTTCGTCAGGCTGTGCAAAAAGATCGCAGGCTTGCTTTCGCAAGTCAAGAGATTTTTGTGCGGCATGACGGAATAATATTCGAGCAAGGCGTGCGCCGCGACTTGTGCGGTATTGCCGCTATTACCACGAGGAATTTAACGCCACCGTGCGGTTAAAGACGAGCTTATCGGGCGAAGAGTCCCTGTCGACGCAAAAATAACCCTGGCGCATAAACTGGAAAACGTCTCCCGGCTTCGCATCTTTAAGCGCTCCCTCAAGAAGGCATCCGTCGAGGACCTTGAGCGACTCGGGATTGAAGCATTTTTCGTAATCGTCGTCCGGATTTTCGACGTTGAAAAGCCTGTCGTAAAGGCGAACGCTGACTTTTACGGAGTCTTCCGCGCTGACCCAGTGGAGAGTTCCCTTGACCTTTCTCCCGTCGGGCGAATTGCCGCCCTTGCTGAGCGGATCGTATGTACAGTGAAGGCAGCTCACTTCGCCGTTTTCGTCGGTCTCGTAGCCGACGCACTTTATGAAATAGGCGCTCTTGAGCCGCACCTCGTTTCCGGGGAAGAGACGGAAATATTTCTTTACCGGCTCGATCATGAAGTCGCTTTTCTCGACATATATCTCACGCGAAAACGTGACGTCGCGCGAGCCCTGCTCGGGATGGTTGGGATTATATTCGACGGAGAGCGTCTCTGTCTGTCCCTCGGGATAGTTGTCGATGATTATTTTTAACGGCTCAAGGATCGCCATTGCTCTCGGCGCCGCGTCGTTGAGGTTATCTCTCACGCACGCTTCAAGCAGGCCGTAATCCACGACGCTGTAAGCCTTTGAAACTCCGACGCGCTCGATAAAGTCGCGCACCGCCGCGGCGGGGTAGCCTCTTCTTCTCATTCCGCAGAGCGTAGGCATACGCGGATCGTCCCAGCCGCTGACGATATTTTTATTTACCATTTCAAGGCATTTTCTCTTGCTCGTCACGCAGTAATTCAGGTTAAGGCGCGCAAACTCGATCTGGCGCGGAGGCTCCTCGAAGCCGATCTCGTCGATGAACCAGTTGTAAAGCGGCCTGTGATTTTCAAATTCAAGGGAACAGAGGGAATATGTGACTCCCTCCCTCGCGTCCGAAAGAGGATGGGCGAAGTCATACATCGGATAGACGCACCACTTGTCGCCCGTCTGATGATGGGGAACGTGCGCTATCCTGTAGATGACCGGATCGCGCATGTTGATGTTGGGCGACGACATGTCTATTTTAGCGCGGAGCACCTTGGCTCCGTTCGGATATTCGCCGTCGGTCATCCTTTTAAACAAATCGAGGTTTTCCTCGACCGAGCGGTTTCTGTAGGGGCTGTCCTTTCCCGGCTCGGTAAGCGTTCCGCGGTATTCTCTTATCTCGTCGGCGGAGAGGTCGCAGACATACGCCTTTCCCTTCTTGATAAGCTTTATCGCGCACTCGTACAAAAAGTCGAAATAGCTCGACGCGTAACAGCAATCGTTCCACTTAAAGCCGAGCCATTCGATATCCTCCTTTATGGCGTCGACGTATTCGACGTCTTCCTTGGAGGGATTTGTATCGTCGAGACGAAGATTGCAGACGCCGCCGTATTTTTCGGCTGTCATAAAGTCGATGCAGATCGCCTTGGCGTGGCCTATATGGAGATATCCGTTAGGCTCCGGCGGAAAGCGCGTCTGTACTCTTTTGTTGACTCCGTTTTCGAGATCTTCGTCAATAAAATCATATATAAAATTGGAGGTCTTTTTCTCTGTCTCTTCCATTTGGGTCTTTCCTTTCGGTATCAGTTGTTTTTCCAGAAATCTTCTGCCGCTTTGAGCCTTTCGATGACCTTATCGCTTCCGAGGACCGCCATGACGGCATGGAGATCGGGGGTGTTCCTTCTCGACGTCACGGCTATTCTTATAACGGTCGATATGTCGCCGACATGTCCCTTGAAGGCGCCCGGGTCCTTTTTATATTCCTTGACATTCGGCGTATAGCCGAGCGGGGCGCAGACGTCCTTTATCTTATTAAACCATGCGTCCTTGTCGTCGTCAATGTCAAAGACCTTTAAATACGCGTCCGTAATTTCGGCGGCGTCCGCGGGGGAAATGTTTTCGGGCAGCGTAAAGTCCTGCGTATAAAGCTCATCGTAAAAATATGCGAGATAATTTTTTACCTCCGACCATTTTTCGATATCCTTTCGCGGCTTCGGACAGTCGCGGTCGATGTTTAAGGCGGACCTTGCGAATTCCGGATCTTTCGTCAAAAGAGCGTAAAACTCGCCGTCGTATTCCTTTGCCCATTCGGCAGTTTTATCATATACCTCGGACGCTGACATGGCGGAGATGATGTTTTTGCTGATGTCGTTCATCTTGGCTATGTCGAACAGCGCGCCGCTGCCGCTCATCTTTTTAATGTTGAACGGGAAAGCGGATATATCGGCGTCGCGGTTCGCCCTTCGCCAGTCCTCAAAGTTTGAGTTCGCAAGCGTCAGGAGATATTCGAGAACGCTGTCCTTCGGATAGCCCTCCTCCTTATAAAAGCTTACCGCCGCCTCGGGATCCTTTCTCTTTGAAAGCTTTCTCTTGTTGCCGTCGTCAAGCTTCATTATCGGAGATATATGGACATATTTCGGCGGCTTGAAGCCGAGCGTTTTAAAAAGCTGGATGTGAACGGGCAGCGACGCTATCCACTCGTCTCCCCTTATGACGTGAGTGGTCCTCATAAGGTGATCGTCTACCGCGTGGGCAAAATGATATGTCGGTATCCCGTCCGTCTTTAAAAGGACGATATCCTGTATGTTTTCGGGCATCTCTATCTTGCCCTTTATAAGGTCGTCCACGATTATTTTTTTAGACTCGTCGCCGTCGGAGCGAAGCCTTACGACATATGGCTCTCCCGCTTCTATCCTTCTCTTTTGTTCCTCAAAAGGCAGGAAGCGGCACTTCGCCCACTTTCCGAAATAGCCCTTTATCGCGGTGTTTTCGCTCTCCTGCTTTTCTCTCAGCTCATTCAGTTCATCCTCGGAGCAGAAGCAGGGATAAGCCATGCCGTTTTTGACGAGCTTTTTGGCAAAGCTGTGGTATATCTCGCGCCTGTGACTCTGGCGGTAGGGGCCGTAATCGCCCTTTTCCTCGTTTTCGCCCATGACTCCCTCGACGGGAACGATACCGAACGCGGTCAGTCCCTCGAATATCTTTTCGACTCCGTGCTCGACCTCGCGCTTTTTGTCGGTATCTTCTATCCTGAGATAAAAGATACCGCCCGTCGCGTCGGCGCAAAGCTTATCTATAAAAGCGGAAAACATGTTGCCGAGATGCATGTAACCCGTCGGGCTCGGCGCGAATCGCGTGACTCTCTCGCCCTCTTTGATTTTTCTTAAGGGATATCTCTCTTCAAGCTCCTCGGGAGACGGAAGGTCTTCGGGAAAAAGGAGCTCTGCCAATTTTTCATGATCTGTCAATTCCAACACTCCGTAGATATATAAAATGTTACTCTATATTATCGCAGAAATCGCGTTAAGTATCAAGGATATTTTTAAAAAAATTTGCAATTTTTTCTTCATTTTACTGTATTTTGCCCGCAAAATCTGTTAAAATATGTTTCAAAGAAAAAAATTCGGGAAAAGAAGCGGAAAAAGCTGCCATGTAAGTCCCGAAAAATTTTCGTTCGGTCGGCGCCCGATCCGATCGCGGACGTCTCGTAAAAAGGAGATACATACACATATGCCGTTTACCATCGTAACAGATTCGTCCGCAAATCTTCCGGACGAGATCATCAAAAAACATGATATCCGCGTTCTTCCCCTGACCGTCAGAGCCGGCGAAAAGGAATACAAAAGCGTCGACGGAGACGAATGTAAAATGTTTTACGACATGTTGCGCCGCGGCGAGGAGCTTAAAACGTCCCAGATAAACCCCGACGAATGCCACAGCGTCTTTAAGGAAATACTCGACGGAGGGAACGATCTTCTTTATATCGGGTTTTCGTCGACGCTGAGCGGCACATATCAGCTGGCTTTTCTTACGGCTGAGGAGCTTCGGGAGACGTACCCCGAGCGGAAGATACTGACGTTTGACACGCTTGCCGCCGCTCCCGGAGAGGGACAGCTCGTCTTTTACGCCGCCGAAATGAGAAAAAGCGGAAAAAATATCGACGAAGTATATGACTGGCTTAAGGAAAACTTCCTTCGCTCCTGCCACTGGTTCACCGTAGACGATTTGAATTACCTCAAACGCGGCGGGCGTATATCTCCGACAGCGGCCGCATTCGGCACGGTGCTGAACATTAAGCCTCTTATGCATATGGACAGCGAGGGACGCCTTACTCCCGTCGGAAAGGTAAGAGGACGTATAACGGCGCTGAACGCGCTTATAGGAAAGGTCACGGAGACTATAGAGGAGCCGGAAAAGCAGTCGATCTTCATCGCCCACGCCGATTGCCCCGACGACGCCGCATATCTCGAAAGAAAGCTTCGGGAGCTGTACAGCTTCAAAAATATCTATACCGTCTGTCTCGACGCGGTCATCGGATGTCATACCGGCCCCGGCACGATCTCGGTCTATTTCATGGGAAAGCGCAGATAACTTTTTGTACTGCTTTTGCCGAAAAAAACAAATAATTAACTGACCAAAAAAAGTTTTCCACCGCGTAACATCCGTAAAATCAAGGTTTTTTGCGGATGTTATTAACATTTTCCACCGAGTTTTCCACCGAAAGCCGTTTTTTGTCAATATACAGTTTGTATTTTCGGCATGTTTTCAGCGCAGTTTTTCCTTTAACGGGAGGCGAAAAAATGGAACTTTCAAAGATAAAAACACTCCCCCGCCGTATCTTCAGCGGCGAGTGGTCTGAGGGTCATGTCCAGGGGATAGCAGTCGACAGGGACGGGAAATACATATATTTTTCTTTCACCACCGTGCTTGTCAAAACCGACATGAGCGGACATCTCATCGGCACCGTCACGGGTCTTACGGGCCATCTCGGATGTATAACCTATAACAGCGCCGACGGGCGCGTTTACGGCTCGATCGAATATAAACACGACGCGATAGGCCTCGATATCGAAAAACAGACGGGCAGAAAGCTCGCCGCCGAGGACGCTTTTTATGTCGGCATATTCGACGTCGAAAAAATAAGCCGCGTCGGAATGGACGCGGAAAAGGACGGCATAATGACCGCCGCCTATCTGCCCGACGCGGCGGAGGACTACGGCTTTATAAATCCCGACGGGACAAAACACAGATACGCCTGCTCGGGCATCGACGGCGTCGGCTTCGGCCCCGTCTTCGGCTCGCCCGACGGCTCGCCGTATAAGCTTTTTGTCGCCTACGGTATATATAACGACACGAAGCGCACCGACAACGACAATCAGGTGCTTTTACAGCTCGATCCCGAAAAGGTCGTTTCCGCCGCTCTGCCGCTTTCACAAGACGCTCCGCATCATTCGGCGGTCAGAGCCGAGGAAAGATATTTCGTCTATACCGGCAACACCGACTGGGGCGTTCAGAATATCGAATACGATCCGTTTTTGAACGCGTGGCTCGTCGCGGTATATCCCGGCTCTAAAAAGGAATTTAAAAATTATCCGATGTATCTCCTTGACTGCTCCGTCCCCGCGAGGTCAAGGCAGCTTCCCGGCCTTGACGAAACGGGACTGATGCCGGAATTTTTAAAGATCGGAAGATACGACAAAAAACACGGCATATACGGCTGTGATTTTCCGCTCGGCTCCACCGGCATGGCGTCTCTCGGAAACGGCTGCTATTATTTTTCGATACAGGGCACGACAAAAGACTGTATGCATACAAGCACGGTCGAGATGTACCGTTACAGCGAAACTTCACCCGACATCTTTGTTGTCTCCGATCAGGATCTGTAAAATACATATAAAAAATTCTCCGCCCGTTCAGCCCGCTTTGAGGCAGGCACGGGCGGAGATCTTTATACCGTTACACTCTCTTTCTCGATCTCGTTTTAATCCTTTGCCGATTCATTTTCCGGTTTCTTTTTACCTATCAAAAACGGGAAATACCTGTTTATTATTTCGCTCATTGCGGCAAGGACAAGACACGACAAAACGGTGATAAAAAATACCGTCGGCTGTCTGTGATCGTCCAGTAACACGCCCGTTTTTCCCATCACACACGTAACGGCAAACGTCAAGTTCTTTATTGCGAACTTATGTTGAAACGCGTAAAAGATCAGCGAGTTGCGCCCGATATATTCGAGCAGCCTGCTTCCTCTGTTTTCATAACAGAGGATAAGGACGCCCCATATGCCGGAGACGGCGGCGAGCATGTAATATAAAAGTTTGCCCGTGTCCGCTCTGTTCAGATCGGCGATGCCGTTAAGATGCATAAACACATAATTTATCCCTAATGCAACAGGGAAAAGATATATCTTAAAGCTCCGCTCCGTTTCACCTTTTCTTTTATTTAGTCCGATCAAATATCCGAGAGAAACAAAGCTCATTGCCGTCGGAACTATATCGAGGCTCAGGAAAAAACCCTTGTTCTCGGATAAGATCAGTTTGCCGATACACGCCGATAAAACGCAGAAGGCAATCAGAAAGACATTTTTAAAGCCGCGTCCCTTTATTTTTTCGGCGACCTTCGCGACAAAATAAAACGCTGTCAACGCGATAAAGAGCGCCATTATAAAATACATCTCAAAATAGTAATCGGTCAGCCTGTAGCCTAAAAATATACCGACAAAGTTTTTGAGTATCTTTACGTCCAAAACGGGCGTCTCTCTTTTTACCAGCGAAATAAATATGTCGGATAAATTAGACAACACGAACAGTATCAGGTTAAGACAATAATACGGTACAAGAAGCGACTTTGCCTTTGCCCGCAGGAACTTCGAAAACCCGGGGTATTTTTTAATCGAAAACACCATGCCGGACAAAGCAAAAAACAACGGCATGTGAAAAGAATATATCCAGATTACGACCGTGCTGGATGCGCACTTTATATGCCCGACAATGACGAGCAGCATAGCTATTCCTCTCGCCATGTCTATCGCATGATCGCGTTCCTTAATATTTGGCATTCTTTCTTTTCACATCCCGTTTTTCATCAGAACCCGTTTCGATCCGGTGAAACTGTCGTTTATTATTTCTTTTTAAGCTTCGGGAGCGCCACGCAAAGCGTTATCAGCACCGCCGCTCCGACGGCGATAAGTATCGGGATCGTCGTAGTACTGTGGCTGCTTCCCGTAGGCGGCAGCTCGGCGGCAAAGACGTTTGTTATTATCATCGTCAAAATACCGAGCAGCATAAGGACCGCCATTATTATGGCGATTATCCTTACCGCAAGGGAGCGTTTATCCGTACTTCTCTTCTTTTTTTGTTTATCCATTTTTATCACTTCTTTGTCATTTCTCGCTTAAATATCCATTATCTTTTCGATATCGGCCGTGATGTTTTTGATGATCTCGTCCGCGGCGCTGTCGGAATCGGCGACGGCTGTAATATAGATCTTTATTTTCGGCTCCGTTCCGGACGGACGCACGACAAGCACGCAGTTCCCCGGAAGCTTATAGCGAAGGACGTTTGACGACGGAAGTCCCGTTTCGCTCTCTTCGCCAGTTTTGATATTCTTTACCTTCCCCGTCAGATAATCCGAAACAGCCTCGACCTCAAGTCCGCCTAAAGACGCCGGAACGTTTTCGCGAAGATCGGACATCATATCCTGCATCTTTTTCATTCCGCTCGCGCCCTCAAAGCCGAAGTTGAGAAGCGTATTTTTATAAAGGCCGTATTCCTTATGGATCTCGTCGAGCACCTCGATGAGCGTCTTGCCCTGCTCCTTGTAGTAAGCCGCCATCTCTGTTATCAGCATCGAGCCGACGACGGCGTCCTTGTCTCTCGCGTGGGTGCCCGAAAGATAGCCGTAGCTCTCTTCCATTCCGAGAACGAATCTGTCGGCCTCGCCGTTCTTCTCGAGCTGTGTTACACATTCGCCGGTATATTTAAATCCCGTCAGAAGGTTCTTTATCTCTCCGCCGTATTTCTCGGTTATAACGCCGACAAGATCGGTCGTCACGAGAGATTTTATCACGACGGGCCTTTCTGGCAGAGTTCCGTTTTTCTTTCGGCAGCTCAGGATATATTCGGTAAGGAGAACTCCGACCTCGTTTCCCGTCATCAGCTTGTATTCGCCCTTGTCCTTTACGGCGATGCCGACTCTGTCGCAGTCGGGATCTGTCGCGAGAAGAAGGTCGGCTCCGTCTCTCTCGGCTATTTTAAGAGCGCAGTCGAACGCCTGACGTATCTCGGGATTCGGGAAGGGGCATGTCGGGAAATTGCCGTCGGGATTTTCCTGCTCCGGAACGACGGTGACGTTCTTTTGGCCTATTCTGCGGAGTATCTCGCGGACGGGCTTGTTGCCCGTTCCGTTGAGCGGAGTATATATGACCTTCAGCGCCGCTTTTTCGCAGACGCCGGGATTTATCCTTCTTGTCAGTACAAGATCGAAAAATTCGTCGTAGATCTCTTTTGAGATATATTCTATCTTTCCGCTCGCCAGCGCCTTCTCAAAATCGCATGTCTTTACTCCGTCGAACATGTCGACCTTCTGGATAAACTCATATGTCTTTTGAGCCGCCTTGTCGGTCATCTGATATCCCTCGGGATCGTAGCACTTGTAGCCGTTGTATTTCGAGGGGTTGTGGCTCGCCGTTATCACTATGCCGGACGAGCATTTAAGGCGCCTCACCGCAAACGACAGCATGGGCGTCGGGACAAGCTCGGGATAGATATATACCTTTACCCCGTTGGCGGCAAGCACGCCCGCCGCCTCTTTGGCGAACACGTCCGAATTTATACGCGAATCGTACGCAATCGCGACGGACGGGGACGAAAACTCGGAATTAAGATAGTCGGCAAGTCCCTGCGTCGCCTGGTTCACGGTATATGTGTTCATCCTGTTTGTGCCGGCTCCGAGAATGCCGCGAAGTCCCGCCGTACCGAACTCGAGATTTCTGTAAAAGCGGTCGGTTATCTCGTCGTCATTTCCCTTTACGGCAAGAAGCTCGTCGTTTATCGCTTTGTTGTCCTTCGTCTTTTCGAGCCAGAGGGAATAAAGCTTATTTATATCGTTCATTGTAACAGCTCCCATAAATAATTTATCTTATATTTTACCCTTTTTAAATAAATATGTCAATTACCGCCGGAGATGTTTTTTGTCTCGTTTATAAACAAGTATCTCGGCGTTTCTGAAAACGCCTATGCCGGCGTTGTCTTTTTCAAACAGGAGGCTTGTTTCGTTATAAGGCCCTATCTCCGATGCGTCAAAGAATGATCGCATGTCCGTTTTAAGGATGGCGTCCGCCATGGTGTTAGAGACGTCGAGCGTAAGTTTAATATTTTTTTCCGTCGGCTCTATCCTTATCACGTCTCCCGAAAAGGCGATGACGCCGGCGTCCCTTCCGCCGTATTTGAGGCGCGCGGAATATCTGACCTCTCCCGGCGAAAAGATATAGATAAAGTCGTCCGACGGATCGTTCGGCAGAACAAACTCAAACTCATAACGCACCGTTCCGGAAAATCCGTCCTTTATTTTTTTACCGATATCTCCCGAAACGAACGGCAGAGGTTTATCATAACGCTTTATTTTTTTTACCCCGTCCTTTGTTATGACGCTTTCCTCAAAAGGCGCGAAAGAAGCGTTTGTCGGAGTTACCTTGTATCTCGGCTCGCCCTCAAAAGAGTCCGACAAAAATTCACCGATATCGTCGTCGGTATAAAGTATTATTTCATATCCGCCCCGCTTTAAAACAAGACGCGTGTCCTCCGTCTTTTTTACCGTTCCGTTTTTTATGTCGAGAACGTAACGTCCGACGTCTTTATCAAATTCTGCCGCGGCTTCGTTTTCGTGGTCGGAGTTAAAATATAAAACGATCCTCCCGCCGTCAAAAGCTCTCGTCAGCTTCAAAACATTTCCGGAAGCTTTTATATTTTTTAATTCGTTTATTTTCGCTCCCGCGGCGTTTTCCGGAAGAGACGCTCCGTCGGGAACTGTCACGGAACGATACTCCGCGTTTTTGACGATTATTTTTCCGTCTTTCACGACGGCGGAACACATACATTCATCGTCGGCGACGTCAAAATCCGTCCCGATCTTTTCGAGGAGCTCTCCGGCTTTTTCAAAGGCTTTTGCCGCCGCCTCATCGCCGCGGTAAATTTTTTCGGACGGCAAATAAAGAAGCGTCTCCGCCTGTCTCTTTCCGACGCTCATGATATATGACAACCGCGCCGCGGCGTCGTTCAAACGCTTTAAATTTTCAAAGCCGGGTTTCAGCGGATCGAATATCGGCCGCTCGTTTAAAAGGAGAGCCTTTTCTTTTCCGTAAGACAGACCGAAGAAGTTAAAGAGATTTATTCCTCTCGCCGCGAGATAGACACAGAGATAAAGTATCTCGTCCGCCGTCACGCCGTCGCCGTATACCGCGAGACATTCCGCAATGACGGAGTTCGTCCCGTTAAATGACGATGCGGACGACGCGAAGCGCGGAAAGAACGACACCGTGTCATTTGAATTTCCCGTTTTAAAAACCTGTCTCGTTATCACGTCTACTCCCGGTATATCGAAATATGTCAAAGCCGAAACAGGCTCGCCGTAGAGGCGCGTGAATTTTAAAACGCCGTTGTCTTTATCGAGATGTCCCGCAAAAGCGACGTTGTTTTTTTTGCAGAAGTCTCCGACCTTTTTTAAAAAAACTTCGCGAACGGGAGCGGGATCTTTTTCTTTATCAACGGGCGCCGCCTCGTCGTCAAAAATCAAAGGCGCCGTCGGATATTTTTTATCCGTCCCCGTAAAAATGTCTCGCGCAGACCTGATGTTTTTATCTGTATCAAACGGCCTTTCGCCCGCCTTCGGAAAGTATTTTTTTTCGATTCTTTCAAAGTATTTTTTGTGGGTAAGCTCGATAAATTTTTCGGCGACTTTCACGTCGGTGATATCCGCCTTAAAGCCGTCGCCGCGCCCGAGAGAAATGTTTACCTTTCGGCACGCCGAGCCGGACGGCCATCCGCCCTCGTCATAGAGCCAGACTGTCATATCTTTTTCGGCGGCGTATCCGACGGCGTAGTTTACGAGCGAAAAAAACTCCTCGCCGAGGTATTCCGGCTCAAGATATGTTTTCATACTGTCGGGTCTGAACGAGGAAGGCTCCGGAAGGATGCAGAGCGACTTTATACCCGCCTTTAAAAACGAGTCGATCTCCGATCTTATCCCCTCTTCGCTGATTTTAGTATTCCATACCCAGTTATAACACGGATAAAAATACGACGGGGGAGAAACAAAATAATTTTTCATGCCTTCACCGCTTTTGTCTTACATATTCCTACTCCGCCTGACGGAATTTTCTGTCGAGGCTCCTGTACTGGACAGCCTCGGAAATATGCGGAACGTCTATCTTGTCGGAGCCGTCCATATCGGCGGAGGTACGCGCAACTCTTAAAATTTTATCGTAAGCTCTCGCCGAAAGTCCGAGCCTTTCAAACGCTTTTTCGAGCAGCACCGACGCGGCGGGAGTGAGGACGCAAAATTCCCTCGTCATTTCCGGCGGCATCTTCGCGTTGCAGGTTATCCCCGTGCCCTCGAACCGCTTTTGTTGTATCTTTCTCGTTTTATTCACTCTTTCGCGTATGTCCGCGGAGCATTCGCTCTTTTCGTCCGTCGAAAGCTTTGCGAAATCCACAGGCGGCACCTCGATATGTATGTCGAGCCTGTCAAGCAGCGGCCCCGATACTCTCGAGAGATATTTTGCGGGCGCGCCCTTGGGACATGTACAGCTTTTTGTCGGATGGCCGTAATATCCGCAGGGGCATGGATTCATCGCGCAGACGAGCATGACCGAGCAGGGAAACGAGACCGTTCCCGCCACACGCGAAATAGTTATCCTCCCGTCCTCCACGGGCTGACGCAGTATCTCCATCGCGACCCTCGAAAATTCCGGAAGCTCATCGAGGAAAAGGACGCCGTTGTGCGCGAGCGATATCTCTCCCGGCTTCGGCACCGAGCCGCCTCCCGAAAGTCCCGCGGGAGACACGGTATGGTGAGGCGATCTGAACGGCCTCGCCGTTATCAGCGACACGTTGTCGGGAAGGTCGCCCGCTATCGAATACAGCTTTGTCGTTTCAAGGCTCTCTTCAAACGTCATATCCGGAAGGATGGACGGCAGACGCTTAGCGAGCATACTCTTTCCCGAGCCGGGAGGGCCTATCATCATCAGGTTGTGTCCTCCCGCCGCGGCGACCTCGAGCGCGCGTCTCGCCTCGAACTGTCCCTTGACGTCGGCAAAGTCGGGATATATCTGCGGCTCCTGAAGCTTTATAAAGCTGTCGTGATCTATCGCCTCTATCTTTTTTATTCCCATAAGGTGTGAAATTATTTCGGTCACGTTTTCGGCGGGAAATATATCTATACCTTTAACGACCGCGCTCTCCGCGGCGTTTTGCTTCGGGATGAATATTTCTTTGACTCCGCTTTTCATCGCCGTTATTACCATCGGCAGAGCGCCGTTGACATGCCGGAGCGAGCCGTCGAGGGAGATCTCCCCGATAAACGCCTTGCCCTCAACGTCACAGCTGAGCTGTCTCGATGAAATGAGAATGGCTATCAGCATCGGAAGATCGTAGACGGAGCCTTCTTTTCTTATATCGGCGGGAGCGAGATTGACGGTTATCCTGCTCGCGGGGAAATCGAAGCCGCTGTTTTTGATCGCGGAGCGCACCCTGTTGCGTGACTCCGACACCGATTTGTCGGGAAGCCCCACGATATCGAACACGGGAAGCCCCGACGATATGTCGGATTCGACGTCCACCATGTACGATTCCATCCCGAAGATACCCGTGCTCAGCGTCTTTGCAAACATTTTTTCCGTCTCCTTCCGTCGTAAAGCGATCCGTATAGAACCGCGCATATACAATAATACATAATTTGTCTTAAATTATCAACAGCATATTCGAGAATAGTTAAATTTTTATTTTAATTTGTTTTTTCTCTTTGCAAAATACAAAAAATATATTATAATATATACTAATCTTATAATGGGATGATTTGAGGCTGTTTTTGCGGCCTCATAACTCGGAGAAAAAAATGAAAAAGCTTAATCTTGAAAACTTCCGAAAAAACAAGCGTCTTCTCAAAAGATTTTTTCCGTATCTCAAAAAGCATCGCGTTATGATGTATATCGATCTTTTCTGCGCCTCTCTGACGACGGCGGGAGAGATCGTCCTTCCGCTTATCGTCCGAAGGATAACGAACGCCGGCGTCGCAAGCGACGGCTCGTTGACGCTTAAGCTCATCATCGAAACGGTGCTTCTGTATCTTCTTATGCGCGTCATCGACGCGCTCGCGAACTACTATATGGCAACTCAGGGCCATTTCATGGGAACGAAGATCGAGACAGATATGAGAAACGATCTGTTTTCACATCTCCAGAATCTCTCCTTTTCATATTACGACAACACAAAAATAGGTCAGCTCATGTCGCGCCTTACCTCCGACCTTTTCGATATAACCGAATTTGCGCACCATATGCCGGAGGAAATACTTATAACCCTTATAAAGATCGTAGCATGCTTCGCCATCTTCGCGAGCATGAACATATGGCTGGCTCTGATAGTTTTCGCCGCCATGCCGTTTATGTTTATCTTTACAAAAAAGAGCAGGGTAAAAATGAAGGAGGCGTTCAAGGAATCGCGCTTCCGCGTCGGCGAAATCAACGCGCAGGCGGAGGACAGCCTTCTCGGCATCCGCGTCGTAAAGTCGTTCGCGAACGAGGATATCGAGCGTAAAAAATTTGCCGACAACGCGCACATATACTACGACGTAAAAACAAAAAGCTACAGGTATATGGGAAAATTCCATACGACCGTCAGGCTCTTTGACGGCGTTATGTATATTATTTCCGTCGGCGTCGGAGCGTTTTTCATGAGCCGCGGACTCACGACGGCGGGAGATTTCACCGCGTCGCTCCTTATGGTGACGACGCTCGTCGGCTCCGTCAGGCGCCTTATCGAATTCAGCGAGCAGTTCAACCGCGGAATAACGGGCATAGACCGCTTCTCCGAGGTAATGGACGTCGCCGCCGAGGCGGGCAGCGACGGCTCGGGTAAGGACATGACCGACGTCAGGGGCGATATCGAATTTCGCGACGTCAGCTTCAAATACGAGGGAACGGATAAATACGTCTTTGAGCATCTCGATCTGACCGTTGAGAGCGGAAAGACGGTCGCAGTCGTCGGCCCCTCCGGCGCGGGAAAGACCACGATCTGCAACCTCATCCCGCGGTTTTATATGTATACGAGCGGAGAGATCTTTCTCGACGGAAACGATATAAACACTCTCTCCCTCCGCTCGCTCCGTAACGCGATCGGCGTCGTACAGCAGGACGTCTATCTGTTTTCCGGCTCGGTACGCGACAACATCTGCTACGGAAAGACGGACGCGACCGACGAGGAAATAAAAGAGGCTGCGAGGCTCGCCGGCGCGGATGAATTCATCTCCGAGCTTGCCGACGGCTACGACACATACATAGGCGAAAGAGGCATAAAGCTTTCCGGCGGCCAGAAACAGCGGATATCCATAGCGCGCGTGTTCCTTAAAAATCCGCCCGTGCTTATCCTCGACGAAGCGACCTCGTCTCTCGACAACGAGAGCGAAAGACTTGTCCAGCAGTCGCTCGACGAGCTGGCGAAGGGCAGGACGACGCTCGTCATCGCCCACAGGCTGACGACGATCAAAAACGCCGACAAGATACTCGTTCTCACCGAGGACGGAGTAGTCGAGCAGGGCACCCACAAGGAGCTTATCGAAAAAGGCGGAGTATACAGCGAGCTGTATTCACTATATACAATATGACCTGAAAATATATTATTAAAGGAGGACTACGATGAACAAGGACAAAAAGATCCTGGAGCTTGTCGACTATTACGGCGACTGGTTCAAAAACGAAGACGTTGTCAAAAAAGGCAAAATGACTTCAGACCTTTTCCCCTATGACAAGATCTTTTCACCCGTCAAGATCAACAGAATGACCGTCAAAAACCGCCTCGTGATGGCGCCGATGGGCAACATCTCGATGTGTGACGAGACAGGACGCCCCAACGAAAAAATGATCGCCTATTTTACCGAAAGAGCGAAGGGCGGCGTAGGTCTTATCACGACGGGACTTGTGCCCGTGTCCCACGGCATCGACAATTCGATAACCGAAATGGGCAAGCTGTCCTACTTCCCGAGGATCGACAGGAGCAGGACCGTTTTCGCCGGATGGCGCGATCTTGCCGCCAACTGTCACGCCTACGGCTCTCGCGTATTTATCCAGATATCGGCCGGCCTCGGACGCGTCGGCAATCCGCAGTGTCTCGTAAACGAGCTTAAATTCCCCGTATCGGCTTCGATGAATCCGAACTGGTATATGCCGCAGGTGCCGTGTATGCCGCTGTCGGCGATGAAGCTGAAAAAAATAATCAACAACATCGGCCAGAGCGCCGCCGACGCCAAAGCCATGGGCATCGACGGGATTTATCTCCACGGCCACGAGGGATATCTGCTCGAACAGCTCACCAATCCCGCGTTCAACCGCCGCAAGTTAGGCCACTTCGCCGATTGGCAGGCGTTCGGTATCGATACCATCAAAAAGATAAGGGAGCGTACCGACGACCGCTTCCCGATAATGTACCGAATCGACCTTTCTCTCGCGCTCAATGAAACATACGGCGATAAGATGGATACCGTAAAGGCGCTCAAAAAATTCAAAAACGGCAGGACGATCGAGATGACTCTCGAATATATGAAAAATCTCGTCGCCGCCGGAGTCGATATATTTGACGTCGATCTCGGCTGCTACGACAACTGGTGGCTCCCGCATCCGCCGGGATCGATGCCGCCCGGATGCTTCCTCGATATCTCAAAGATCGTCAAGGATTACTTTGAAAAGAACAATATCGTCTCCAACGCAGGCGTTCCCGTACCGGTCGTCGCCGTCGGAAAGCTCGGTTATCCCGACCTTGCGGAGCAGGCGCTTCGTGACGAGATGTGCGATATGATAATGCTCGGAAGACCTCTCCTTGCCGATCCCGAATGGCCCAATAAGGCGAGAAGCGGAAGAGTAAAGGAGATCCGCCCCTGCATAGGCTGTCAGGAGGCTTGTATCAACGAATTCGTCGACGGCGGACATCCGCAGTGCGCGGTAAATCCGAGAACTGCGTTTGAGGAGATATTCGATAAAGATCCGCCAAAGGCCGAATGCCCGAAAAAGATCGCGGTCGTAGGCGCCGGCCCCGCCGGAATAGTCTGCGCCGTTACCGCCGCCCAAAGAGGCCATAACGTCGTCCTCTTTGAAAAGAGCGGTCGGGTAGGCGGAAGGCTCAATCCCGGCAGCGTCGCAAAAATAAAATTCGACATCGCAAACTACCTCGATTACCTGAGAAACACCCTTTCGGGCGCCGCGGAAAAGCTTTCGCTCGAGGTACGCCTCAACACCGAGGCGACGGCCAAGAGCCTTAAAGCGGAAGGCTTCGACAAGGTAGTCGTCGCCGCCGGAACGAAGGACGTCATGTTTGATCTTCCCGGTATAGACAAGGCCAACGTCTGCCAGGCGGTCGAGCTTCTTGACGATCCCTCCCTCGCCGAAAAGGCGGAGAGCGTCGTCGTAGTGGGCGCGGGCGTCGTCGGCTGCGAAACGGCGTATTTCCTCAACAAGGAATACGGCAAAAAGGTCACGGTCATCGA
>JAILLJ010000182.1 GCA_024693205.1 Clostridiales bacterium | reverse complement strand
ACCGAGCAGATGCTCAAAAACAACGGTATGGATATCGACGGGATGACCGTCGCAGTTTCCGGCTCGGGCAACGTCGCAATTTACGCCACCGAAAAGGCGGAGCAGCTCGGCGCGAAGGTGGTTACGGTTTCCGACTCGACGGGCTGGGTCTACGATCCCGATGGAATAGAAGTCGAGGCGCTCAAGGAGATCAAGGAAGTCAACAGACAGAGACTTACCGAATATAAAAAGTACCGTCCGTCGTCGGTCTATCATGAGGGCAGAGGCGTTTGGTCGGTAAAGACGGATATCGCTCTTCCGTGCGCGACGCAAAACGAGCTTACGCTCGACGACGCAAAAGAGCTTGTCAAGAACGGCGTTATTGCCGTTTGTGAAGGCGCCAACATGCCGACAACGCTCGAAGCGACGACCTACCTTCTTGAAAACGGCATAAAATTCCTTCCCGGCAAGGCGGCAAACGCGGGCGGCGTTGCGACGTCGGCTCTCGAAATGACGCAGGACAGCGAAAGATTAAGCTGGACGTTTGAAAAGGTCGACAGGGAATTAAAGAAGATCATGGTCGGTATTTTCGACAATATCAACGCTGTTTCTGATAAATACGGACTTAAAGGCAACTATATTGCCGGCGCGAATATCGCGGGCTTTGAAAAGGTCGCTGACGCGATGTACGCACAAGGTATCATATAATTTTATCAAATATGAGGAAAAGCGATTATAAGCACGATGCGGCAGAGCTTCCTTTTAAATAATGTGAAAGGGGTAATTTCCATGAACGCAAGTAATAAGTCGAAAGAACCGCTCGATTTTTCCGATCTTACTCCGAAAATGCTTCTGCCGATCTTTTCGGAAAACGAGACGGTATATGTTTCCGACGATGATTTTTCCCTCGACACTTCTACCTGGGACTGAGAGGAGAGACTGTTTTGTCTTCGGAAAAAGAAAAAATATTGGTGCTTGATTTCGGCGGGCAATACGATATGCTTATTGCCCGCCGCGTGAGGGAGCTTCACGTCTTCAGCGAGGTTGTCCCGTATGATTCCGTGACCGTTGACGATATCAGAAACGGCGGCTACAGCGGGATCATATTTACGGGCGGACCTAACAGCGTTGAGGACGAAGGCTCCCCTCGCTGTGATAGGGAGGTATTGTCTCTCGGTATTCCCGTACTCGGTATCTGTTACGGCCATCAGCTTATGGCTTACCTTGAAGGCGGAAGGATCGTTGGCTCTGCCGGCGGAGAGTACGGAAAGGTAGAGCTTATCTCGTCCGGCAAGGGGATATTCAAAGACGTCCCCGAAAAAAGCATTTGCTGGATGAGCCATAACGACGTCGTTAAAGACGTCCCCGAGGGATTTTCCGTGACGGCCGAAACGGCGGACTGCGCCTGTGCCGCTATGGTAAACGAAAAAAGAAAGCTGTACGGCGTCCAGTTCCATCCCGAGGTCACTCATACACAGTTCGGCAAAACGATTCTTAAAAATTTCGTCTTTGACGTCTGCGGATGCAAGGGCGAACGTACGACGGAGGATATCGTTTCATCCACCGTGTCGGAATGCCGCGAAAAAATAGGCGACGGGCGCGCTCTCTGCGCTCTTTCGGGAGGAGTTGATTCCTCCGTCGCGGCGGCGCTTCTCAACAGAGCTATCGGCGACAGGCTGATATGCGTATTTGTCGACCACGGACTTCTCCGAAAGGATGAAGCCGAGCTCGTCGAAAATACCTTCCGTCCCATCTTGGGGGATAATTTTATCCGTGTGAACGCCGCCGAAAGATTTTTAAAAAGGCTTAAAGGCGTTACGGAGCCTGAAAAAAAGAGGAAGATCATCGGAGAAGAATTTATAAGGACGTTTGAAGACGTGAGCCACAAGCTCGGCCGCGTTGATTATCTCGTCCAGGGCACTATCTATCCGGACGTGATAGAGAGCGGAAAGGGCGACGCGTCAACGATAAAGAGCCACCATAACGTCGGAGGTCTGCCCTCCGTTATAGATTTTGACGGGATAATAGAGCCGCTTCGTATGCTTTTCAAGGACGAGGTGCGAAGCGTCGGACGCTGTCTCTCTCTTCCGCCGGAGCTTATCGAAAGACAGCCGTTCCCGGGACCGGGGCTGGCTATTCGCGTCCTCGGCGAGGTAACGGAGGAAAAGCTCTCCGTTCTCCGCGAGGCGGACGCCGTTTTCCGCGAGGAAATGATAAAAGGCGGCCAGAACGAAAAGGCGGCGCAGTACTTTGCCGTACTGACCGACAGTAAATCGGTCGGAGTCAAGGGCGACGCGAGAAGCTACGGTCTCACCGTGGTTTTAAGAGCCGTTACGACCGACGACTTCATGACAGCCGAATTTGCGAGAGTACCATATGAAATATTGGAAAAAGCGAGCAACCGCATAACGGATCAGATATCCGGCGTTACTCGTGTCGTATATGATATCACCGGAAAGCCTCCGGCGACAGTCGAGTGGGAGTGATTTTCGCATCGCGAAAATCAACTAATAGTTATCAACTATTAACTATTAACTTGCAGGAGTTGAAAAATGGCGGAAAGCATATAAGTCAAAGAAAAACACGCTGTTTTACCCACCAAAGCGGGCATAAAACAGCGGAAATCACCCCATATAAACTTGAATTAAGCGAGTGGGAATAAAGATCGTTTCGGGAAGGGAGCGTTTTAAATGACAAAATTTGTTTTTGTGACAGGCGGCGTTGTGTCCGGTCTCGGAAAGGGCATTACGGCGGCGTCTCTCGGACGCCTTCTTAAGGCGCGCGGCTTAAAGGTCGCGGCGCAAAAGCTCGATCCCTATATCAACGTCGACCCGGGAACGATGAGCCCGTATCAGCACGGCGAGGTCTATGTTACGGAGGACGGCGCAGAGACCGACCTCGATCTCGGACATTATGAAAGATTCATAGACGAGGACCTCAACCGCTTTTCAAATCTTACTACGGGCAAGGTCTATTGGAACGTTCTCAACAAGGAACGCCGCGGCGAATATCTCGGACATACCGTCCAGGTCATCCCGCATATTACCGACGAAATAAAGGCGTTCGTCTATCGCGTCGGAAAACAGACTGACGCCGACGTCGTCATAACTGAGATCGGCGGCACGATAGGCGATATCGAGAGCCAGCCGTTTATCGAGGCGGTAAGACAGATATCGCTCGAGGTCGGCGAAAAAAACAGCCTTTTCATCCACGTCACGCTCGTGCCGTATTTGAGCGGCTCATGCGAACATAAATCAAA
Source organism: Clostridiales bacterium (assembly GCA_024693205.1). Taxonomy (GTDB): domain Bacteria; phylum Bacillota; class Clostridia; order Oscillospirales; family Acutalibacteraceae; genus UBA1425. The sequence goes on along the minus strand of JAILLJ010000182.1, from coordinate 27,518 downwards.
GCCCACACAGCACTCCGTCAAGGAGCTTCAGGGTATGGGCGTAAAGCCCGACATAATCGTTCTCCGCTGCGACCGTCCGCTTGAAAGATCGCTCTTTGAAAAGATAGCGCTTTTCTGCAACGTAAAGCCCGACTGCGTAATAGAAAATCTTACGCTGCCCGTCCTTTACGAGGCTCCGCTGATGCTTGAAGGCCATAATTTTTCTTCCGTCGTATGCCGTGAGCTCGGGATAGACGCAAAGGAGCCTGATCTTACCGAATGGTGTGAAATGGTCGAAAAGATCAAGGGCAGACAAAACCACGTCAAGATAGGTATTGTCGGAAAATATATCGCGCTCCACGACGCGTATCTCTCCGTTGCGGAGGCCTTAAGGCACGCCGGTTATCTTTATAACACCCATATCGACATCAGCTGGATCGACTCCGAAAGCGTGACGGACGAAACAGCGGATGAGATACTTTCGGGACTTGACGGAATCCTTGTTCCCGGCGGTTTCGGAAGCCGCGGGATAGAGGGAATGATAACTGCGGCGAAATACGCGCGCGAAAACAATATACCGTATTTCGGTATTTGTCTCGGAATGCAGGTCGAGGTCATAGAATACGCGAGAAACGTCGCCGGTATTAAAGACGCTAATTCGGGCGAATTTGACGAAGGCTGCAATAATAAAGTTATCGACTTTATGCCCGGCCAGAGCGACGAGATCGATAAGGGCGGAACGCTCCGTCTTGGCTCGTATCCCTGCCGCGTTATGCCGGATACGACGCTTGAACGCTGTTATGAGTGCGACGAGATAAGCGAGCGTCACCGTCACCGTTATGAATTCAATAACGATTACCGCGACGCGCTCGAAAAGGCGGGACTTAAAATAGGCGGTCTTTCGCCGGACGGAAATCTTGTCGAAACGGTAGAGCTTACCGACCGCCCGTTCTTTGTCGGGGTACAGTTCCATCCCGAATTCAAATCGCGCCCCAACAGGCCGCATCCGCTTTTCTCCGGATTTATCGGCGCGGCGGTGGAACACGGAAAAAAATAAATACTTGAAATCCGAGTGGAATTGTAGTATATTGTTTTCAAGGCGATCCGTACGATCGGTGTGCGGATCGCTTTAATATTACCGCATGAACGGAAGATGATAGTATGCATATATCGACAAAGGGCAGATATGCGTTGCGGCTGATGATCGACCTTTCGATGCATGACACGGGCGAAAACGTGTCGTTAAAGGAAATATCGGAGCGTCAGGAGATCAGCGTTAAATATCTTGAACAGATAATTTCGATGCTCAACCGCGCGGGCTATGTGCGAAGCGTTCGGGGAAGTAACGGAGGCTACAGGCTGACGCGCGATCCATCCGAATACACCGTCGGTATGATTCTTCGCCTGACAGAGGGCAGTATCTGTGTGGCGCCCTGTACCGAAAGCGAGGTAAACACCTGCCCGCGGTACCGGAGCTGCGTCACCGTAGGCGTTTGGGAAAAGATCAACAAGGCCGTGAGCGACGTCGTCGATAACATAACTCTTGCCGACCTCGCAAGGGAAGAGAGAGAAAAAATCGAGAATTTCCCCGGAGATTATGTTATTTGAAATAATTTTTTAAAAAAAATCAAATTTTTTTAAAATAACACTTGACAAACCGTTTGTCAGGTGTTATTATTGCGCTAAAGTTAATTCCTACTTATTCCCTATGAATAATATGGATTAACAAATCCGGCAGAAAAGAGTGATAAAATGAAAACGAAAAACCGTTCGGAACGTATAATTTATTCCTCCTTTAAGATAATGTGCATGTGGCGAAGCTGTACTTGTAACTGTATCTGTAAAAAATAATAAAAATATAATTTAAAAGGAGTAATAATCATGTCAGAATATAAATATCATTTTGAGACCCTTCAGCTTCATGTAGGCCAGGAGACGCCCGATCCCGCGAGCGACGCGAGAGCGGTTCCGATATATCAGACGACGTCATATGTATTCAGAAACAGCGACCACGCCGAGGCGAGATTCCATTTACAGGACGCCGGAAATATCTACGGCAGACTGACAAACAGCACGGAAGACGTCTTTGAAAAGAGGATCGCCGCGCTTGAGGGCGGCATTGCGGCTCTTGCGACGGCTTCGGGAGCGTCTGCCGCGGCGTATACTTTCCAGGCACTGACAAAGTCGGGCGACCATATTGTTGCTGCCGAGACGATTTACGGCGGAACGTACAACTTCCTTGCCCATACGTTCCCGATAAGCGGCGTGAATACGACGTTTGTCAATCCGGACGATTTATCCAACTTTGAAAATGCAATAAAAGACAATACGAAGTTTATCTTTGTAGAGACGCTTGGAAATCCGAATTCAAATATCATCGACATAGACGCTCTTTCCGAGATAGCGCACAGTCACAACATACCGCTCGTCGTCGATTCGACATTTGCAACGCCGTATCTTTTCCGTCCGTTTGAGCACGGCGCGGATATCGTCATCCATTCGGCGACGAAGTTTATCGGAGGCCACGGCACGACATTGGGCGGCGTCATAGTCGACAGCGGAAAATTCGACTGGAAAAAGAGCGGAAAATTCCCGCAGTTCACGGAGCCCAACAACAGCTATCACGGGATAAGCTTTGTCGACGCGGCCGGCCCCGCGGCGTTCGTGACATATGTCCGCGCGATACTTCTTCGCGATACCGGCGCGGCGATCTCGCCGTTCAACGCGTTCCTGCTTCTGCAAGGGCTTGAAACGCTTTCGCTCCGCGTGGAACGTCACGTTCAGAACACCCTGGCGGTGCTTGATTTCCTTAAAGATCATCCGCAGGTGGCGCATATCAACCATCCGTCGCTCGACAGCCGCTATAAGGACTTATATAACAGGTATTTCCCGAACGGCGCCGGTTCGATATTCACCTTCGACATAGTGGGCGGAGAGAAGGAGGCCAAAAGGTTTATCGACAGCCTCAAGATATTCTCGCTTCTCGCGAACGTCGCCGACGTAAAATCACTTGTCATCCATCCCAAGACGACGACTCACTCCCAGCTTTCGGAAAAAGAGGCGAGCGAGCAGGGCATTTTCGACAGCACGATAAGGCTTTCGATAGGTACAGAGCACGTCGACGATATCATACACGATCTTTCACAGGCCTTTGACAAAGTTAAGGCCGAAGCGTAAAATAAAATAAAAGGAGATATTATTATGTCAATTTATAAAAATGTTACCGAGCTTATAGGAAAGACTCCGATACTTGAATTAAACAATCTTGAAGAGCATGATAATATAGACGCCCATATATTGGCGAAGCTTGAATATTTCAATCCCGCCGGCTCGGTAAAGGACAGAATAGCCAACGCCATGATAGAGACGGCCGAAAAGGACGGAACGCTGAAAAAGGGAGCGACGATCATTGAGCCGACGTCGGGCAATACGGGCATTGGTCTTGCGAGCGTCGGAACGGCGAAAGGATATAAGGTCATTTTGACGATGCCCGAGACGATGAGCGTCGAAAGAAGAAATCTCGTCAAGGCGTACGGCGCCCAGGTCGTTTTGACCGAGGGAGCCAAGGGAATGAAGGGCGCCATCGAAAAGGCGAACGAGCTCAAGGAAAGCATCGAAGGAAGCGTCATTCTCGGTCAGTTCGTAAATCCCGCAAACCCCAAGGCGCATTACGAAACGACCGGCCCCGAGATATGGGACGACACCGACGGCAAGGTAGACGCGTTCGTCGCCGGCGTAGGCACGGGCGGCACGCTTTCCGGAACGGGAAAATACCTTAAGGAAAAAAATCCCGACGTAAAAATATTTGCGGCCGAGCCGCTGACGTCTCCCGTTTTATCGGAGGGACACGCCGGATCGCATAAGATCCAGGGCATCGGCGCAGGCTTCGTGCCCGACACGCTCGATACCGAAATCTATGACGAGGTCATAGCCGTACCGAACGAAGCGGCGTTTGAAACGGGCAATAAAATAGCCAAAACAGAGGGGATACTTGTCGGTATTTCGAGCGGAGCCGCTGTCTGGGCGGCGGAGCAGATAGCCGCGAGAGCTGAATTCAAGGGCAAAAATATCGTCGTAATTTTACCCGATACGGGCGACAGATATCTTTCGACTACGCTCTTTTCCTGATGAAAACGGCGCGGTAAAAAACGGATATTCGTTTTTCTTGAATTTTAATAAAAGCAAGAACCGGTATACAGCCAAAAGCCGTATACCGGTTCTCGCGATATATAGAGGTAAGAAGCTGTCGTTATTCGCCGCTTGCGCCGTAATTCGAGAGCACCCTCGCCGAGGGATCGTTTACGTTGCAACCTTCCCACTCCTTGTTGGGCATCCAGAAGTCGACTACCATTTCCGCCTGTCCGGGATAATATTTCTCGAATATCTCACGGTACAAAAGCGATTCCTTTGTGAACGGCGTCGCAAAGGTATACTTTGTTCTTTTCGCCTCGAATTCCTCATCCGAATAGACCGTCTCGGCGTATTCCTTGATATAGTTTACCATCGAATGTCCGACGGCGTCGCTGAACGCGGCTTTTTCGCGGAACAGGATCGAATAGGGAAGATAATCTCCGTCTTCAAAGGCGTGGCGCAGGAGATATTTGCCCTTGTTATATTTATTGAGCTTCATCTCGGGATCGACCGCCATGACGTATTTCACGAAATCGAGGTCGCCGAAGGGGACTCTCGCTTCCATGGAATTTACCGAAATACAGCGGTCGGCGCGAAGGACGTCGTACATATAAAGCTCTCTCAGTCTCTTTTCGGCTTCCTTTTGGAACGCCTCGGCGCTCGGCGCGAAATCGGTATATTTATATCCGAATATCTCGTCGGATATTTCGCCCGTCAGAAGCACCTTGATATCGGTCGTCTCATGTATGGCTTTACAGATAAGATACATGCCGACGCTGGCGCGGATCGTCGTTATATCGTATGTTCCGAGCATCGCGATGACTTCGTCGAGCGAGGAAAGAACGATATCCTTGTTGATGATGATCTCTTTATGATCGCTGCCGATATAGTCGGCCGTCTCCTTTGCGTATTTTAAATCTATCGCGTCCTCGCTCATGCCGATGGCGAAGGTGCGTATCGGCTTTTTAAGGAGCTTAGCCGAAACGGAGCAGACGAGCGAGCTGTCAAGGCCGCCGCTGAGAAGGAAGCCTATCGGCGCGTCGGCGTCAAGTCGCTTTTCGATGCCGGCGACGAGCTTGTCGTGTATGTTTTTACAGACCGTTTCAAGGTCGTCATGTATAACGGAGTCGACCTTCGCTATGTCGTTATAGCAGACGAATTTTTCTCCGTCGTAGTAATGTCCGGGCGGGAAGGGATATACCTTATCGGACAGACCGACAAGGTTTTTCGCCTCGCTCGCGAACATGATATAACCGTTCTCGTCGTATCCGTAAAAGAGCGGACGTATGCCGATAGGATCTCTCGCCGCGATATACTTATCCTTTTCGGCGTCGTAAATTATAAGCGCGAATTCGGCGTCGAGCATACGGAACATATCGGTGCCGTATTCAAAATAAAGCGGTAACAGAAGCTCGCAGTCGGAATCGCTCTCAAAGGAGTATTTTTCTTCAAGCTCCTTTTTAAGCTTTCTGAAGCCGTATATCTCTCCGTTACAGACGACGTAGTCTCCGTTTCTCGTAAACGGCTGCATCCCGGTGTCGTCAAGACCCATGATCGCAAGGCGGTGAAATCCGAGAACGCCGGACGACGTCTTGATTATACGCGTGTCGTCAGGACCTCTCGACTTCGTACGCCCGAAGCATTTTAAAAATTTGTCATAATCTTCCGCAGGCCTTGTCAGCCCTATGATCGAACACATATTCTTACCTCTCTATAATCAAATTAACGCAAAACAAAAAAGACAAAGATGCCACAGAAATATCTGAGACATCTTTGCCTTACGGACACAGTATATTACCGACTTTAAGAATTGTCAAGTGATTTTTTCAATTTTTACAGGTTGCATTATCTTGCGGCGTTTATCATGCTGTTTTTGTGAAAGATGTAAAAGACTGTTGATTTTTCAAGCGGATGTTATATAATGGAGTCGATAGCGAAAGGGGAGAAAAAGATGAAAAAACTGATCGCGTACTGCGGACTTGACTGTGAAAAATGCGACGCGCGAAATAACATTTTTTCAAGCGAGGACGTGAGAAGTTGAAAACCGTCATATATACCCACGGGATGGGCGGCAGCGCCGAAGAAGCGGAAAAAATCAATGACACTTTTGACCGTCCCGTTTCGGGGCTTGCGCCCGATCAAAAGAAAATATATCCATCGATCGACATCGCAAAGCTTGTGATGGCGATCCTCGTCGTTTTGATCCATCGCCCGATCGTCTCAGGCGGATTATTTCGGTTTCTGTTATCCGACCATTCAATGCTCTCTGTCGCTGTACCGTTTTTCTTCATCGTTTCCGCATTTCTCTTCTTCCGAAAGCTTCAGCAGCCGGACGTACAGCCGAAGCGGGCGTTGCTGCAACTTGAGAAGCGCATGCTGAAACTGTACTTTCTGTATTCCGCGATCTACTTTCCGATCGATCTCATCAAAACGTATGCAGGTGAATTCTCTGCAATGACGCTGCGCACTTTTGCGGCATTTGTTGTTTTGTACGCAAAGAACACGCTGTTTTTTATTTCCTTTACCCATTTGTGGTATGTCTATGCACTTATCGTCTGCATCCCGGTTGTGTTTTTGCTTACGCGGATAGTCCGCGGTAAACGGACGGTCGCTTTTATCGCGGCTGCGGAATTTTTTATAATAGCCGCGCTGTATGCGCTGTTTCCGGAAGCGGCAGATAAATTACCGTATATGGTCGTTAAAATTCTGCGCGTCGGTTTCCCATGTGTATGCGTAGGATACTTTGCTGCGCAGTGTTCCGACAGCGTTCCCCGCGCACAGCGGGCGATGCTTCCCGTGTTTTGGTCCCTGCTTTTGGGGACATCCCTACTCTCATATACGAATCAGACGGCCGTATGGGAGTATGTGCGGCTGCTGTGCGCATTTCTGACCGCCTTTGCCTTACTGCGCTTCTGTCTCTCCGTTCCCCTAAAGCATAGGCCGGTTTATCCGATCCTGCGCAACTACAGTACGCTGATCTATTTTCTGCACCTTTTGCTTTCTTCTGAGATCCTCAGCTTTATCGCGGCGCATACGGGGATGACCGCTTTGAAGACGTCTAATCCGCTTCGGTTCTGTTTGACGCTGAGTCTCGTATGGCTGGAAGCTTCCTGCATCCTTTTGCTGCAAAAAAAGAAAGCATTCCGCTTTTTGCGATACCTTTATTAAACAAAAAAATCTCATTCTTTTTTCGGAGGATATAATGAAAACTGTCATATATACCCACGGGATGGGCGGCATCGCCGAAGAAGCGGAAAACTACAGGGGCGTTTTCAACTGTCCCGTTTCGGGAATAGATTATTCGGATTATACTCCGTGGACGGCGAGGGAGACGATCCGAAGAGAATACGAAAAGCTCACGAGAGGCTATGACGAAACGGAGCTTATAAGCGTCAGTATCGGCGCGTATCTTTCGATGCTCGCCCTATCCGACAAGCCGATAAAAAGAGCGTATTTTATTTCGCCCGTCGTCGATATGGAGAGTCTTATCCTTGATATGATGGCGGCGCAGGATATAAGCGAAGCGGAGCTTAAGGAAAAGGGAGAGATCGAAAACAAGTTCGGCGAGCCGCTCTCGTGGAAATATCTTTCATTCGTCCGCGATAATCCGCCGATATGGAATGTGCCGACTGAGATACTTTACGCCGACAAAGATCACCTGACAAAGGCGGAAACGATAAAGACCTTTGCAAAAGATCATCGTGCCGGCCTTACCGTTATAAACGCGGAACACTACATAAGACAAGACGCGGTGCTGGCTTTTTTAAAAGAAAAACATTGATTTTTTCAACAATATAATGTATAATGAATTGATTATATCTTGGATATTTATAATCAGTTCATTTTCTTTTTCCGGAGGATATCATGAAGGGCAGACTTGTTGTTATCGAGGGTCTTGACGGGAGCGGAAAAAGCACTCAGATGGATCTTCTGGAGGACGCGCTTAAAAAGAGAAACGTACCTTACCGTCGGATAAAGCTTCCGGATTACGAGAGCGATTCGTCGTCGCTCGTCAAGATGTATCTCGGCGGAAAATTCGGAAACGATCCCGACGACGTGAACGCCTACGCGGCGTCCTCGTTTTACGCCGTCGACAGAGTGGCGAATTACGTCTGTAAATGGAAATCCGACTATATTTCGGGAAAACTTATAATAGCCGACAGATATACGACCTCAAACGCGTACCACCAGATGCAAAAGCTCCCGCGTGAAAAATGGGACGAGTATCTTCGCTGGCTCGAAGATTACGAATACGAAAAGCTCTCGATACCGAGACCCGACGCAGTTATCTATCTCGATATGCCCGTCGAGATATCTCAAAAGCTAATGTCGGGACGTTATAACGGCGACGAAAATAAAAAGGATATCCACGAGGTCAATGTGGATTATCTCAAGAGCTGCGGCAAAGCGGCGCTTTACGCGGCGGAAAAGCTCGGCTGGGATATCGTCAGATGCTCCGACGGCACAAATCCGTTTGATATAAAAACGATAGGACATACCGTGTTTGACATCGTAAACGAAAAGATCGGAGGCGACTTGAAATGATTTATGAATTTTTGGCGGACGGCTTTGAAGAGATCGAAGCCCTCGAAACGGCCGATATACTGAGACGCGCTTCGGTTGACGTCGTACTTGTCGGCGTCGGCTCAAAGAACGTTACGGGTTCTCACGGGATAACCGTCGTTTGCGACAGGACGGCTGACGAGGTCTCCGAGATGGACAAGCCCGACGGCGTTATCCTCCCGGGAGGAATGCCCGGAACGCTTAATCTCGAAAGGTCGGACGATGTTAAAAGCATTCTCGACTACGCCGTAAAAAGCGGAAAGCTTATCTGCGCCATCTGCGCCGCTCCATCCGTTTTGGGACACAGAAACATCTTAAACGGCAAAAAGGCGACGTGCTTTCCGGGCTTTGAAGACGACCTTTACGGCGCAGAGGTAACGGGAAAACAGGTCGTGACCGACGGGAATATAATAACGGCGAAGGGCGCGGGAGCCGCTTCGGACTTCGGGTTTGCGATAGTCGAATATTTTAAAGGCAAAAAATGCGCGGACGAGCTCAAGAGGTCGATGCAGTACAAATGAACTTAAAAGACATAAAGAGCGAGATAAGAAGCGCTCATAAGGAACTGAGAAAAAACATTCCCGAAAACGAGAAGCGGGAAATGGATATAAAAATAGCCGACAGGGTCATCTCTCTTTGGACGTTCAGAGAGGCGGAGACCGTTCTTTGTTACGTTTCAAAGGATATAGAGGTAGGTACAAAAGATATCATCGTTTCGGCATGGAATATGGGCAAAAGGGTAGCCGTTCCGAAATGCGAGGACGGCACGAGAAATATGGACTTTTATTATATTTCATCCTTTGACGAGCTTAAAAAAGGCTCTTACGGGCTGATGGAGCCGGACAGTGAAAAATGCGAAAGGGTGAGCGGAGGCGGAAATAAAGTCTGTATAGTTCCCGCTATTACCTACGACCTTTACGGATTCAGGCTCGGATTCGGCAAGGGCTATTATGACAGGTTTTTATCAACATTTGAGGGAAAGACGATCGGCGTCTGCTATTCGGCGGATATCGAAAACGAGCTTCCCCACGGAAAGTTTGACAGGACGGCGGATATAGTCGTCACGGAAAAAAAGGTATACATCATATCCTGACATCGTTCGGAGGAAAGATATTTTATGGCGTATTCTGAAAACAACGGCGGGCGCGGAGACGGATTCGATATCCGTTCAAACGGTACGGACGAAAACTATCCCGACAGAAAAGAAAAAGTAAAAAACTTTAAGCTCCATATCGACGATGATCCCCAGGTGTTTATGGGGGACGAGTATATGTCCGATATGCCGCGGTATAAGGGCGAGGTGTATTTTGCAAACCACGCGCGCAAAAGACCGCCGCAGGAGCCTCATGCGAACGCAGGCAATACAGATCACCGTCAAAGACGCGGCGAGCCTCAGACGGTGCGTCGTACTCCCATGCCCGGCAGGACCGTCCGCATGTCAAACGAGGACAGGACGTACGACAGACATGTTATGAGAGATCAGCCTCAAAGACAGCCTTCGCGCGATCCTTACGGCCGTCCGCGTCAGAACGCTCCCGTAAGACAGGGCGAGGCGCGTAAAAGAACGCCGGACGCCGCTAAAAAAAGAAAAAAGAAGAAAAAAGGCGCTTCCGTTTTTTCGGGAACGCTGAGGCTTCTTACAATCATTTTTGTAAGCGTAGGCATTCTGTCGACGATAGCGATACTCGGACTTAACGATATTCTGGCGATAGGCGGGAGCAGCGATCCGGTGACGGTCGAAATACCCGCAAACGCTACGACGAACGAGGTCATAAATATTCTCGCGAAGGACAGGCTGATACGCAACCCCTTGATGTGCAAGGCGTTTTATAAGGCGGTCAGCACAGTAAAGAAATCATCGGCTGATCCCGTTTATCTTGAAGGAATCTTTTATCTTAAACAGGATATGGGACTTGAGGGGATGCTCGGAAAGCTTAAGGAGACACAGCATTATACCGAGACAGTCACCCTGTCGTTCCCCGAGGGCTGGTCTGTAAGTCAGATGTTTGAAAAGCTCGAAAAAAATAAGGTCTGCGACGCCGACTACCTTTACAAGGCGGCGAGAAGCGTTAATTTCAACTTCGCGTTCCTCTCCTCGGCAAAACAGGCGGATCAGAACAAACGCTTCCTGATGCTCGAAGGATATTTCTTCCCGGACACATACGAATTTTACGTCGATCTTAACGCAAACAGCGTTATCGAAAGATTCCTCGAAAACTTCCGTACAAAGTGGACGGATGAGTACGCGAAGCGCGCCGCGGAGCTCGGCTATACGACCGACGATATAATCAAGATAGCTTCGATAATCCAGAGAGAGGCGGCGAACTCCGACCAGATGACGCTCATCTCCTCGATACTCCACAACAGGCTCAATCACCAGGTCGATTATCCTACGCTCGGATGCGACTCTACGGCGAACTATATAAGAAATTACGTGAAGCCCGTTATCGGATCGATAAACGCCGACAGACTGCTTCAATATTACGACACCGCTCTTATTGCCGGACTTCCGAGCGGCCCGATATGCAATCCCGGCGGCGACGCGATCTATGCTGCGCTTTATCCGGACGACACCGATTATTACTACTTCCAGCACGATTCTTACGGCAAGATCTATCCTGCAAAGACGAACGCGGAGCATAACAGGATAAGAAATCAGATCGCTCTCCAGGGTCTTAACTAAAAGAAAGTCGAGGTTATATCATGGCTTGCACCTTAACGGAATTACAGGATACGATGTATGATATCCTTTGTAAATTCGACGATTTCTGTACCGAACACGGAATTAAATACGAGCTTGGCGGCGGAACTCTTTTGGGAGCTGTGAGACACGACGGATTTATCCCATGGGACGACGACGTAGACGTCAACATGGACGTCCGCGATTTCAAAAAATTTGTCCGCTGTTATAAAAGGCATCCGATAGCCGGTTACAATTTGAGCTGGCTCGATACCGCCGTCGATCATCCGTTTAATTTTGCTAAGCTCAGGAAAAACGGAACCTTTATGCCCGAGGATATCACAAAGGCTCTTAATATGCATAACGGCGTCTGGCTCGATATCTTCGTCTTTTCCGGCGTTCCCGAGAACAAAAAGCTTTTAAAGCTCAAGGAGTATTTCTACTATCTATACAGTCTTACGGCGCGCCTTTGCTATAACAACTCCATCGACGCGATAAACAACGCCGAAACGTCCTATAACCTGAAATACCGCCTTATATCACGTATGCCGCCTAAGATGTTCCGCCGGTTCAGGAAACTGCTTTTCTCGATCTATACGGGGATAGGCGGCCGTCGGTCGAAGCTTATAACATATAACGAGTCAAACTATAATCTTTCTCATGAATTTATGAAATTCCCGCGCTCATTCGAGCGACCGACGACGACGCACGCTTTCAGGGACAGGATGCTTCCGATACCCGTAAACTATGAGGCGACGCTCAACGACAGATACGGCGACTGGAGAACGCCCGTTGAATATCCGTGCCATACCGATCTTTCAAAGATAGTGCTGTAATAAATCAATAAAAAGGAATGTTTATGGATTTTTCTGAAAAACATATTTCACGTCCCGAGCTGCTCTCGCCTGCGGGAGATTTCGAGTCGCTGAGAGCGGCGATATTTTTCGGCGCAGACGCCGTATATCTCGCGGGACAGACGTTCGGGATGCGCTCGGCTTGTAAAAACTTCTCGCTTGACGAGCTTAAAGAGGCAGTTCGGACGGCCCACGAAAATAACGTCAAGGTCTATCTGACGTGCAATACGCTTCCGAGAAACGACGAAACAGACGCTTTGCCGTCATTCATATCCTCCGTCGCAGAGTGCGGCGTCGACGCGTTTATCGTGACCGATATCGGTACGTTTTCACTCGTTAAAAAATACGCGCCAAACGTCGATATCCATGTTTCGACACAGGCGGGGATAACAAATTACGCCGCCGCAAACGAGTTTTATAAAATGGGCGCAAAGCGCATAATACCCGCCCGCGAGCTGTCGCTCGGTGAGCTAAAGACCATCGCAGACAAAACACCCGACGGGCTTGAGATAGAATGCTTTGTCCACGGAGCCATATGCGTGTCGTTTTCCGGAAGATGCCTTTTGTCAAATTATCTGACGGGCAGGGATTCAAACAGGGGTGACTGCGCTCAGCCGTGCAGGTGGAAATACAGCCTCGTCGAGGAAAAGCGCCCCGGAGAATATTTTCCGATAGCTGAAAACGAGGACGGCACATATATCATGAACTCACGCGATATGTGCATGATTGAGCACATACCGGAGCTGATAAACGCAGGCATTTCGAGCTTTAAAATAGAGGGCAGAGCCAAATCGGCATATTATGTTTCGGCGGTGACGAATGCGTACAGATGCGCCATCGACGGCTATCTTAAGGATCCGTCGCCCGACTACGTTCCCGAAAGGTGGATAATCGACGAGGTATATAAGGTCAGCCACAGGGAATACTGTACGGGCTTCTTTTTCGGTTCGCCGAAGGAAAACGCCGAGATATTCTACGACGGCGGCTACAGAAGACCGTACGAAAACGTCGCGGTTGTTTTGGGCTATGAGGACGGATTTCTTATTTGCGAACAGCGCAACAGGTTCTTTGACGGCGACGAGCTTGATATTCTCGAAAGAGGCAAAAAGCCTTATATATTAAAGGCTGAGGAGCTTCAGACATTGGATGGCGAAAGGATAGAAGCCGTCCCTCATCCCGTGATGAAATTCAAATTCAGGGTACCGTTCCCGATAGAAGCGGGAGCGCTTATAAGAAAGGTGAAAAATGTTGAAGGACATTAAAGATATCATTCGTTCGCTCTGCGATACGTCGGGAGTGAGCGGAAACGAATATGAGGCGTCAAAAAAGGTCAGGGAGCTTTTGTCCGAATACTGCGAAACGAGGACGGACGCTCTCGGAAACGTCATCGGCCATATAGAGGGCGACGGCGCCCATATCCTGCTCGACGCGCATATCGACAGGATAGGCTTTGTCGTGACCTCGGTCGACGAATGCGGATTTGTTAAGGCGTCAAAATGCGGAGGCTCGGATATAAGAGTTTTACCTGCGGGCGAAGCTGTCGTATTCGGAAAGGAAACCGTTTACGGAGTGTTCACTTCGACGCCGCCCCACCTCAAAAAGGACGAAAAGGGGAACAAAGCGTCCGACGATATCTATATAGATACCGGCCTTTCTTCGGCGCGAGACATTATCCGTCCGGGCGACAGAGCGATCTTAAAAAATAATTGGCGCGAGCTTCTCGGCGGCAGGGTAGCTTCGGGAGCGCTCGACGACAGAGCCGGCGCGGCGGCGATACTTCGCTGTCTTGAGCTTTTAAAATATGAGGAACATAACTGCGAGATAACCGTTCTCTTTTCCGTTCAGGAGGAGACTACGGGAGGCGGAGCAGTAACGGGAGCATTCCAAACCAATGCGGACGAAGCGATAGTCGTCGACGTCAGCTTTGCTTTAGCGCCCGATATCGAAAAGGAAAAGGCGAAGCCGCTCGGCGGGGGAGTACTTATCGGCGTTTCTCCGTCGCTCGACTATGATCTTTCTGAGGAATTAAAGCTCACCGCCGAAAATGAGGATATCCCGTTTTCGATCGAAGCCATGGGCGGCGGTACGGGCACAAACGCCGATGACATAAGGACGTCAGGCGAGGGTATAAAGACCGCGCTTCTTTCGATCCCCCAAAGAAACATGCACACGGGCGTCGAGGTATGCGATATTTCCGATATCGAAGATACGGCGAGACTGCTTGCCGCTTATATCACGGAAAGGGGCGCTTTAAATGACTGAGGAACTTAAAAATCTTTGCGCCGTTTCGGGTGTTTCAGGCAGAGAGGCCGCCGTTGCGGGCTATATAATGTCAAAGCTCGAGGGCAAGGCGCAGTATAAGGTCGATAATCTCGGAAATATTATCGCCTTCAAAAAGGGCGCAAAAAGGCCGAAAAACAAGGTCATGTTCGCCGCTCATATGGATGAGGTCGGCTTTATCATCACATATATCACCGACGAAGGATTTTTAAAATTCGATACCGTCGGCGGGATAAACGTCTCGGTGATACTCGGAAAAAACGTCCTGGTCGGCAAAAAACAGCTCAGCGGAGTCGTCGGAGTAAAGCCCGTCCACCTTCTTAAAAGGGAAGACGAAACAAAATATCCCGAGCTTGATAAGCTTTATATCGACATCGGCGCGTCGTCGAAGGAGGAAGCCGAGGCTTACGTTTCGATAGGCGACTACGCCTATTTCGATTCCGATTATACGGAGTTCGGCGACGGACTTATAAAGGCGAGAGCGATAGACGACAGAGCGGGCTGTGCGCTCATGCTCGAAATGATATATTCCGATCTGCCCTACGATGCGTATTTCGCGTTCACTACATGTGAAGAAACGGGAGACGGAGGAGCCGCCGTCGCGGCGTTTACCGTGAAGCCCGACTACGCCGTCGTCCTTGAAGCTACGACAGCCGCCGACATCGCGGGTGTGAGCGGAGAAAAAAGAGTCTGCGAGCTTGGGAAAGGTCCCGTCGTGTCGTTTATGGACAGAAAAACGATCTATCCCAAGGAGCTTTACGATCATATTATGAACACAGCGTCCGAAAACGGCATAAAGGCGCAGACGAAGACGATGATAGCGGGCGGAAACGATGCGGGAGTTATTTTTAAAAGCGGGAGCGGCGTAAGGGTAGCCGCGGTTTCTCTGCCGTGCAGATACCTTCATTCTCCGTCATGCGTTATAAAAAAGTCGGATTATGACGAGACGCTCAGGCTCCTTTACGCCGTTTTGCCGGAGATAGCCGTTTTATGATAACGAGGGACGGAAAGCTTATCGGGCGCTTTGAAAACGACGACGTATTTAAGACGCGTGTTTCGGCGCTTTACGCTTCGTACGGCGACAGGAGCGATTGCGGCTTTTATGTCCAGAAAAACGGCAGGGGGCAGATAACGGCCGTCATATCGGACGTCGATAAAAATATAAACATATCTTGCCTTCCGTCGGCGGATATTTCCGAATTAAAAGAATTTCTGTATTTTATCGGCTGTAGGAGCCTCATGTGCAGGAGCGACGTTCACGACATGCTCGGATTCGATTTTAAAAAAGTCGGGTTCGTCGTCGAAAAAAGCTCTTGCTCCTCGCCGCCGAAGAAGCCCTCAAGCCTTCTTACGCCTCAATACAGCGAGTTCAGCTATAAAAGCGTATATAAGATCTTAAAGGCGTGCGGATTTGAACTTCCGCCGTATTACATGTGGCTGTCCGATATCGCTTTGAGAGCAAAACATAAGACGGCGGGAGTATATCTCCTTCGCGAAAACGGGACGGACGCCTCAACCGTATCGGAGCTTTTTATTGCCGAAAACGCCGTGATGCTCGGAGCGGTCGGTACGCTTCCTTCTTTCAGGGGGATGGGTCTTGCCGGACAGCTCGTGACATACGCGGCCGATAAAAATATCATATGCGGACGAAGAGCGGAGCTTCTTTGCGAGGAAAAGCGTTTAAGCTTTTATCTGTCGCTCGGCTTCAACGTCGTCGGAGAATGGAAACAATGAGCTTTTTTAAATTTGACAGCGAGATAGAAAAAATGTCGGAAACGGCGCTTAAAAAGGTCAAGCCCGTTTTTGAAAAGATAGACGAGATAACCGAATATAATCAGCAAAAGGTGCTGTCATCGTTCAGAAACAACAACGTCAGCGAGAGCTGTCTCGGCGAAACGACCGGTTACGGCTACGGAGATAAGGGAAGAGACGCCCTTGAAAGTACGTTTGCAGAAGCAGTCGGCGCGGAGTCCGCGCTTGTCAGACATACCCTTACATGCGGGACGCATACCTTGACGGTGGCGTTGTTCGGGCTTTTAAGGCCGGGGGATATAATGCTTTCCGCGACGGGAACGCCTTACGATACGATACTTCCGACGATAGGAACGGCGGGCGAGGGCGGAAGAGGCTCCCTCATCGACTTCGGCGTTAAATATAAGGAGACAGCGCTGCGAGAGGACGGCTCTCCCGACGTCGACGCTCTTATCAAGGCGCTTAAAAAAGAAAAGATCAAGCTTGTCTATATCCAGCGTTCGCGCGGGTATTCGCTTCGTCCGAGCCTTTCCGTAAAAAAGATAGACGAGATAGTGAGGGCGGTAAGGGAAAACAGCGACGCTGTCGTAATGGTCGACAACTGCTACGGCGAATTTGTCGAAAAAGAAGAGCCGACCGACGTCGGAGCCGATATCATCGCAGGTTCGCTTATTAAAAATCCCGGCGGAGGGATAGCAAAAAACGGCGGATATATCGCCGGAAAGAAAAAATTAGTCGAGCTATGCTCATACAGGATGACTACTCCGGGGCTCGGAGCCGAGGTGGGAGCGTCGCTCGGACATACGCGTGAAATGTTCATGGGACTTTTTAACGCTCCTCATGTGACGGGCGAGGCGCTTAAAACAGCCGCTTATACCGCGGCTTTGTTTGAGGAGATGGGATTTGTTAGCAGCCCGCGCTTCGACGAGGATAGACACGATATAATCGAAGCGATAAAGCTCAAAAACTCCGAAAACCTTATCGCGTTTTGCCGCGGACTGCAGAGCGGAGCGCCTGTTGATTCCTTTGTCGTGCCCGAGCCGTGGGATATGCCGGGCTACGACAGCAAGGTCATCATGGCGGCGGGTACGTTCACATTGGGCTCGTCGATCGAGCTTTCGGGAGACGCTCCGTTAAGGGAGCCGTTCGCCGTATGGATGCAGGGCGGACTTAATTTCCACAGCGCGAAGGTGGCGGTGAATTTTGCCGCGGAAGCGGTCAAAATACAAAACAGTAAATAAGGCCGGGTGAAAATTATGGCGATTAACTGGCGAGGATTCAAAAGCGGAAGCGACATAAGAGGATTGGGAACGGCGGAGCTTGACGATCCGCTGTATCTCAGCAACTTTGCCGTCGAGAAAATGACGGCGGGATTCGTTATGTGGCTGTCCGAAAAAAAGCATGCTCCCTCACAGCTCTTTACCGTTTCCGTCGGATATGATTCGAGACTGTCCTCCGAGAGGATAAAGGGCTCGGTCGTAAACGCGCTGACAAAAATGGGCGTGGGAGTAAAGGACTGCGGACTTTGCTCGACTCCAGCAATGTTTATGACGACCGTCGATCTGAACTGCGACGGAGCCGTCATGATAACAGCCAGTCATCTTCCGAAGGAGAAAAACGGACTTAAATTTTTTACCCGCGCCGGTGGGCTCGGCGGCAAGGATATCGAATATATCCTTGACTTTGCGTCAAAAAACGACGTGCCCGCCTCCCCGAAAAAGGGCGAAGTCGAGACGGTAAACTATATCAACACATATGCCGCGCTCCTTCGCGATATGATAATAAAAGAGGTCAACGCCACCGACTACGCGAGGCCGCTGAGGGGATATAAGATCGCCGTGGACGCGGGAAACGGCGTCGGCGGTTTTTATGCCGAAAAGGTGCTTCAGCCGCTCGGAGCGGATATCTCCGGCAGCAGATATCTTGAACCCGACGGCAATTTCCCGAACCATATACCCAATCCCGAAAACAAGGCCGCTATGGACGAAGCCGCTTCGGCGACCGTCGAAAGCAAGTCCGATCTTGGAATAGTCTTCGATACCGACGTCGACCGCGCCGCTTGCGTCGGCCCCGACGGTACCGAGATAAACAGAAACGCGCTTGTCGCGATAGCTTCATATATAGCGCTCCAAAAGAACGACGGCGGAACGATAGTTACCGACTCCGTGACGTCCGACGGGCTTACAAAATATATCGAGTCTCTCGGCGGAAAACATCTCCGCTATAAGAGGGGCTACAGAAACGTTATCGACAAACAGATCGAGCTTAACGAAAGCGGCGTGAATTGCCCGCTCGCCATCGAGACGTCGGGTCACGCGGCGTTCAAGGACAACTATTTCCTCGACGACGGAGCGTATCTCGTAACAAAGATAATAATTAAAAATGCGGAGCTTGGAAAACAGGGCAAGAGCATTTTTGACGTTATCGAAACGCTCGAAAAGCCCGTCGAGGAAAAGGAAATAAGGCTTAAAATAACAAAAGAGGATTTCAGGACGGCGGGAGAGCTTTTTATAAACGAATGGACAAAGGCTGCCGAAGGCTTCGACGGCTACGAAAAGGCGCCAGAAAATTACGAGGGAGTACGCTTTTCTTCGTCAAAGGACAGGGGCGACGGCTGGATCCTCGCAAGGCTCAGCGTCCACGATCCGGTAATAGTTATAAACGCCGAAAGCGATTCCGAGGGCGGCGTTGAAAAGATGACGTCCGAAATACTCTGCTTCGCCGAAAAATTCGACGGGGTTGAGATCTGACTGTAATATATTTGCGGAGGTAAAAACATATGAAACAGTTTCTTATTCCCGAGGAAGGCAAATTTTATAAGGCTAATCTTCACTGCCATTCCACCTTTTCGGACGGAAGATGGACGGTGGAAAAGCTTAAAGAGGAATACAAAAAGAGGGGCTATTCCGTAATAGCCTACTCCGATCACGATAAATGCTTCAGCCACGACGAGCTCACCGACGACGAATTTGTCGCGATCACATCCTATGAGATAAGCATAAGCGACACGGAGCGCGTAAAGGTCGGAAAGTTCAGACCCTGCTACCACTTCAACGCATTTGCCGTATCGCAGGAGGGCGAGCACAAGGAGCTGTTGCCCGTGCCTCCCTATGAGGACATCGACGCCATAAACGCCTTTATCGCCGAGCTTAACAAAAAAGGCTTTATCGTCAGCTACAATCACCCCAACTGGTCGCTCCAGACGATGCAGGATTACGTCGGGCTTAAAGGACTTTTTGCGACAGAGATATACAACCACAGCGCGATGGTCGACGGCATAGACGCCGATCAGGAGACGCAGTACGATATAATGCTCAGAAACGGCAGCAGGCTTTATCCCATAATGACCGACGACAACCACGACGTACACGAGGTCGACAGCCTTTATAACGACTCCTTCGGCGGATATGTAATGATAAAAGCTCCTTGTCTTACATACGACGCTGTTATGGACAACCTTATAAAGGGTAATTTCTACGCTTCGATGGCGCCCGAAATTTATTCGCTCTATGTCGAGGACGGAGTGCTTAAGGTCGAATGCTCCGACGCCGTCAGGATAATGCTTACAAAATACGGCAGAAACGCCCAGACGGCGTATGCGCCCAAGGGACAGACGATCAATTCCGCGTCCTTCGAGCTTAACGATTCGGATATCTATTACAGGCTCCGCATCGTCGACGAGTACGGAAGAAGAGCCAATACAAGGGCGTATTTCGCCGACGAGATTTTTAAATGATTGATCCTTTCCCAAAATCGTTCCTTTCCCAAAAATGAGTAAAGGCGGTGAAGGGCATATTTTATGCCCGATCAAATGAAAAATAAGCTTCAGGGCGACAAAAGCTTCAGAAGAAACAAGCTGTTTTATTCGATCCCCGGAACGGGGCGCGACATGGCGTATTCGCTTTTTAATTATTTCCTTCTTACATATGTGCTTTATACGCGCCAATTAACGACCAAGCAGTTTGCCGCGGTCAGCGTTATCATGATAGTCTGCCGTATATGGGACGGAGTAAACGATCCCATAATGGGCGGTATAGTCGAAAACACGCGTACAAGATTCGGAAAGTTCAAGCCCTGGATATTTATAGGCGCTGTCACGAACGCGATCGTACTTACCGTGATATTCACAAACAGGACTACGGATTGGGCGTTTGTCATCCTCTTCTGTTTCCTCTATCTCATTTGGGACGTCACATATACGATGAACGATATCGGCTATTGGTCGATGCTCCCGTCGCTTACGAGCAAGGCGGATCAAAGAGACAGCATAACCTCTCTCGCCAACTTTTTCGCAGGCATGGGTACCGTCTTTGCGGCAGGACTTATCCCGATTTTGACAGCCGGTAAGCTCGCGATAGGCGGCAACACGATAACCGCTTACGCCGTCGTAGCCGTCGTGATCTCGATCGTTTTCGTCACCGGTCAGATAATGGTATGTATCGGAGTAAAGGAGCCGCACGCCGCCACCGAAAAGACGGACGAAAAGATCGGTTTTATAAAGATGATAAAGGTCATCATCCATAACGATCAGCTCTTATGGGTGACGCTTATAATGCTTCTCGTGAACCTCGGCGGAGCGCTTTTAACTGCGTTCGGTACAAATTATCTCTATCTTGAATTCGGCTACGAGGGCAAGAACGTGACGCTGTTTACCGCGTTTTATGCCGCGGCGTCGGGAATAATCAGCCTCATTTATCCGATAATGACAAAGCGTTTCAGCAGAAATCAGCTTGCGTTCATGTCGCTTTGCGCGAGCTTTGTCGGTTACGCGCTTTTCACCTTGACGGGCTTTACCGTTTCGGGACAGCTTAAGCTCTGGCTCTACTGCGGCGAGGCGTTTGTCGTCGGCTTCGGTTACGCGCTTTTCTATATGGTCGTAACGATCTGTCTCACAAACACAATAGAATACAACGAATACAAAACGGGAAGCAGGAACGAGGCTGTCATCTTCTCTTTAAGACCGTTCATGGCAAAGATGTCGTCGTCGATCCAGCAGGTAATAGTCATGGCCGTCTATCTCGTTATCGGAATGACTACGATAACGAACGGCATCTCGAATCTCGAAAGACAGGCAAACCTGAAACAGATAACCGAGGAAGCCAAAAACGCGGGAGTTACTACCATCCTTGCCGGCGCGCCGTCATATATAACGGTGACGCTCCGAATGGTCATGGCGGTTTTGCCGCTCATCTTTATGACGGCGGCATATGTCGTTATGAAGAAAAAGACGACGATCGACGAAGAAGAATATCAGAAGATGCTGACCGAGATCGAGGCGAGAAAAGAAGACGGAGCGCCTGAAAGCTAACAAAACGGCGAGGCTTAATTGATATTTAAGCGAGCCTTAATCAATTCTTAATCATTTTATTCATTTTTAAAATAAAAACTTATTTCTGATTTTGTATAATACCCTTAAACAATTCATTTTCGGGGGAATAAAAATGCAAAACATACTTGTCTGCGACGATGAAAGAGATATAGTAAAGGCTTTAAGGATCTATCTTATATCCGAGGGCTATAACGTCATTGAGGCATTTGACGGAGTCGAGGCGCTCGAAAAGCTGAAGGGCGGCGATATCGACCTCGTCATCATGGACGTCATGATGCCGGAGAAGGACGGCATAACTACTCTTATGGAGATTAGACAGCAGTACACCGTACCTGTCATCTTGCTGACGGCTAAAAGCGAGGATACCGACAAGATATTCGGACTTAACGTCGGGGCGGACGACTATATCACAAAGCCGTTCAACCCCCTTGAGGTCGTCGCGAGAGTTAAGTCGCTGCTTCGGAGAGTGCCGGCGTCTGTCGCAGAAGAGCGCCCCGACAAGCTCATCAACGGAGGGCTTGAGATAGACGACAGGGAAAAAACAGTCCGGCTCGACGGCGAACAGCTCGCGTTTACGCCGACGGAATACGATATCCTTATGCTCTTTATGAAAAACATCGGCAAGGTGTTTTCTCCCAAGGATATTTACAACATCGTTTGGAACAACGAGCCATACGGTTCCGAAAGCACCGTTATAGTCCATATAAGGCATATCCGCGAAAAGATAGAGATAGACTCGGCGCATCCGAGATACATAATCTCCGTCTGGGGACACGGCTATAAAATGGAAAAGAGGAACAGAGATTGAAATACATGATAAAAAGCTTCTCCGACAAGGTGACGGCGGCGCTTGTTTATCTTCTCCTCGCCGAGATCGCCGTCGCCCTTGCGCTCGCTGTCGACTGCATGGCGGATTACCACTTTTACGCGCCCGACTGCGATACGTACGCGCTCAACGCCACGATGCAGACAAAGACCGACAACGAATTTCCGGAGATCGAGGAATATCTCAGCCTCGCAATAAAAAACAAAAACGGTACGGCGTCGCCGACCGATAAGAAAAATTTTGAGGAATATAAGAGAAAATATTCCGACAAAAACACAAATATCGTCTTTACCGTGACCGATGAAAGCGGAAACATTATCCTCGACAATCTCTCCGAAAAGACAGATTCTCTTTCCGACGTGGACGCCTGCTTTAAAACGAGCAGATCGTTTTCTGTTTTTGACGAAAACGACGAGCCGCTAAAGGGAACGATAAAAATAATAGTCCGCGAGGATATGACGGCTGAGGACGGATACCGCCTCGCGTCACGTCTTATCGGAGCGGCAAAGGTTGTAAAATATCCGATAATTGTCATCTTCATCGTTATAGCCTTTGCGGCGGTTATTGTTTTGGGTATGCTGATGAACAGCATCGGCAGGGGATATACCGGAATTGAAGACGACGGCTCCGAGCAGCCGGACGATACGACAAATCTGAGGTTCCTCGATAAAATACCGTTCGATCTTCTGATAGTGATAATGCTTGCGATAATCGCTTTTATAGCGGCGCTTATCGTTCTTACCGTCGTTGCGGACGTAAAAAAACAAAACCTCGTCCTTTGGAACGCGGTCATTCTCGTTCTGGCGTTCGTAATTTCCGCCGTCATGCTCGTGTTTGATCTGACGCTGGCGTCGAGGATAAAGCGCGGTCATGTCTATAAAAACACTTTGGTCTATAGGCTGATAGCAAAGATACGCGCAAAGGGCGGAAAGGAAAACAGCGGATATTTCAAAGTTCCGTTTTTCGGAAAGGCCATCATAACCATAGGGATAATAACCTTTACCGACGTCGGCATTTTGCTCTATTTCGTGTTCCGCTATGTCACCAACACGTCGGGACTTTTGTCCGATTTCCACTTTTTGTATTATGTTCTTACCCAGTGCGTCTTTATCCTTACCTTGGGACCGCTGTTTTTGATGATGGCGATGAACCTTTACCACGTCAAGGAGAGCGGGAGCAGGCTCGTCAAGGGCGATTTCGATTATACGCCCGATTCCCATATCATGTTCGGCGATTTCAAGGAGATATCCGAAAATCTTGCCGACATAAAGGACGACATGATAAAGGCTTACGAGGAGCGCGAAAAGAGCAGGGAAGTCAGAAACGAGCTTATCACCAACCTTTCGCATGATATTAAGACTCCGCTGACGTCTATCATCAATTACGTCGGTATATTGGAATGTAACGCGGAAACGGGCGAGGACAATTCCGAATATTTTGAGATATTGAAAAATCAGGCTCAGAAGCTCAACACTCTTTTGAACGATCTTATTGAGGTTTCGAGGCTCTCCGCGGGCAGCGAAACGGCGAAGATAGAGCCGCTCAATGTAAGTCTTCTGCTGTCACAGACGCTCGACGAATTTGCCGACAAGCTCGCCGAAAATCAGCTTACGGTCGAAAACAGCGTCGAAGAGAAGGATATAATCGTAATGGCGGACGGCGACAAGCTTTGGCGGATATTCGCAAACCTTATCGGAAACATCAATAAATACGCGCTTCCCGGGACGAGAGTCTATATCGACGCGGAGGAAGAGGACGGGAACACAAGGATCTCGTTTAAAAACATCTCAAAACAAAAGATCGAGGGCAGCGGCGAAGAGCTTATCCGCAGGTTCAAGCGCGGAGACACCTCAAGGCACGGTGACGGCTACGGTTTAGGCCTTGCCATTGCCGAAAGCATGGCGGAGCTTCAGGGCGGAAGTCTCGACATCACGGTCGACGGCGATCTGTTCAAAGCTGTTTTGACGCTTAAATCATCTGAAAATAAATGATAATCGAAACAGAGAAAGGCGGTATAGGAATTTGGAAAAATACGTTATCGATCAGATCAAATACGGACTGAAATATCTTCCGAAATGTCTCGCGGGGTCGTACTTCAAGCCCATGTCGACGCCCGAGACCGAGGCTTTCAGAGAAAAGGTAGGCGGATTTATCTGCGGAGTTTGCCATCCTAAAGAAAACTATACACAAATAAAGCGCGCTAACATCGAATGGATAAGGATAGATATCCCTTATCCCTACGATAAAGACGGGAATAAATGTCAGAGCTACGAGAATTTCAAGAAGCGCTGCAGCGGATATAAGACAAGGGGCTTTAAGGTCATGGCTGTAACGCCTTATCCGTGTGATTACATAGAGGCGGGCATAGATCCGCGAGTAGACGAGCAGGGTGTTAAGGATATCGCGGTATTTTTGGTAAACGATCTCCGCTCCTACATCGACGGTATACAGATAACGAATGAAATGGGCATCCCTCATTTTACTCTTCCGCTTACCGAGGAGGAGGCCGCCCGCTTCATCGGCATAAACGCCGAAGCGATGAACGATATTAAGGGCGACATCATCGTCGGATATAACAGCGCAGGCCCGCAGGTCGACCTTCACATTATGATGAAGCCGTACCATCAGTACTGCGACTACGTCGGCATAGATATCTATATCGGCTGTTTTGCGAACGTCGGCGGATTTATGTATTTCTTTGACGCGCTCGTCAGATACCTCTGGGACCTCACCGGAAAGCCCATAATAATACAGGAATTCGGCTATATCAGCGGCGGCGCGCCCAAGACGCCGGAGGAGAAGCGCGAGATACTTCGCTCATACGGCGTAGAGAGCGTTGAGGAAGCGTATGAAAAAATAGAGATGTTCGTCGGAAATCTCAACGACAGGATGAGAGAGCATGTGCATCACGTTTCGCCGGACGTTTCTCACCAGGGCGATTTCCTTTTCAAGAGCGACTATGTGAACCACCTGTTCCGAGAGCTTCCCAAAAACACGCTTATCCCGGGATATCCCCATACTCCCGAGGGACAGGCGAAATTCTTTAAAGACATTATTCCGAGAATGTATAAGCTCCCGTTCGTCGGAGGACTTATCATCTACTGTTATTCCGACAGCGAGATGTGTTATATGTGCGGCCAACCCGACTGCCCGACAGAGACGAGATGGGGTCTTGTCGATGTTGACGGCAACGAGAAGCCGTCGTATTACGCCGTCAGAAAGGCGTTCGGCAGGATAAGAGGAAAATGTCCGTATTGATCTGAATTTTTCCGATACGGTCACCCATATGCGGCGTGAGTTGACCGTATAACGATGGGCAGGCAGAGCGCAATTTTCGCTCCGCCTGCCCGAATTTATGTGTTAATGAAATACTGCGTTTTCGCATGATTTTTTTGTATACTATGTTAAGTCCTTCTGTGAGTTTCTATCAGAATTCTTTTCATATCTGCGGAGGAAATACTGCTGTTTACCCACAGAGCAGACAGCTCTTTTGCTTTATCGGAAACAGGTACACCTTCAATATTATTGATAGCGTCCGCTATTTTAACGGCTTTAATTCGCTTTAGAACGCAAATCGTTATCGTTACTGATTATTTGCTCCTCATTGGTTTTCTTTTTTTATTATAAACGAAAAATGTGAATTTTTGATAGTGAAGTTTTCCCTTGAGGGTAAACGAAGACGGCGCAAAGCGCCTAATGAAGTCATGCTTTGCACTAATGAAGACGGCAACTTCGTCGCCTAATGAAGCGAAGTCGCCCCCGTTGCAAAATCAGCTCCGAAAGAGCGTCTTCATTAGCGTCAGCGTCTTCATTTCTTCATTAGCCACCGATAGGGGCGACTTCATTGAAAAAGACCTGATTTGGTAACCAAATCAGGTCTTTTTCATGGTCGGAGTGTCGAGATTTGAACTCGAGGCCTCTTGGTCCCGAACCAAGCGCGATACCAAGCTTCGCCACACCCCGCTAAACAGCTTGATTATTATATAACATAGTTTATAAAAAATCAAGATGTTTTTCAAAAAAATATCGGATAAAATTTTAAATTACTTAGTATATCCGAAAATGCCGAGAAAATATTTGAGAAAGATGTATTTGAATAACGACGCTATCCTTTCTCCGAAGGGCGTGCCCTTTACGAACGCCTTGAACCTGAGCGTTGAGACTTCTCCGTCGCCGAAGAGGTCAAAATATGTAATAACGCTTGTATCGTATGTTTCGAGGTCGCTTTCGTCAAGAACTATCTCGCGGACGCCTCTTGTTTCGTCGCCGTATGAGGCAAATGTCGCCGCAGGGGTGTTGATAAGATCGACTCCGGTGCCGGTGACTATCTCGTATGAATTGACATGGTCGTGTCCGAATATCATCGCCTTGACGTCGCCCTGTCTGACGACGGCGTCAAACTGACCGCTGTTTGTTTTTGAACAGCTCGGAGATTCATGCATAACGCCGGCTCTCGTGTTTCGGGGATCGAGGATATAGTATTTGTCTCCGCGGCTGACCGCTCCGGGAGTCGAGGAGTCGACCTCTTTAAGGTAGTTATAGACGTCCGGTACGACGATATGCTGGAACATGAGCGACGGTACAAGCTTTCCGCCGTTCTGAGCCTTAAGCTCATTTGATTTATTGATGTACCAATCTATCTGATCCTGATGCACATAGTCGTAGCCGTTGTCGCTCCCGTCGGGAAGCATTTCATAGGAGTTGGAGTCGATCATCCAGATATTATACGCGATCTTTGATTTATCCTTCGACGAATATATCGGGATATTGTAATTTCCGACGCCGTAAACCGAGTCGCCCTCGTCATAGCCGATGAAGCATTTGTATTCGGAGAAAAGCTCTATCTGTTCCTCTTTTGTTACCGTGCCCTGATCGTCGTGGTTGCCGAATACGGCGGCGGTCGGGATGCCCTTCTTTTCAAAGTAGGACATATAGTTTTTGATGGCTCTTTTAGCGAGCTGTTTGTCGAGAGGATGTATTTTGGTGTTGCAGGTCGATCTTCCGCCGAAGTTATCGCCCGTAAGGAGGATAAGGTCGGGCTGTGTCTTTTCAACGGCGGCGACGATGTTGTCCTTAGTTATCGGAAGAAGGATAAACGATTCCTGGATATCCGATATCTGGAGG
>JAILLJ010000165.1 GCA_024693205.1 Clostridiales bacterium | reverse complement strand
GAGCTTGAAAAAATACCGTGGGGATAGCCGCCGAAGTTTGCGTCGCCGCTGTTTTTCATTCTTTCAAAGCCGTGTGCATATGTATTGTCTATAAGGTCGAGCATCGGGCCGTACTGCTTCGCGCCGAGAACAAAGCAGTCCCAAGCCCAGCGGCCGAAAAGGAACATCGACGCCCAGTTCGCGTCGCGCGGATCGCATCTTTGACCGAGCTCGTTCGGCTCCGTCATCGACATCGGTATATAGTCGATACCGTATTTTTTAAGCAGTCCGTCAAGCCTTTTGTTACATTCGTCAAGGAGGGAAATATATTCTTTTTCCGCCCACTCGGCCTCATTTTCAAACCCCAATTTATCACATATATAATGGTATGACCAAAAACCGGTCAACGCAGACCAGTTATCGGTTGTCCACAGGCCGTTTGTGTCTATCGCGGAAGTGCGTTTCATTATCCCGTCCACGCGGTCATTCGAGGTGTTTTTGATATGCTTTTTTATCTCGCCGTAATACTTCATGACGAGCGAGGTATCGCCCGTGCGCATAAGATACAGCGCAAAGATCCACGGGTATTTCCACTCGGCGTCGGGATATTGGATATTTTTTGTCACGGATGCGACGTAATCCTCAAAATATCGGAAGTCCCCCATCGTCAGGAGGGCAGCGATAATGCCAATAGAATCGTGGTCAAACGCCCTGTCGTAGCCGTTTTCGCCGACGTGAAGCTCGTTTCCGTCCTTTACTATCAAGGTATAGACGTATCCCGCCTTATACGCGTCGATCAGCCTTTTGTCCGGAAGGCGCATGATATTGCAAACGGATGACAAACGATCCTCCCAATAGGACTTCATGCTGTCGTAATGCTCGTCAAAGCCGCCGAAAACGGACGGATCGGCGCTCGGATAGGCGATTTTTTTGCCGAATCTGTCGGCCCAGACGGCAAAATCAAACACAGCTGTCTCTCCCGGAGCTACAGTCCTCTCGGTTTTTCCGTCCAACGGCGTCAAATACCTCGAAATATTGTAAAGCTTATGTACTTTACAAGAGCTGTTTTTTACCTCTAAACGCGAATAAGCCGCCTCGAAATCGTTCCCGTCGACGGTCAATTTATCGGCGAAGTTCGTTACTGTATAATGAATTTCGTCCTTAAACGTCATTTCGCTCACGAAGCACGGGAGCCAGCCCTCTTTATTGTACCATTTTATCTTTTTGTCAAGTTTATTTACTTTACATCCGTAGTTTATCAGCAGTCCTCCCCTGTCGCGCAAAAGGAAGCTCCCGTCGATAAAAGCTATCGGGGCGTCCTTGTCTCCCTCGCATCCGAAGCACGAGGTCAGCCCGTAATATACCTTACATATAAGGTCGTTTTTAAAAAAGGCTCCCCTCTTGAAAAAAATATTTGACGCGGCGTCGGCTTTGAAATAATTTTTTACCGCCGCCGAGAATAATTTATGCTTTAAATTCAACATATGTATACTCCGTCCCTTTTATTTGCCTTATTATATCATTTTTTAAATTGTGACACAATTATGAATTTTGTTAAAAATTTCAAAAATTTTTCAAAAACCCCTTGATTTTATAAAAAAACGCGTTAAAATATGTTTAGCACTCAGGAGATAAGAGTGCTAATGATTTGCAATTCATTATTTGGAGGTAATAAATATGACACTCAAACCACTTGCAGACCGCGTCGTTGTCAAGCTCGTCGAGGTCGAGGAAACAACAAAGAGCGGGATCATTCTCGCAACTTCCGCTAAGGAAAAGCCCCAGATCGCCGAGATCATAGCGGTTGGCCCCGGAGGCATGGTAGACGGCAAAGAGGTCAAGATGTATGTTAAGCCCGGCGATAAGGTCATCACGAGCAAATATTCCGGAACAGAAGTAAAGCTCGACAAGGAAGAGTATAACATCGTCCGTCAGAGCGACATCCTCGCCATCGTCGAGGACTGATACATTATATAAAAGGAGATTTTTATCATGGCAAAACAAATCGTTTACGGTGAAGAAGCCCGCAAGGCTCTCCAGGCAGGAATCGATAAACTCGCAAATACCGTTAAAATAACACTCGGCCCCAAGGGCAGAAATGTCGTTCTCGACAAGAAATACGGCGCTCCACTTATCACAAATGACGGCGTCACGATAGCCAAGGACATTGAGCTTGAGGATGCTTTTGAAAACATGGGCGCACAGCTCGTCAAGGAAGTCGCCACAAAGACAAACGACGTCGCGGGCGACGGAACGACCACTGCTACCCTCCTTGCGCAGGCGCTCGTCCGCGAAGGAATGAAGAACGTCGCCGCGGGCGCAAATCCCATGGCAGTCAAAAAGGGCATCCAAAAGGCAGTCGACGCGGCCGTCAAGGCTCTTAAAGACAACGCGAAGCCCGTAACAAGCTCCGACGATATCGCGAGAGTCGCCACGATCTCTTCCGGCGACGAGGAGCTCGGCAGAATACTGGCCGACGCGATGGAAAAGGTCACGTCCGACGGAGTTATCACTGTTGAGGAATCCAAGACGGCCGTAACAGATTCAAACGTCGTCGAAGGAATGCAGTTCGACCGCGGATATATTTCACCCTATATGGTGACCGATACCGAAAAGATGGAAGCTGTCGTCGATGACGCTCTCATCCTTATCACGGATAAAAAGATCTCAAACATCCAGGAGATCCTTCCCCTTCTTGAGCAAATACTCAAGTCGGGCAAGAAGCTCGTCATCGTTGCCGAAGACGTCGAAGGCGAAGCGCTCTCGACCATCCTCGTCAACAAACTCCGCGGAACATTCACATGCGTTGCCGTCAAGGCTCCCGGCTTCGGCGACAGACGTAAAGAAATGCTCCAGGATATCGCAACACTTACGGGCGGCGAGGTCATCACAGCCGACCTCGGACTTGAGCTTGCGGATACGACTATGGAACAGCTCGGCTCCGCGCGTCAGGTCAAGATCACAAAGGAAAACACTATCATCGTCGACGGCGCAGGCGACAAGGACGCCATCAAGGCGAGGATCGCTCAGATAAAGGCTCAGATCGAAGTCACAACGTCCGATTTCGACCGTGAAAAGCTCCAGGAACGCCTTGCGAAGCTCTCCGGCGGCGTAGCGGTCATCAGAGTAGGCGCTGCTACCGAGACAGAGATGAAGGAGAAGAAGCTCCGCATCGAGGACGCTCTTTCGGCAACCAAGGCGGCAGTCGAAGAAGGTTATGTCGCGGGCGGCGGCGTAGCGCTCATAAACGCGATCCCCGCTGTCGAGGCTCTTCTCGAAACCGACGACCCGGACGAAAAGACGGGCGTAAGGATAGTCCTTAAGTCGCTTGAGGAGCCCGTTCGCCAAATAGCGGCAAATGCCGGTATCGAGGGCTCGGTCGTTCTCAATCATATCATCGAATCCAAAAAGGTCGGCTACGGCTACGACTTTGCAAAGGATAAATACGTCGACATGGCTCAGGTCGGTATCATCGACCCGACAAAGGTCACTCGTTCGGCTCTTCAAAACGCCGCTTCCGTCGCGAGCATGGTTCTCACAACGGAAAGCCTCGTTACAGATAAGCCCGATCCCGCAAAAGACGCTGCCAACGCGGCTGCTATGGCGGCGGCACAGGGCGGCGGCGGAATGTATTGATCTGACGACGCTCGATTTTTCGGGGACTGCGCCTTGCGCAGGTCGGCAGTGCCGACAGACAAGCCGAGAAGATAGGGTGATATAAACTTTACGTATATTGCCCGAAAACAACATAGATCTATATAATCAGCTATAAGCTGAGCCTGCAGTTGATTCGGGCAGATAGTGTGATATTATGTTTACGCTATCTGCCCGATTTTTGTCAGGCTTTAAGATCAACAAACAAAAATCCCCTTTTCTGCCTTAACGAAATCAATAAAAATCCGTAAAAGCGAAAAATCTGTTGTATTACTGTTGTTTTTTTTATCGGTTTTTGTTATAATACTTTTATTATATTCTATCCGACAGGGAGGTAAAAGGAATGAACAAAAAGCCTTATTATATAACGACCGCCATAGCCTATACTTCCGGTAAACCGCATATCGGAAATTCATATGAGATCGTTCTTACCGACGCTATCGCGAGATTCAGAAGGATGCAGGGCTACGACGTGTTTTTCCTGACCGGCACCGATGAGCACGGTCAAAAGATCGAAAACAAGGCAGCCGCCGCGGGCGTGACGCCGAAGGAATTTGTCGACAGCGTTTCGAGCGAGATCAGAGGCATCTGCGACATGCTCAACACGACTTACAATAAATTCATCAGGACTACCGACGACTACCACGAAAAGGCTGTCCAAAAGATATTTAAAAAGCTCTACGATCAGGGTGATATCTATAAGAGCGAATACGAGGGGCTGTACTGCATACCCTGCGAGAGCTTCTTTACCGAGACTCAGCTTGTCGACGGCAAATGCCCCGACTGCGGACGCGAGGTCGTTAAAACAAAAGAGGAAGCGTACTTTTTAAGGCTCTCAAAATATCAGAAACGCCTTGAGGAATATATCGAGTCGAACCCCGACTTCATTTATCCCGAAAGCCGCAAAAAAGAGATGCTCAACAACTTCATAAAGCCCGGACTTCAGGATCTCTGCGTTTCGAGAACGTCGTTTAAATGGGGCATCCCCGTGACGTTTGACGACAAGCACGTCATATATGTCTGGATCGACGCGCTATCAAACTACATCACCGCTTTGGGATATGACCCGGACGGCAGCGGCGAACTCTATAAAAAATATTGGCCGGCGGACGTACATGTGATCGGAAAGGATATCGTCCGCTTCCATACGATATATTGGCCTATCATGCTCATGGCGCTCGGCGAGCCGCTTCCCAAAAAGGTCTACGGCCATCCGTGGCTGCTCATTGGCTCCGACAAGATGTCAAAATCGCGCGGAAACGTGATCTATGCCGACACGCTCGTTAAATTCTTCGGCGTCGACGCGGTGAGATATTATCTTCTTTCCGAGATCCCGCATGCCGCCGACGGCTCCCTGACATATGAAACGGTCATCGAAAGATATAATTCCGACCTCGCCAACACGATAGGCAATCTCGTCAACAGAACAGTCGCCATGGTCAACAAATATTTTGACGGCAAGCTCGTTTCAAACAGCGCACCCGAGGATATCGACAACGACCTTCGCGAGACTGCTCTCAACACTGTAAAGGCGTTCACAAAGGCGATCGACGATTTCCGTATGTCCGACGCCACGGGCGAGATAATCAACCTCGCGCGCAGAAGCAACAAATATATCGACGAGACGATGCCCTGGGCGCTCGCAAAGGATGCGGAAAAGAGAGACAGGCTCGCGACGGTCCTCTATAACCTTATCGAGAGCATCCGCTATATCGCCATCCTCTTAAAGCCCATCATGCCCGAAACGTCCGACAAGATATTAAAACAGATCAACACCGACATTTCGTCGTTTGAAAGCCTTAATGAGTTCGGTCAGATACCCGTCGGCTCATCGGTAAACGAAGCGGAACCGCTCTTTAACCGTATAGACGTCGAAAAAATGCTTGCCGAGATCGAAAAGGAATACAGCGCTCCGGAGCCGGAGAAAAATGATGAAAAAGAGGATATTCCCGGCGTCGCGCAGATAAACATCGAGGACTTCGCCAAGGTCGACCTGAGAGCCGCCAAGGTGACAGACTGCGAACCAATAAAGCGCGCCAAAAAGCTTTTGAAGCTGACGCTCGACGACGGAACGGGCAATGCGCGGACGGTAGCGTCCGGGATAGCCAAATGGTATAAGCCGGAGGATCTCATCGGTCATACCGTTGTCTGTGTCGCCAACTTAAAGCCCGCAGTGCTCTGCGGAGTCGAAAGCCAGGGAATGATACTTGCCGCCGACTGCGGAGACGACGTAAAGGTGATCTTCGTCGACGGTATTCCCGCAGGCTCAAAGATAAGATGAACAATATATTTGATTCTCACGCCCACTACGACGACGAAGCGTTTGACGCGGATCGCGACGAGCTTTTGTCCTCACTTCCCGAAAAGGGTATCTCGAACGTCATCAACTGCGGCTGTGAACTGAGATCATGCAAGACGTCGCTTTCGCTCGCCGAAAAATATCCGTTTATTTACGCGGCATGCGGAGTCCATCCCCAAAACTGCGCCGAGGACGTACCGCTTTCCGAGCTGTATGACACATATATGCCGTTTTGGAAAGACGACAGATGCGTCGCCGTCGGTGAGATCGGGCTCGATTACCATTACGACTTCTCGCCTAAGGATATGCAGATAAGCTTTTTTGAGGCGCAGGTCAAAATCGCCGTCGAGCTTCAGCTTCCGGTGATAGTTCATGACAGGGAGGCGCACGCCGATTCTCTCGCCGTACTTAAAAAATATCGCCCGTCGGGAGTTATGCACTGCTTTTCGGGAAGCGTCGAAATGGCGCAGGAGATCTTAAAGCTCGGGATGTATATAGGTCTCGGGGGCGCGGTGACGTTCAAAAACGCAAAAAAACCGCTCGAGGTCGCCGCCGCCGTTCCGGCGGACAGGCTGCTTCTTGAAACGGACTGCCCGTACATGACGCCTGTTCCGTTCCGCGGAAAGAGAAACGATTCGAGCTTTATACCTTACGCCGCCGAAAAAATAGCGGAGGTAAGAAATGTGACCGCGCAGGAGATACTTGATATCACCGATAAAAACGCAAGGGAACTTTTTAAATTACAGTAAGAAACATAAAAACACCGCGTCCGTTTTGAAACCCATGTTTTAAACGGACGCGGTTTGAATTTTATGACAAAATGGGGACGGTGCATTTATTCTTCACATAACAAAAAATCGGTCAGACGGCGGCATGCCGTAGGCGTGCCGGAGGGATTGTCAAGATAAACATCATCTGAAAACGACGACAACCCCTCAGTCATGCTAACGCATGACAGCTCCCCTTACACAGGTGAGCCTTTCTTTTTTCTTCACAGAGAAGAAAAAACGGGCAGACAGTGTAGACATAATATCACACTGTCTGCCCGACAAATTATTATTTATTCTTCCTCAGCGTTTGCCTTGGCGTCTTCGATGACCTTCTGAGCTACGTTCGCGGGAGCATCCTCATAGCGGGCGAACTCCATCGAGAAGTGGCCTCTGCCTGCCGTTACGGAACGGAGGATCGTTGAGAAATCGCCCATTTCCGCCATCGGTACTTCGGCGATAAGCTCCTGCATCTTGGGCTCGTCAGCCGGTCCCATGCCGAGAACTCTGCCGCGGCGCTTTGTGATATCGCCCATTATGTCGCCGAGGTTGTCGTCGGGCATATAAGCCTTAAGCGTTCCGATAGGCTCAAGTATGGTGGGCTGTGCCTCGGGGATAGCCGCCTTAAACGCGAGCTGAGCCGCCGTCTTGAACGCCATTTCGGAGGAGTCGACGGGATGGTATGAACCGAAGTAGAGAGCCGCCTTGATGCCGACCATCGGATAACCCGCGA
Source organism: Clostridiales bacterium (assembly GCA_024693205.1). GTDB lineage: Bacteria > Bacillota > Clostridia > Oscillospirales > Acutalibacteraceae > UBA1425. Next base: position 4,452 of record JAILLJ010000165.1, on the reverse strand, counting down.
TCATGCCCTTGGCGATGCAGTCACGAAGTCCCTTTTCGACTGCCGGGAAGTAGTTCTTCGGAACAGCTCCGCCGACGACTTCGTCGGACGTGAATACGAAATCCTCTTCGCCGTCGTACGGCTCGAAACGGATCCAAACGTCGCCGAACTGGCCGTGGCCGCCGGACTGTTTCTTATGACGTCCCTGTTTCTGGACAGTCTTACGGATCGTCTCGCGGTACGCCACCTTGGGAACGGTAAGATCGACTTCTACGCCGAATTTTGATTTAAGCTTTGAAAGGACGACGTCCAGGTGCTGCTCGCCGAGTCCGGAGATGACCTGCTCGCGCGTCTCCTTGTTTGTCTCGAATTTGATCGTCGGATCTTCTTCCATGAGCCTGTTGAGGCCTGCGGCGACTTTTTCTTCCTCGCCCTTCTTGCGGACCTTGACTGCCATCGAAAGGCAGGGAGCCGGGAAGTCGACCTTTTCAAGCTCTACGACCTTCTTCGGACTGCAGAGCGTATCGCCCGTGACGATGCCGGCAAGCTTTGTTACTACGCCGATATCTCCGGCGGGGATGCAGGGAGAATCTTCCTGCTTGCCGCCGCGGACGGTGATTATTTTACCCATACGCTCGCTCTCGCCCGTTCTCGCGCAAAAAGCGGGAGCGTCGGAAGTGATCTTTCCGGAGATGACCTTGAAGAATGACATCTTACCGACGAACGGGTCGGCGACCGTCTTGAAGCAGATAGCCGCAAGATCGCCGTTCTCGTCGCACTTGATATCGCCTTCGCCTGCGTGATCGGCGGCGGAGGGAGCAAATACGGCTATCGAATCAAGAAGGAGATCGACGGCGTCGGTGTTGTAGCCCGAGCAGGCGAATACGGGGTATACCGTTCCGTCGGCGACACCCTCGGAAATGCCCCTGGCGACCTCTTCGTGTGTGAACTCTTCACCCTCAAAGAACTTTTCCATAAGCTCTTCGTCGGCGTTGGCGACGGCTTCGTTGAAGATATCCTTCATTTCGGATACTCTGTCGTCCTCGGGGAAAGCGACTTCGGTCGCCTTGCCGTTATTATATTCGTAAGCCTTGCCCGTAGCGAGGTTTACATATGCCTTTACGGCGTCGCCTACCATATAGGGAACGACGACGGGGCAAAGCTCAGTCTCATGCTCAGCCTTGAGAGCCTCGAACGTCTTATAGAAATCGGTGTTTTCCGCGTCGCAGCGGGTAACCGCGAACATCTTGGAGATCTTTCTCTGATTTGCGGCCTTAAAAGCCTTTTCGGCTCCTACGTCATAACCGGAGCCTGCCGCCGTAACGATAAGCACGCATTCCGCCGCGCGGACGCCTTCGCTTACTCCGCCGGCAAAGTCGAAAAGACCGGGAGTGTCGATTATATTGATCTTTGTATCCTTCCACTCGAGCGGAGCGACCGCCGTCGAAACGGAAGTTTTACGTCTTTTTTCTTCGGGGTCAAAGTCAAGCACTGTATTGCCGTCGGCGACTCTGCCGAGTCTTTCAGTCGCCTTTGCCGTATAAAGCATAGCTTCGGCAAGAGTGGTCTTCCCTCTTCCGCCGTGACCCGCGAGGGCAATATTTCTGATGTTTGCTGCATTATAAGCCTTCAAAGATTTTTCCTCCTTGCTTTTCCGTCTTAAACGGTAAACTGCGTTTTATTTTATTGCCCGATGATTTTCACATCGTATCTTAAAAATTATAACACACAGCAGACGGCATTTCAATCAAAAATTTTAATTTTATGAAAAAATTTTCATTACAAATATATGGACTTTCAACAAATTGCTTGTATAATCCGCCGAACGGTGATATAATTTCAAGACGCACGATATATTTTTGTGAAAAATATTCCGACTTCAGCGGTGATAAAAATGATAAATCTGTTGTTTAAACTGTTTCTTCCCGACAAAACCGATATAAAAAAATACCACGTCCGCTGCGGACTTCTCAGCGGAGGCGTCGGCATCGCCGTAAATCTTCTCCTCTTTTCAGCCAAGATGTTCGCCGGCTCCGTCTCGGGCAGTATCGCCATCCGCGCCGATGCCTTCAACAACCTCTCCGACGCCGCGTCCTCATTCGTCAACATATTCGGCTTTAAGCTCTCCGAAAAGCCCGCCGACGAAGAGCATCCCTTCGGCCACGGGAGGATAGAATACATATGCGGCATGATCGTCACGTTTTTCATCTTCCTCATGGGCTTTGAGCTTGTAAAGGCTTCTATAGAAAAGATAATCCATTATGAGCCCGTCGTTTTCAGCGTCGTCTCGGCGGTCATTCTTTCCGTCTCTATCCTCGCTAAGCTCTGGCTCGCGGTGTTCAACAAAAAGCTCGGTAAGATCTCGGATTCTCCCGCCATTTCCGCCGTTGCGACAGACAGCCTCGGCGACTCGGCGGCGACGACTGCGACGCTTATCGCGCTCATCCTCTCAAAATTCACCTCTCTGCCTCTCGACGGCTTTTTCGGCGTAGGCGTCGCGATATTCATTTTCATCGCGGGATATCATATGTTCACCGAGACGCTTGGACCACTTCTCGGCCAGCCGCCTAAAAAGGAATTTGTAGAAGCTCTCCAAAAAAAGATCCTTTCATATAAAGGCGTCGTCGGCATACACGACCTCGTTATCCACGATTACGGCCCCGGCAGGCTTTTCGGGAGCATACACGCCGAGATACCTTCAACGGCCGATATAATGGAGTCCCACGATACGCTCGATCTTATCGAGCACGACGTCATGCAGGAATTCGGTATGATACTCGTCATCCACCTCGACCCGATAGTTGTCGACGACGAAAAGCTGAACGAACTTAAAAAACAGACGGAGGATATCGTAAAGGGAATAGACGAAGCTCTGTCGATCCATGATTTCCGCGTCGTCGACGGACCGTCGCATACGAACCTGATATTCGACCTCGTAACGCCGCACAACTACAGATACAAGTCGTCGGAGATAAAAAGGCTCATAGACGGCGAGCTTGAAAAGCTCGATAAAACATATTACGCCGTTATCACCGTGGAACAGAGCTATATCTGATTCTTCGTACGCCGCCTCGGTCGTCGCGGTTTAAGGTTTTTGTCTACATTTGACAAAACAAGCCGAAAAAACGCCTTGTTTTTTTCGGTTTGTTTTTTTTAAAATCGCTTGCAAACGTCAGGATATATGAGTACAATATATATAGTGTTTCAGATGGCTTTTCAGGAAGATGTATAAAAAATCTTTTTTCGGAGGTTATAACATGTCTGACGTACAGGATTTCAACACGATACCCTTCGGCCCTCTCGCGATCATCGCGCTTCCCGGCTGTGAAGAGCTTGCCCGCAAGATCGACAATTATCTCGTGACATGGCGTAAGGAGCGGGACAGTGAACACAAAAACACGATCGCTTTTTCCGGATATATGAAGGACAGCTTCCTTGTCGATATCGACTTCCCCCGTTTCGGCACAGGCGAAGGCAAGGCGGTCATCCACCAATCGGTCAGAGGCTGTGACATGTTTATCGTTTGCGATATGTTCAATCACGGCGTCACCTACAAAATGTACGGTCAGCAGATCCCGATGAGCCCCGACGAGCATTTCGCCAACCTCAAAAGGGCGATAAGCGCCATCGGCGGCAAGGCAAGAAGGATCACGATCATCATGCCGATGCTCTACGAAGGAAGACAACATAAGCGTTCGAGCCGTGAATCCCTCGACTGCGCCGACGCGCTCATCGACCTTTGCAACAACATGGGCGTCGACAATATTATAACCTTTGACGCGCATGACCCGAGAGTCCAAAACGCCATCCCGCTTTCGGGCTTTGAAAACGTTCAGCCGGCGTATCAGATGGTAAAGGCTCTTATAAACAACGTCAGCGACCTAAAGATCGACAAGGAACATCTGACGGTCATTTCCCCCGATGAAGGCGGAATGGGAAGATGTATCTACTATTCGACCGTTCTCGGGATCGATCTCGGAATGTTCTACAAAAGGCGCGATTACTCCGTCGTCATTGACGGCAGAAACCCCATTATCGCCCATGAATTCCTCGGCGAAAACTTAAAGGGCAGAGACGCCATCGTGGTCGACGACATGATATCCTCCGGCGATTCGATGATAGAGGTCGCCCGCAAGCTTAAGGAGCTCGGCGCAAAGCGCATTTTCGTCTGCTGCGCGTTCGGACTTTTCTGCAACGGACTTGACTCCTTCGACAACGCCTATGAGGCGCGCATTATCGACAGAGTCTTTACGACCAATCTCGTTTACCGCACGCCGGAGCTTCTTGAACGCGAATGGTATACAGAAGTCGACCTCTCAAAATACATCTCCCTTATGATAGACACCCTGAACCACGACACCTCGGTGAGCAAGCTTCTCGACCCGTCCGAGAGGATCAGGAATCTCCTCAAGGCACGCGGCTACAGATAAAATATATATTGATATGTAAATCTTCCCTTCCGATCTCTTGGTC
>JAILLJ010000149.1 GCA_024693205.1 Clostridiales bacterium | reverse complement strand
ATCCCGAAAAATCCGGAGAGGCCGAGAACTGCGAACGTTATTTTGATCGGCATCGTGTTTTCGGCTTCGGAGATGTTCTGCCACTTGATATTGACGTCACAGCCGTCGGTATAAAACGCGTCTATGCCCATTCCGTCCAAGCTCATTCCGTCGGACGAATCGCACTCGGAAAATCCGCAATTTTTAAGTCCCTCGACAAAGAGCTTTGTCATCTCCTCGTCCTTGAGAGTTATCCTTGTAACAAGGCGAAGCTCACCGGCAGGCTCCACACGGTTGAGCCTTCCGAACTTATAGCCCGTGCTCCACCAATGCTGCTTATACGGCATCGTAAATTCGTGGCGGTAAACTCCGCTCCTGTCGTGATCGCGGTAAAGCGACGAGCCTATTTTAAGGTAATTTGACTCGTCGGGAGCCTGATACTTTGTAAATACCGTATCCTTTTTGTCCGAATGAGGCTTCGTATATACGCCGACCTCGCTGCCGTAGAACATTATACCGTACTGGCCCTTCCAAAGCTGTATCATCCAGTCAAGATCCTGATACGTAAAGAATACGCGGACATAGTCGTATTCGATAAGGACATAGGGAGCGATTATATCGTAGAACTTTGAAAATCCGAAATCCTTTTGCCAGCAGTTGTGGTCGCTCACATAATAGAAGTCGTCCTCGTAGGAATAAAGGAAGCTGCTGACGCTGTGCTTCGTTACGTGATCGTGGATGGCGTTGTGTTTTCTCTCAACGTATAAAACGAAGCTGTCGGAGACGCCGAGCTCGGGCACGGTCGCCGTGATCGTCGACCTGCCGTAATTTATGCCCTTGACAAGTCCGTTCTGATCGACCGTTGCCGCCGCCGTGTCGGACGACTCCCATACAACGGTATATCCGAGTTCGCTTGCGGGCGTTATCTCGACGCTCATCTGTAATGTCTTGAACCTGTTTACATACATCGAGGGCGAAACGATCTTTACCGACGGCGCGTCGTCTGTCGCGAACGCAATAAGAACGTTACCGCAAACGATGATCGCCGCGATGAGAAGGACAAGTGAATTTTTTACGAATTTTTTCAATGTGTATTCCTCCCTGTGCGCATTTCTTTGAAAACGCCGTGTATAACTCAGCCTAAAATAACGTCTGCGGCCTGCTTTATGCCGTCAAGCACGATCGATTCGACGTCGCCGTGATCGACCATGGCCGCCGTCGAGCTTTTTATCGGCAAAGCCGCAAGCACGGGAACGCCGAGCTGGTTTGCGACATCGTTTATACTGCTCTCGCCGAAAACCGATATCTTTTTGCCGCAGTCGGGACATTCGATATAGCTCATGTTTTCGATTATCCCGATAACGGGGATATCCATAAGCTTCGCCATGTTGTACGCCTTTCTGACGATCATGTTTACGAGATCCTGCGGAGTCGTTACGATCACTATACCGTCAACGGGCAGGCTTTGGAAAACGGTGAGCGGCACGTCGCCCGTTCCCGGAGGCATGTCGACAAACATATAATCGACCTCGCCCCACGCGACCTCCTGCCAGAACTGCTGTATCACTCCCGATATGACCGGCCCTCTCCAGACGACCGGCTGATCCTCCTTTTCCATAAGAAGGTTTATCGACATTATCTCTATCCCCGTCTGTGTTACCTCGGGGAGAAGTCCCCTCGCGTCGGCCTTGGCGCGGGTATTTATCCCGAACGATCTCGGGATCGACGGTCCCGTTATGTCCGCGTCGAGCACGGCGGTCTTAAAGCCTCTCGCGCGCGTCTCGGACGCAAGAAGCGACGTCACGAGCGATTTTCCGACGCCGCCTTTGCCGCTGACGACGCCTATCACATGCTTTATTTCGCTGAATTCTCCGCAGGGTATACGCATATCCTGCTTCTCTTCACTGCATTTTGAACCGCACGTCGAGCAGTCGCCCGTGCAGCCCGTAGGTTTGTTTTCAGGCATATTATCAGATCCTTTCGATGATTGTTACGGTTATCAGTAAAACGGCGTAGATCGCCGGAAAATGAATGAGATAAACTATAAGCGCATGCCGTCCGAAAAACGACAAAAACGGTACGCGGCTCTTATAAAACAGCTTGGGTATCCTCCCGTCCCTTACGTATATCCCGGCGTATGTCCCCGCAAGGAACATAAAGAGATTCGGCAGTATCGGGAAATAATCCATCGACCCGAACGACGCCGTATGAAATCCGAGCGGAAAAAGAAAATAATGGCTGTAAAACGACGACGGCAGATAAAGCTTTAAAAACGGAAGCCCTATATATCCGTCCTTAACGCCTGAAGTCAATACATAAGCCGCGAAAAAAACGGAAAACCCGACGATCGGCGGTATCTTTTTTAAAACGGGACATAAAGCGGCATAAAGCAATATCGAAACGGAAAGAAGATGGAGTATCCCGAACCGTATCTCCGCTCCCTCGATCTTAAAAAGCGGAAGGATGAATACCGTTATCCCGCTGAGCATAAGAGCGATCAAAAAAAGCTTCAGCCCGCGTTTTAAATTGCTTCGCGAGAGACATGACGATATTCCGCAGATAAAAATAAAAAGACAGGCAAAAAACGGCTCGAGCGGCATATTGAATTCAAACAGCTTTTTCGCGATACCGATGCCGAAAAACTCTCCGGCGATAAAATACAGGTGGTAAAACACCATGCATACGACCGCCGTGCCGCGTATCTCGTCGAGCAGATGTACGCGCCGCTTCTCTTTTACGGCAGGCTCCGCATCATTTGTCGGCAAGGTACAGACCCACCTTTTTCTTGACTTTTCCGAGAGTGCGCGACGAGACTCTAAGCGCAAACTCCGCGCCCTTTGCGGCGAGAGACGCGATATAAGCCTTGTCGCCGATGATCTTTTCGTAATTTTCGCGAAGCGGACGAAGCTCCTCGATAACGGCCTCTGCGACGGCGGCCTTGAAATCTCCGTAGCCCTTTCCCGAAAAATCACGCTCGATGGCGTCGTAATCAAGACCCGTACAGCAGGAATATATCGTCATAAGATTGTTTATGCCGTCCTTGCCGTCGGCATATCTTACGACTGCCTCGGAGTCGGTTACGGCGCTCTTGAATTTTTTAACTATCACGTCGGGAGTGTCGAGGACAGATACGGACGCCTTGGGATTTGTGTCGGACTTTGACATCTTTGACGTCGGGTCCTGGAGCGACATGACCTTGGCTCCCTTCTTGCCGATAAACGGCTCGGGGACGGTGAATACGTTTCCGTATATGCCGTTGAATCTCTCCGCTATATTTCTCGCAAGCTCAAGATGCTGTTTCTGATCGGCTCCGACGGGAACGAGATCGCTCTGATAAATGAGTATATCGGCGGCCATGAGCGTCGGATACGCAAAAAGTCCGATATTGATATTGTCGGAGTGCTTCTGTGACTTTTCCTTGAACTGCGTCATGCGCGCCGCCTCGCCGAACTGGGTATAGCAGTTAAGTATCCACGAAAGCTCCGCGTGGGTATGGACATGACTCTGGATAAAAACTATGCTCTTTTCAGGATCGAGCCCGAGCGCGATAAGCAGCGCGAACATCTCCGCACTCTGTCGGCGCAGCGCGGCCGGCTCCGGACGGACGGTCAGAGCGTGAAGATCCGCCACGCCGAAAACACAGTCGTATTCGTCGGACATGTCCTTCCAGTTTTTAAGCGCGCCGAGATAATTTCCGAGCGTCGGAACTGACGTCGGCTGAATAAGGCTGAGCACCCTTTTTTTGCGTACCGCGTCCTGCTGATTTTCCATAACAGTTTCCCCTCTTTTGGATAATAATAACATAATTATTTCCCATTATAACACATTTCTTTTGGATTGTAAATTATAAAAAACTGTGTTAATATATAAAAAACCGACGAAAAATGCGTAAACAGGCGGTGTAATTTCATGAATGGAAAAATAAAAGCCGTGTTCTTCGATTTTGACGGAACGCTTGCCGATACGGGGAGTGGTATATTCAACTGCGTCCAAAAGGCGCTCGTCGCCATGGGGCGCGAGCCGCTCCCGCCCGAAACGCTTCGTAAATTCATCGGCCCGCCCATGTTCGACAGTATGAAACGGTACTGCGGCATGTCGGACGACGAGGCGCGCGCGGGCGTTAAAAAATACCGCGAGTTCTACGGCGCGGATGGACTTTTCGATTTAAGATTTTACGACGGCATACTTGAGCTTGTCGGCGACGTCAAAAAGGCCGGTTTAAAGACGGCTGTCGCAAGCTCGAAGCCGGAACAGTATATCAGTAAACTGCTGGAGCATTTCGATCTTTCCGATATATTCGACACGTATGCCGGAACGGATATGACCGGCACCAACGCCGGCAAGGACGACCTCATCAGAGAAGCGGCAACAAAACTCGGCATAGAAGATATGTCCGAAATAATCATGGTCGGAGACAGGTTTTACGACACCGACGCCGCCGAAAAGGTAGGCGCCGTTCCCGTCGGCATCCTTTACGGCTACGGCGTCAGGGATGAATTTTCCGAAAACGCCAACGTCATAGAGGACGTCGAAGAACTTAGAAAATTTATTTTGGGATGAAAGAAATGGACGGTTTTAAACTCGAGGCGCTCGGCGGCGGTATAACCGCCGTCATATCGGACGACCACTCCTTCGGGACTGACGCCGTGCTTTTGGCGTCGTTCACGGCGCCGAAAAAGAACGATATCGCCTGCGACATGGGCTCCGGCTGCGGGATAATCCCGCTGATCTGGTGCCGCGACGGGCTTTGTAAAAGCATAACAGCGCTCGAGATTCAGAGAAAGGCGTGTGAGCAGATAAAAGAAGCCGTAAAGCTGAACGGGCTTTCCGAAAAGCTTTTTGTCGTCTGCGGCGACCTGAGAGACGGTAACGTTCTCCCCGAAGCGTCGTTCGACGTCGTTTCGATGAATCCGCCGTACAAGGCCCCGATGTCGGGAAAGACGAGCATCACCGAAGCGGCGCTTATGGCGCGTCACGAGGTGACATGTAAATTTTCCGACGCCGCAAAGGCGGCTTCAAAGCTCCTTAAATTCGGCGGCAGGTTTTGCGTCTGTCACCGTCCCGAAAGGCTCGCCGACGTCGTCTGCGCCATGCGCGACAGCGGCATCGAGCTTAAAAGGATAAGGACGGTCGCCCATAAGGCGGGAGCCAGACCGAGCCTCATTTTAGCCGAGGGCAAAAAGGGCGCAAAGGCGGGAACGATCATCGAACCTGTGCTCGTCCTGAAGGATGAAAACGGAAATTATACTGACGAGGCTCTTGACTTTTACGGGCTTTACAGAAACGATATATAACATATAACATGTGAAAGGAAATTCTAAATGGGCGGAAAACTTTATGTCGTCGGGACACCTATAGGGAATTTAGGCGACTTTTCACCGCGCGCAGTCAAGACTCTTTCCGAATGCGACTTTATCGCCGCCGAGGACACAAGGGTGACTGTAAAGATACTCAACCATTTCGGGATCAAAAAGGCGATGGTGAGCTACCACGAGCATAACAGGGTCGGCAGCGGCGAGAGGATAATCGACAGGATAACGGCGGGAGAGACCTGCGCCCTCGTGACCGACGCCGGTATGCCCGCAGTCTCGGATCCCGGCGAAGACCTTGTCCGGCTCTGTCACGAAAGAGGCGTCAAGGTCGAGGCGGTGCCCGGGCCCTGCGCATTCACGTCGGCGCTCGCCATATCGGGTATGCCGTCCGGAAGATTTACGTTCGAGGGATTTTTGAGCATGAACAAGCCGAGCAGGCGCGAGCATCTCTTATCCTTAAAGGATGAAAAGCGGACGATGATCTTTTACGAGGCGCCCCATAAGCTTCCGGCGACGCTTGCCGACATGTATTCCGTTTTCGGAGACAGAAGGATATCCATAGTCCGCGAAATAACGAAGATATACGAGGAGGTCATAAATACCACCCTCGGCTATGCCGCCGAAAACTTCGCCAACGGCGAAATAAAAGGCGAGATAGTTCTAATCATCGGCGGAGCGCCCGAGGATGAGAAAGAGGACTTCACCTTGTCCGACGCCGCCGCCATGGCGGCGGAGCTTATGAAAAGCGAAAACATGTCGCCCAGCGACGCGTCAAAGGCCGCCGCCAAAAAAACAGGCTTTAAAAAGGGAGACATATATAAAATGATAATCGGGGAGGAACACTGAAATGTTAAAAAATATGCTTGAGGCGTTTGCCGAGTACAAGGGACTTACGCTGATACTCATTGTTTGTATCATTTTGCTCATCATCTCTTCGTTTTTTGCCGCGAGAGCTTCGAGAAGGCGTTCGTCCGAACGCGACAAGATAATCAAAAAGCTCATGGAGGAACAAAAGCTCTGTGAGGAATTTGCCGTTCTTACTCCGGAAAAGGTCCTTTCCGAGCCGCCCGAAAGGGTCATGCGCGGCGTCACGTTCAATATAAGAAAATTCCTAAACGGCGAGCCGGATATAAACGCCGCGTTTGAAAAGCTCGGGATCGAGGAGCAGTATATCTACGCTCTCGACTACGTCTTTTGCGAGGACGCAGACACGCTGAGTAAATTTTTCAGGCTTAACGGAAAGCCCCTGACGACAGCCGCCGACAGCGCGGTAAACGAGATCTTCGGCGGAGAGATATATGAGATATTCCATAAGGGCTTTCGGATGTTTGACGATGACGACGAAGAGATATCGTCTCTTCCCGAGGACGTTAAAAAGCTCGACGAGGACTTCAAAAACGCCGTCGGACAGGATGAACTTAAAACCGTCTCCCGATATATCTCCGAAAGATGTGAAAATTTTTATAATAATCGCGTCTAAAGCTTGAAGAAAAGCATAAATGCTGATATAATTATTTTTAATGCAATATTTCGATTTTATATATTTTTATATGAAAGGAATGAGGTAAATGGCAAGATTCATCATCTCCGCGTTTGCCGACGAGGCTTCCAAAGAGATAAAAAAACAGATCGAGGCTTGTAAAAAGAACGGTATAACCCACATAGAGCTTCGCGGTCTCGACGACGGAAAAAACATCAACAACATAACTCCCGACGATGCGAAGGAGCTTAAAAAGACGCTCGACGAGGGCGGCATCGGCATCTCCGCCTTAGGCTCCGGCTACGGCAAGATCGAGATAACCGACGACTTCGAGCCGCATTTCGAGGCGTTTAAAAACACCGTCGAGGTCGCGAACATCCTCGGAGCCGACAGGATAAGGATGTTCAGCTTCTACTTCAAAAACGGCGAGGACTACGCCGAGTATAAGGACGAAGTCATCCGCAGGATGGGCATTATGTGCGATTACGCTCTTTCAAAGGGCGTAAAGTGCTATCACGAAAACGAATGCGGTATCTACGGCGACATTCCCGAAAGGTGCCTTGAGCTCCACGAGGCTCTCGGAGACAAGCTCGGCGGCGTATTCGATCCCGCCAACTATATCCACTGCGACGTGGATATCTTAAAGGCTTACGACATGCTCGAGCCGTATATCGACTACATGCACGTCAAGGACGCCCGCTATTCCGACGGCGCCGTAACTCCCGCCGGCGAGGGCGACGCCAATTTCACCGAGCTTTTAAGGCGCTACAACAACAAGGGCGGCCGCCTTCTTCTCACCATCGAGCCGCATCTCGCGCTCTTTGAGGGACTTGAAAACCTCGAATCGACACATAAGCTCACCGACTACCTTAAAAAGGACTTCACATACGCGTCGCGCGACGAGAGCTTTGCCGCCGCCGCAAACGCGCTCCATAAACAGATCGAGCTCGTACAGCCGATACGTTACGGCATCATCGGCGTCGGTAATATGGGTACGAGCCACGTCCGTTCCTATGAGAGCGGCCAAATAAAAGAGATGCGCATTACCGCCGTCGCGGATATCAATCCCGAACGCCTCAAGATCTGTGAAGAGATATTGCCCGGTGTCAAGACATTCAATACGGCGGAGGAGCTTATCGACAGCGGCTGCTGCGACGCGGTCATAGTCGCAACGCCCCATTATCTCCATCCTCCGCTTATCAAATACGCTCTTTCAAAGGGACTCCACGCTTTGACGGAAAAGCCTGCCGGCGTCTATACGAAGCAGGTAAGAGAGATGAACGAATTTGCCGCCCAGCATAAGGACAAGACGTTCGCCATCATGCTCAACCAGCGCACGAACTGCGTTTACCGCAAGATGAAGGAGATCGTCAGCAGCGGCAAATACGGCGAGATAAAGAGAGTGAACTGGATCATCACCGACTGGTTCCGCACCCAATCATATTATAATTCGGGCGGATGGCGCGCCACATGGGCGGGCGAAGGCGGCGGAGTCCTCCTCAATCAATGTCCCCATAACCTTGACCTCTGGCAGTGGATATGCGGAATGCCCTCAAAAATAAAGGCGTTCTGCCATGAGGGCAAGTGGCACGATATCGAGGTCGAGGACGACGTCACCATCTACGCCGAATATCCGAACGGCGCTACCGGCGTATTCGTTACGACAACAGGCGACGCCCCCGGCACAAACAGGTTCGAGATAACTCTCGACGGCGCAAAGCTCGTCTGTGAGGACGGCGCGAAGCTGACGTTATATGTGCTCGAAGACAAGACGTCCGATTTCCTCAAAAACGCCAAGGAGGGCTTCGCAAAGCCCAAGGGTCATTACGAGGAGGTCGAGCTTGACGGCAAAAACGAACAGCATGTCGGCGTAATCAACGCGTTCGCCGCCCATATTATAAGGAACGAACCGCTCGTGGCTGACGGCAGCGAGGGCATAAACGGTCTTACGATCTCCAACGCAGCTCACCTTTCGTCGTGGCTCGGTAAAGAGATCGAGCTTCCGGTAGACGAAGATCTCTTCTACGAAGAGCTTCAAAAGAAAATAAAATCCTCCACAAAAGAAAAGAAGGTCGTTGAAATAAAGGGCGAGGTCGACATGTCCGGCACATACGGCTCGTAATAAACGACATAGACGGAGGACGCCATGGAAAAACTGCTTGAAAAAATATACTCCTTTCGCGAGCTTTCGGCATTAAAACGGCTATGGGGAACCTTAAAGGCTCTTCCCCTCTCGATATTTAACTTTAAAAAGTTCAGCGCGCTTATCCTCGTCGCCGCGGAGCTTATCGGAATGCTTCTTTTTCAGTATCCTTTGACTCCGCGCGGTCAGGCGATAAACCTTGACGAATGGGAGCTTACCTGGAGCGACGAGTTCGACGGCGACTCCCTCGACACGACAAAGTGGCGCCCGTCTTACTCCTACGTCCGCAGGGGCGGTATCTGGGACAAGGGACAGGTCAGCGTTCACGACGGCACCTTGAGAATAACGACGGAATACCTCTCCGACGGCCCTCTCGGCGCGGGATGGTACAGCGAGGAGATCTCGACAAAGGGGCTGTTTGAACAGCAGTACGGATATTTCGAGTGTAAATGTATCTGCCCCGGCGCAAAGGGACTTTGGGCGGCATTCTGGATGCTCAGCGAAGGAATGTTTGAGCCTCCGACAGGCTCGGCGGCCAACGGCTGTGAGATAGACCTTTTTGAGTCAGGCTTTTTCGGCGCAAAACAGAAATACAGGAGAAATATCGTCAATCAGGCGACGGGCTTTGACGGCTACGGCGAAGGCAGCAGCGGCGTCATCGTCGGTCACTACCAGGGCAAAAACATCTATACCGAATACAACACCTACGGTCTCGAATGGAGCAAGGACGAGTTGATCTTCTATATCAACGGCGTCGAGACCGACAGGCTCTCCGGCAAATGGGTGCCCCAGGTCAAGGAATATCTCCTTCTCTCCGTCGAGGTCGCCGGCACAAACGGCGAAACGGGCATCGGCGGCGACGGGCTTCCCTTCGCCGAGGAAAACAAAAACATAAACAACAACGACATGAGCATCTTCCCGATAGATTTCATAGTCGATTATGTCAGAGTATATCAAAGGAAAGGCGGAACAAACTGATGATACATAACAATCTTAAAGGTAAAACAGCCGTCGTTACGGGCGGCGGCGGAGTCCTTTGCAGCGGATTTTCAAAGGATCTCGCTTCCCAGGGAGTAAAGGTTGCCGTGCTTGATCTGAGACTTGAGGCGGCCCAGGCTGTCGCAGACGAGATCACCGCGGCGGGCGGAACGGCTATCGCCGTGGCCTGCAACGTGCTCGAAGCGGAAAGCCTCGAAAACGCTCACCGCGAGGTGAACGAAAAGCTCGGAAAATGCGATATCCTCGTAAACGGCGCGGGCGGCAACTCGCCTCTCGGAACGACCACGAAGGACACGCTCGAGCTTTCCGATATCGCCGAAAAGGCCGAGGGCGTAAAGACATTTTTCGACCTCGACGCAAAGGGCATCGAATTCGTATTCAATCTCAATTTCCTCGGCACTCTGCTTACGACGCAGACCTTCGCCAAGGATATGATAGGACGCGACGACGTCTGCATCCTCAACGTATCCTCGATGAATTCATACCGTCCCCTTACGAGGATCCCCGCTTATTCGGCGGCAAAGGCCGCGGTCTCAAACTTCACACAGTTCATGGCGGTGCATTTTGCCGACGTCGGCATCCGCGTAAACGCCATAGCTCCCGGCTTCTTCTCGACCATCCAAAATCAGAAGCTGCTCTATAACGAGGACGGCTCGCTTTCCGCGCGTTCCCATAAGATCATTTCACATACGCCGCTCAGGAGATTCGGCGTGCCCGCCGACCTCACCGGAGCGCTCCTCTTCCTCTGCGACAGCGAATATTCGGCGTTCATCACCGGAGTTATCCTTCCCGTTGACGGCGGTTTCTCGGCTTATTCGGGAGTATAACGCTTCTCCGTCCTTTTTCTGTAGCTATATATGATCCGCGACTTTAGACAGGAGCATGACTCCCTGTAATAGGGCCAGACATATAACGCCGGAAAAATAAGGATACAGAGCAAAAACCACGGTAAAAAACTGAATTTAAATAAAAAAGTTTTGAGGCAGGAGCCGTCCATCGCGTTTACGCTTTGGCGGATGACTGCCTTGGCTTTTTTATCGGGATATCTTGCCTTCAGCGCGTCGGCGATAAAATAGCGCTGTATCATTATAAAAAAGAAGATAAGCCCTATAAACGACGCCGCTCCGCCGCCCGATACAAAAGCGCAAAGCAGAGCACGGCTCATACCGTCCCTGTATAAAACGGTATACGCCGTCCCGCCGAGTATCGAAAGTCCCGGAAGCATGAACAAAACGAACCAAAAAAGCTTTCTGAAAAATACCGACAGCGTAAACGCGGCGCATTTGAACGCCTTTGACGGACGGAACCAGTAAAAGACATAAAGAGCCGAAACGCGAAGCCCTCCGGCTCTTCCGAAAAACCACGCTTCGCTTCCGAGCCGAAGCGACATAAGGATAAGAGACGATACGAATAAAATGAGGACATCCGCTCCGAGCTTCAAAAACGGCGACAGCGGGCTGTCCGGCGAATAGCGCGGAAGAGAAGGTATTATCCCGAACAGTACTGACACGCATACCCATGAAACGAGCATCACCGAGGCTCGCGCCGTGCTCCCCGAAATGATCTGTTTTCCCTTAAGCTTTACCGATGAATTCATAAAGACGCTCCTTTATTTTTTGTATTATTTATTTTGGCAATTTTTCGGTTTGATATTCCGAAACGGGCGGGAACTTGTTATTTTATTCCTCTCCGAATTTGCTTTGGTGATTTTACACAAAATAAAAATGAACATATAAATATGCTGTTTTTTGTAACATTCCGATAATAATTTGTTAAAATCTATGCCAAAAAACAAAAAAATTTCGCATTTTCCAATAATTTATTGAAAATAGACTTGCAAAACAGGCGATAATTGTGTAAAATGTATACGTTCAGGTTGTCAATTTGCATAACATTTTGTTTTTTGAGGAATAGCAATTAAAAACAGAGGAAATCAAAAAATACACAGAGGGGTAATTGTTGATGTCAAACAGGTTTTTTCAAGGGGTAATCCATCAGATGTGCGAAGCCGTGGGACGTACTACCGGTGTTATTGACGAGACCGGCACCATAATCGCCTGCAGCGAGCTTGGAAAAATCGGCGAGATCTTTCCCGAGTCCACCCAAGAAGTGTTTGCCGACAGCGAAACACGCTGTATAGCGGGCTATACCTTCCGTTCGTTCGGCGCACAGCTTCACGCGGGCTACGCCGTCTTTATCGAGGGCGTGGACGAGGATGCCGTTAAATATATTGACATTTGCCGAGTGGCCCTGAACAGTATCAAACAGTTTTACGACGAAAAGTATGACCGCGGCAATTTCATCAAAAACGTCATACTCGACAATATTCTGCCGGGAGATATCTTCCTCAAGGCGCGCGAGCTTCGTTTCAACAACGAGGTCGAAAGGGCCGTTTTGCTTATCCGTATAAACGGAAACAACGACGTCCCCGCCTTCGACGTTATCCAGAACCTTTTCCCGGACAAAACAAAGGACTTTGTTATCAATGTAAACGATTCCGACATAGCTCTCGTAAAAGAGGTAAAACAGGGTATCGACATGAACGATCTCGAAAAGCTCGCCAGGTCGATAGCCGATTCCCTCAGCACGGAGCTTTATTCACAGCCGCTCGTCGGCATAGGTACTACCGTTACCGATATCAAGGACCTCGCCCGCTCCTTCAAGGAGGCGCAGGTCGCGCTTGAGGTCGGCAAGGTCTTCGATACCGAAAAAGCGATTGTAAGCTACGACAACCTCGGTATAGCACGTCTTATTTATCAGCTTCCCACGACTCTCTGCGATATGTTCCTTCACGAGATATTCAAAAGAGATTCAATAGAAAGCCTCGACTCCGAAACGCTGTTCACCATCCAGAAATTCTTTGAAAACAATCTCAACGTTTCGGAAACGTCACGCAAGCTGTTCGTCCACCGCAATACGCTTGTGTACAGACTCGAAAAAATCAAAAAGATCACGGGGCTCGATCTTCGCGAATTTGACGACGCGATAGTATTCAAGGTGGCGCTGATGGTCAAGAAATACCTCGACGCAAAGCCTATCAAATACTGATTTTTGATTTTTGTGGCCAATAAATCAGACCTGCTGCCGTTCACTCTTCAAAAGGAAAGGTGTGACGAAAGCGGCGGTTTGGACATTTCCCGAGAGTATTTTTGCTTAAAGGAATTTAAACCGCCCGTTTAACAGTATGATTGAGTTTAACCATGTTTCAAAGACATATGAAAACGGCACCCACGCCCTGCACGACGTCAATGTAAAAATCGACAAGGGCGAGTTCGTCTTTGTTGTCGGCGCATCCGGCGCCGGCAAAAGCACGTTTTTAAAGCTTCTCATGCGTGAAGAAGTTCCCTCAAGCGGTTCCATTATCGTAAATAAATACAATCTCGGCGAGCTTTCGACGAGAAAGATACCCTATTACCGCAGGACGATGGGCGTCGTCTTCCAGGACTTCAGGCTTATCCCCACGATGTCCGTATTCGACAACGTCGCTTTTGCCATGCGCGTTATAGGCGCAAAGGAAAATAAAATAAGAAAAAGAGTCCCCTATGTCTTAAACCTTGTGGGACTTTCGGCGAAGGCGCGCTGTTTCCCGGACGAACTTTCCGGCGGTGAACAACAGCGTGTCGCTTTAGCGCGCTCTCTTGCGAATAACGCCGAGCTTATAGTGGCGGACGAGCCCACCGGAAACGTCGACCCCCAGATGTCATACGATATCGTAAATCTTCTTACGAGGCTCAACGACGGCGGCACGACGGTCATTATGGTCACCCACGAGCATGAGCTCGTCAGCAAGTTCAACAGGCGCGTAGTCATCCTTCAGGAGGGCTATGTAAAATACGACGGCCCCAGCGCCGGCGGCGTAAAATACCTCAAGGAATCGCAAAAACATCTCAACAAGTCCCATCTCGACAACTTCGAGACGCATTTCGCAATAACCGACGTGACAAACGGAAGCGATATCGGCGAGGTCAACGCCGAGCCCGATAAGACCGTCGACGTCGAATTCAATCAGCATAAATTCCTTGCCGAGGACGATAACGGCGGCGTTGACTTTACGGTATATCTTTCGGATGACGACGACGCTTCGCCCGACGAGAAGCCCGCAAAGGCCGAAAAACACAAAAAGAAGAAGGGCGGTGACGACAAATGAACGCCGGAAGCTTAAGATATCTTACAAAAGAAGGATTCAGAAACGTCTGGGTCAACAGGCTGATGAGCATAGCTTCCGTATGTGTGCTCATGTCGTGCCTTGTTATAATCGGAATTGCTTTTCTTTCGTTTGCCAACGTACAGGCGCTTTTAAATAAGGTCGACGACGAAAACGTCATAATGGTCTTTGTCGACAACGATCTCCCGCTTGAGGACGTAAAGCTTATCGGCGAATCGATAAAGGCTATAGACAACGTCGGAAAATGCCAATATCATTCCTCCGAGGAAAACAGCGAGGACTTCTATAAGTCGATGGACAACCAGCTTCTTATCGACTACTTCAACGAGCAGGAGACAAGTACTATCCCCGCGTCGTTCGAGATACATCTCAAGGATATGTCACAATTCGACGTGACTCTTGCCAAGATCAATAATCTCAACAATATCCAGTATGTCCGCGAGAGCCGTCAGCTCGCAACGTTCCTTGTTTCTCTCAGAAGCTCGGTAACATATATCAGCGTAGGCGCCATAGCGCTTTTGCTCCTTATCTCGCTCTTCATTATTTCAAACACCGTACGTATAACGATGCACAGCAGACGCCTCGAGATCGGTATAATGAAGAACGTCGGCGCGACGAATGCGTTCATCCGCTGGCCGTTCCTTATCGAGGGTATGATCCTCGGCGCTATCTCCGGAGTTCTTGCTCTCGGCGCAGTATACGGCATCTATGAGCTTATCTTAAAATCGCTTCAGACCGCACTTTCGACATTCGATATCCTGACGCCCGTACCGTTTATAACGTACTGCTGGTGGCTGCTCCTGGGATTCGAGGCTGTCGGAATAATCACGGGCGGCTTCGGAAGCCTTATTTCGATGAAAAAATACCTCAAGGAGAAGAATTACGATGACACCGCGGAAGATAATGAATAACTTGCTTTCCGTCCCTGATTTGAGGCGGTCGGTTTTGTTATGTCTTGCGGCGGTGATCGTTATTTCCTCGGTTTTTTTCACGCCCTCGCTTGCGGCGGAAACGACGACGTCAAAGGGCGCCGCCGAATCGACTACAACCGAAGAAACGACAGATAATGAGCTTGAGGAGCTCCAAAACAAGTACGATACGCTCGAACAGCGTATCACCCAAAGTAAACAAAATATCAACATACTCGAAAACGGAAAAGTTCAGCAAAAACAGAATATTTCCGCGCTCGAGACACAGATAAACGGGATCAACGAACAGATAACCGTCCTTCAGCAGCGTCTTAATCTGTTAAACGGCGACATAACGAAGCTCAACGGCTCGATAAATTCGCTCAAAGAGGAGCTTCAAAAGCTCAATACCCAGATCGACGACACCGAGGAGGTCATCTACGAGACCGAAAGAAGCATAGAGCTTATCTCCGACAAGGTGTTCAGCAGACACCTTATGTCATATATGGCCGGCGAGGGTTCAAACCTCGAATTCCTTTTGGGGAGCAAAAACCTCAGGGAGCTGTACACAAAGCTCCAGATGATCAACAATCTCTCCGAATACGACTCATATATGACAGATAAGCTCAACAGCAGCCTCGAAAAGCTTGACGCTTTAAATACGACTCTGACAAACGACAGAGCCGACGTCGCCGATAAGCTCGCGGAGCTGACGGGCGAACAAAATACTCTCTATAAGAGACAGGACGACGTTTCGACCTCGGCATACGTCCTTAAAATGAAAAAAGAGATGAGCCAATATAAATACAGCGAGGCCGTCGCTTATTTCAAAACGCTCGACGAGAGCAGCGCCGACTACAACGCAATGCTGAAGCTGTTTTCCGACGAACAGGATAAGATAGACGCCGAAATGAACGCCTATCTTCTTAAATACGGTTCCTCGGCAAACGACGTGAAAGAGGCGACTACCGCTCCGTCGTCGACGACGGTACGTACCGTTAAAGAGGATGAAAGCGGCGCGGATGAGGACGAAGACGCCTCCGGCAAGACCGAAACGACGGTAAATAAGCCGTATCAGTTTACGACCGTGCCCTACAGGCCTCAAACGCTCGGCTCGCAGTTCACGACTACTACGACAACGACGACTACGACCACTGCGGCAAGTCAGAACATCGACGATCTGTACTCCACGCTTCCGCCTTTGCCGACGCTGACTGTCAAGGTCGTGACTGCCGAAAGCACAAACCTCATCTGGCCGATGCCATATAACAACTGTTACATCTCCGCTTATTACGGCCAATATCCTCACGGCGGAGAGCATCACGGAATAGATATCTGCGTCCACGGCGGGACATACGGCAAGAAGGTCGTCGCCGCCCAGAGCGGACGAGTCATACGAATGGGATATAACCACTGGTCGATGGGCAACTATGTGATACTTGACCACGGCTGCGGTGTATTTACAGCTTATTACCATATGAGCGTACTGTATGTCGATCAAAACGACACGGTCGCCCAGGGACAGACGATAGGACTTGCCGGAGCTACCGGCAACACAACAGGCCCTCACCTTCACTTTGAAGTCAGGGTAAACAGAAACGGGACGATAGTCAGGATGAACCCGCTGAACTGGGTCAAAATGCCTTCATGATCCCGGAAAGGAAGCTTTTTAATGGATTTATTACGTAAAGATGGAAAAAGAAATCTCGGCATAAAAAGGTTTTTTGCCGCTTCGTTGACATGCTCCGTCATAGCGGCGTCCGTTTTCGTACCGGGGACCTTTTCACATGCCGACGAAACTCTCGACCAGCTTCAGGCAAAATATGACAAGATCGAACAGCAGATGAAGCAGAACGAGAAGAAAATGGCTGATATAAAGGACAACAAGGCCGCTCAGCAATCGAAGATCAGCGCGCTTGAGTCCGAAATATCGGGTCTTGACGACCAGATCAATATCCTCAACCAAAAGATAAGCGTCCTTAACGGCGATATCAATACGCTCAACTCGTCGATAAAGGATCTCGACGGCGAGATCGCCGACGCCGAGGCGCAGATCGCCGGAACGAAGCTCAGGATCCTCGCGGCAAAAAACAATATCGACAACACGTATGAGACTATCTCCAAAAGGCTTGCCGCCTCATATATGATGGGCGACGCGTCTACGCTCGAGCTTCTGCTCGGCTCAAAAAGCCTTTCGGAATTTCTCACCATGAATCAATATATTCAAAATGCCACGGAATATGACAACAGGCTCATAGAGGGGCTTGAGGACGATATCAAGGATCTTAACGAGCTCAACAACCAGCTCGACGAGGATGTTTCCGCGCTCGAAGACAGCAAGAAAGTCGTCCAGGATAAAAAGGACGAGCTGAAGGCAAAACAAAACGATATCCAGTCAAGCGCAAACCAGGTCGAGAGCAAGAAGGGCGCCGCAACCAGTAAAAAGAGCGAAGCGGTCGCAATGCTCAAAACGCTCGACAAGGAAAGCGCCGAATTTGCCGCTCTTCAGAAAAAGCTTGCCGACGATCAGGCGCAGATCGACGCCGAGATCAACGCCTACCTCGCTGCTCAAGGCTCAAAGGAGGGCGAGGAGACGAGCGAAGAAGACATAGACATCAAAAATGACGGCTCGCTCATTTGGCCGCTTCCGTATAAAAACTGTTATATCTCCGCTCCCTTCGGTCAGTATCCGTCGGGCGGCGCGCACCACGGAGTAGATATCTGCGTACACGGAGGAACAGAGGGCAAAAACATCGTCGCGGCTCAAAGCGGCAAGGTCATCCAAATGGGCTACGGCCACTGGTCGATGGGCAACTATGTCATCCTTGACCACGGCAACGGACTTTTCACGGCTTATTACCACGCGAGCGTCCTCAAGGTCAGCTCGGTAGGTGAAAAGGTCCAGCAGGGTCAGGTCATCGCCCTCGCCGGTCATACCGGAAACACTACGGGTCCTCACCTTCACTTTGAAGTACGTGTAAACAAAAACGGAAACGTCGTCCAGGTAAATCCGCTGAATTACGTAAGTATGCCCTAAACGTAAGCATACCTTAAACAATTAAGAGGAGTAAGGGGAAAGTCCGGAGTTTATGAGCAAAAAAATATCCTTGGGCCTTGCATTGGCACTTATAATAGCTTCAATAACCGCTACGTTTGCCATAACGATGTCGGTTTCTCAGCATATATATAACGGACTTATCTCCGACCTCGGAAACAGGATCGAAATGTATTCGACTCTTGAGGACGTCAACGCCCTTATAAGATCCAACTATTACTACTACAGCTCCGTAAAACCGAACGATATAAATATCAACGTCGCCGAGGGCTTCATAAACGGACTCGGCGATAAAAATAACCGCTTTTTGACGGCGGAGGAATATCAGGTCTATAAAAAGCGCCTTTCGGGCAACGCCGTCGGAATAGGTATTACGACCTCCTGGGACGATTACAACGGCGCGCTGACCGTCACGAGCGTCGCGGAGGGCTCCTCGGCGTCAGCCAAGGGAATGAAGGTCGGCGACGTCATTACGTCCATAGACGGCGAAAAGGTCACCGCATCGACATATGAATCGCTCCTCAAAACGCTCGAGGGAGACAACCTCACGACTGTCGACGTATCGTGCAGCAGGAACGGCAAGCCCGTTAATTTCAAGGTGACTATCGGCTACAGCTATGTGTCTGTATCATATAAAGTGGTCGGCGGCTGCGGTTATATCAAGATCTCCGCCTTCTATTCAAACACGAAGCAGCAGCTTCTTGAGGCGATAACCGAGCTTCAGAACGAGGGCGCCACAAAGATAATTTTCGACCTCAGAGGAACATCCGACGGCAGTATCGAATATGCCGCCGCGTCTGTCGACAGCATCACTCCCCTCTGTGACGAGCCCGACGAGGTCATCGTATCGCTTATCGACAACAAGGGCGAGACGGCATATACATATTCCTCAACGTCCAGCAACCTCAACATACCGATGGTCGTGCTCGTCAATAAAAAGACGTCCGGCGTCGCAGAGCTTTTCGCATGCGACCTCCGCGACTTTGAAAAGGCAGAGCTTGTCGGTGAAAATACGGCGGGCAACGGCATGTCGCAGGAGGCTCTGACGCTCGAGGACGGAAGCGCCGTCATACTTACGACAACGCTTGTAAAGCCTTATAAGAGCAGCGGCTACAACGGCATCGGACTTAAACCTGATTACGAAGTAAAGCTTCCGCCCGCGGCAGCGGAGAATGTCGAGCTGCTCGATATCAATGCCGATACTCAGCTTCAAAAAGCGATCGAAGTCGTTTCAAAAGACGACAAAAATAATTGACGCAGTATTTTTGAAAGGCGTTTCAACCTTATGAAAACTATCGATCTCATAGTACCGTGCTATAACGAGGCGGAAGTTCTTCCGCTGTTTTACAACGAGGTGTGTGCCGTTGCCGGGAACACACCTGATTTTTCTTTTCGCTTTATTTTCATAAACGACGGGAGCCGCGACAAAACACTCGACGAAATTTTGACGTTCGCCCAAAACGACGAAAGAGTAAAATATATCTCGTTCTCTCGTAACTTCGGAAAAGAAGCGGCTATGCTCGCCGGAATGAAATATTCCTCCGGCGAATACGTCTGTATCATCGACGCCGATCTTCAGCATTCCCCGTGGATGATCCCCGAAATGCTGAGATCGCTTGAAAATGAACAGCAATACGACGTCGCCGCGGCAAGAAGGACAGACAGAACGGGCGAAGCTAAATTCAAAAGCGCGTTCTCTGCGGCGTTTTACAGCGTCATAAATAAAATGAGCTCCGTCGAAATACCCGAAAGCGCCCAGGATTTCAGGGTGATGCGCCGTAAGGTAGTCGACGCCATAATCTCGATGCCGGAATACAACCGATTTTCAAAGGGCATTTTCAGCTGGGTCGGCTTCAACACAAAGTGGTTCGAGCACGAGAACGTCGAACGCGCCGCGGGAACGACAAAGTGGTCGTTCATGAGCCTTCTCAAATACGCCTTTGACGGGATAATCGGTTTTTCCGTCGCTCCGCTGAAGATCGCGCTGACGTCGGGAATAATAATAAGCTCGATCGGCGTCATTTACGCGATATATACGATAATAAAAACGCTTATTTTGGGGCCGGACGTCAAGGGATATCCGTCGATCATCTGCGCCGTTATGATACTCGGAGGACTGATTTTGCTTGCGCTCGGAATAATCGGAGAATACCTTGCGCGGATCTATCTCGAGGTCAAAAACCGCCCGATCTTTATCGTCGATAAAACAAACATCGACCTTCCGGAGATAAAAAAATAATATTATACTTTCAAAATTCAAGGGGCTGTCGCATTTAGATGAAGACGCCGTTTTCTTCGCCCGATAGGCGTATAAAGATACGTCGAGGGCGAAAAAACGGCGAGAAAAGGATCATAATTCAAAACCCATTTTTCTATATTAAAACGAAACAGGGCTGTTTTC
>JAILLJ010000136.1 GCA_024693205.1 Clostridiales bacterium | reverse complement strand
TCATCTGCATAGTCATGTCGGTCACGATCGCTCTTATGTGCGTTATGCCGTCGTTTACGGTGAGCGCCGTGAAAAATGAAAAGCCCGATCCGATAATCGTCGTCAGCGGCGTCGGAGCATGTCCGTTTTATATGGACGAGGGGACCGAAAACGAAAGGATAGCCTTCCCGCCGAAGGTCGACGTCGGAAAGATAATAATAAAGGTGCTTTTCGGCGTTTTCAAGGCGTTTTTGAAAAATGATTTCGACGTTTTCGCCGAAGCCGTAGGCGACGCCGTCTATGACGTTTTGGGCGAATTCGCGTGCGACGAAAACGGAAATTCAAAATACAACGTCACGCCTCAGCGGTTCCCGAAGTCCCAGGCAAACTACGACATGTATAAGAATACCGATTCCGCAGAGTTCGGACTTATCCACTCGCTTGTCGAAAGATTCGGCGGCGACAACGTTTATTTTTACAACTACGACTGGCGGCTTGATCCGCTCTCAAACGCAGACGAGCTTCAGGCGTTTATCAAAAACGTCTTAAAAGAAACGGGCGACAACAAGGTCGATCTGATACCGTGCAGCATGGGCGGCGTTCAGACGCTCGCATATTTTTCAAAGTACGGTACGTCGTATATAGATTCGGCTGTGTTTGTTTCCTCCGCTGACGGCGGGATAATCTTTACCGAAAACCTCTTTGCGGGAGATTTCAATATCGGACAGAGAGATACGCTCCAATATCTCGCGACGCTCGAAACGGGAAACGAAAAGGTTGACGCCGTTCTCGACAAGCTGCTTTCCGTTCTTGAAAAAAGCTTTGTTTTAAAGGCTGTATTCGCGGCGACAAATCTTCTCGGCGACAAGCTCAACGAAAAGGCCGCGAGAGAAGCGATAAGAAAGACGCTCGGACATATGCCCGGCATGTGGGCGTTCATAAGAGGCGACAGATACGAGGACGCAAAGAAGCTTCTGCTCTATGACGGAACGGATACGCTTATCAAAAAGCTTGACGCGTATCACTACGGCGTCGGCTTAAAGCGTGATGAAATACTTAAAAAAGCTATGGCGGACGGCGTCAAGATCTCATACTGTTCCGGCTACGACAACGGAAGTCTTCCGATAACCTCATCGGGCTATATGCAGGGCGACGCCCTTATCGAAACGGTCGGCACGAGCGGCGGCGCGACATGCGCGCCGGCGGGCATGACTCTTTCCGAGGGATATACCCAAAAGGTCTACTGCTCCGGCCATAACCACATCTCCGCCGACAATATCATCGACGCGTCGACATGCACCTTCCCCGACGCCACATGGTTTTTCAGGGGCGGACAGCACGTCGGCAAGGAGACGTATAATTCCGATTATTCGGATTTCATAATCTGGCTCGTCACTCATGAAAAACAGCCCGATATCTTTGAAAACGAAAGCTATCCGCAGTTCATGAAAATGGACGAGACCCAAAAGCATATGTCGCCGCTGAAGTAAAATTAGTTTTGAGGTGATTTTTTGAAGGCCCCCAAAGATAATATAAGAAATTTCTGTATAATCGCCCATATTGACCACGGAAAATCCACGCTTGCCGACAGGCTCCTCGAGCTTACGAAGTCGGTGGCGCTGCGCGATATGAGCGATCAGATACTCGACAATATGGATCTTGAGCGCGAGCGCGGGATAACGATAAAGGCTCATGCCGTCAAGCTCGATTACGAGGCGGACGACGGCAAAACATATGAGCTGAATCTTATCGACACTCCCGGCCATGTGGACTTCAATTATGAGGTCTCGCGTTCGCTCGCCGCGTGCGAGGGAGCCGTCCTGATAGTAGACGCATCCCAGGGCATCGAGGCGCAGACGCTTGCCAACACATACCTCGCTCTTGACCACGACCTTGAGCTTGTTCCCGTTATAAACAAGATCGACCTTCCCGCGGCGGAGCCCGACAGAGTAGCCGCCGAGGTCGAGGACGTTATCGGACTTGACTGTTCGGTCGCGCCCAGGGTGTCGGCAAAAACGGGAGAAAACGTCGAACAGGTCTTAAAGAGGATCGTTGAAGACATCCCCGCGCCGGAGGGCGACGACGACGCGCCGCTGAGAGCGCTTATATTTGACTCCGTTTACGACAGCTACAAGGGAGTAATAGTTTACGTCCGTATAATGGACGGAAAGATAAAAGCGGGAGACACCATGCGTATGATGGCGACGGGCGCGGAATTTACCGTCGTCGAGGTCGGCTATATGCGCGCAACGAGCATGGAGCCTGCGAAATATCTTTCGGCAGGCGAGGTAGGATATATCACGGCGTCGATAAAGACGGTCGGAGACGCGCGCGTCGGCGATACGGTGACTACGGCGCAAAATCCCGCGAAGGAGCCGCTTCCCGGATACAGGAAGGTAAATCCGATGGTCTTCTGCGGGATTTATCCTGCCGACGGAGCTGATTACGAGGCGCTTCGCGACGCCCTCGAAAAGCTTCAGCTCAACGACGCGGCGCTCTCCTATGAGCCGGAAACGTCGGGAGCGCTCGGCTTCGGCTTCAGATGCGGATTTTTGGGGCTTCTCCACCTCGAAATAGTCCAGGAGAGGCTTGAAAGAGAATACGATCTCGACCTCGTGACGACTGTTCCGAGCGTAATATATAAAATACATCTGACAGACAAATCGACTGTCGAAATAGACAATCCGACCCATTATCCCGATCCCGCGCTTATTGATTATTCGGAGGAGCCGTTTACGAACGCGCATATTTATTCGCCTCCCGAATACGTCGGAGCTATCATGGATCTTTGCCAGGACAGACGCGGAGTATTTAAGGATATGACGTATCTCGCCGCCGACAGGGTCGATATCCATTACGAGCTTCCGCTGAACGAAATAATCTACGATTTCTTTGATTCGCTTAAATCGAGAACAAGGGGCTACGCCTCGTTCGACTACGAGCTGCTCGACTACAGGAAGTCAAATCTCGTGAAGCTCGACGTGCTTCTTAACGGCGACACCATCGACGCGCTTTCGTTCATCATCCACTCCGACAAGGCTTACGCGAGGGCGAGAAAGATAGCCGAAAAGTTAAAGGACAACATACCGCGCCAGATGTTTGAAATACCGATACAGGTGGGCATAGGCGGAAAGATAATCGCAAGAGAGACTGTCAAGGCGATGCGAAAGGACGTTCTCGCAAAGTGCTACGGCGGCGACATAACGCGAAAGAAAAAGCTGCTTGAAAAGCAAAAAGAGGGCAAAAAGCGCATGAGACAATTCGGTACGGTCGAGGTCCCGCAGGAGGCGTTTATGGCTGTTCTGAAGCTTGACGACGACAGATAATCGGCTTTTTATACAATGGCGACATCCGTTTTTTATACAAATATACAAAAAAGTTTTATTGCTTGTATTAACGGATCATTTTTGCTATAATAAACTATAATGTGATTTTAACGGGAGGTCGTAAAATGGCTTCTGAAGCAAATACAACCGCTTCATTGCAGCACGAGTCCGAGAAGCACCATCACCATCACCTCAAGGATGTTCTGCCTAAGGACAGGCGCTATGTCGGCACTAAAGAGACGGTCGCCTACATACTTTACGATATTTCGAGAAGCTTCAATATCGGAAAGTATAACGACATTTTCATAACGGATATCGTCAAGATAGGTCTTAAATTCCAGCCTATCGTCACCTTGATCGTCGGTTTATGGGATATAATCAACGACGTCTTTTTGGCGACGTTCATCGACAAGACGCGTACGCGTTTCGGAAAATTCAAGCCCTATCTCGTTATCTACGCGATCCCCGGCGTTTTATTGAGCCTCTTTTATTGGTGGCTGCCGGTGATATTCAGCGGGCGAGACCCATATAATATCGTTATGCTCACGACGTATATGGTCTTTTCCCTGGTCAGCAACTTTGCCGGCTCGATGAACGAAATTGCGAGAGTCGGAATGCTTTCGACGATAACGCCAAATATTCTTGACAGAACACGTCTCATCACCCAGGCAAATCTTCTTTCCGGCTTTGTCGAAAAAGGTCCCGAAATATTGATGGGAGTGTTTATCGACCTTGTAAACAACGGAAAGATAAACATCAAGATGACTTCGCTCTATGTTTCGGCGGGTACGTTCACTACCGTAGTCGCGGGCGCTATGGCGTTCTACTTCGCGTGCGTCGCAAAGGAGCGCGTAATGCAGACTGTCGAGAAGCCCTCCGTAAAAGAAAACTTCAAATCAATTTTCAAAAACAAACCGCTTCTGCTCATCACGCTTTCCGAATTTCTCGGAGCGTTCAGCATAAGCTCCGGCACGAACTTCTACTACATAAACGTCTTGGGACTCGCGTCCATGTCGACGATAGTCGGTATCCCCGGCGCGATCGTTTCGCCGATAAGCTATTCCTACGTCCCCTGGGCGAGAAGAAAGTTCTCGACAAAAGCGCTTTGGCTCGTGTCGTCCCATATCGGCGACGTTCTTATGCTCGGCGTATACATTGTCGGCTCGATAAACAAAAACTTCAAGAAACGACTGCCCATGATACTTGCGTTCATGGCGCGCGAGACGCTTTGGATGTTCGTATGGGGACTTCGTTCCGTTATCCCGGAGGAGATGAGAAACGAAGCCATCGACTACGGCGAATGGAAAAACGGATACCGCAACGAGGGCATGACAGGCGTTGCAAAGGGACTTGCGACAAAATTCGTCAGCACCTTCGGCGGAACGATAAAGGGAGCTATACTTGCGTCTATCGGATACAATCAGGAAAACGCAGGCTACGGCAAACAGTCGGAAAAAGTCGAACGCAGTCTCTTCGCGATGTGTACTATACTTCCCGTCGCCACGGGAGCGCTCAGCGTGATACCCAAGCTGTTCTACGATCTGAGCGGCGAGAAGCGCGACAGGATGTACAGAGAGCTTCATGAGCGCAGGAAGCTTGCCATGAAGAAAGAGGACGTTTCAAAAGACAAACAAAATAACGGCGAAGAGCCTGAGACAGGCAGCGCCGGTTAAGATAAAACGCTTTAAAGATGGGCTGTGATCTTGTCGTCATAGCCCGTCTTTTTGATTTTAAAAATATTTGAAGGTGATTTTTTGAGACCTGTCGGGCTTTACGTTCATTTTCCGTTTTGCGATGGGAAGTGCCCATACTGCGACTTTTATTCGTCGTCTGAGGATGAAAAAACAAAAACAGAATATGCGAATGCCGTCGTCAAAAAGATCGCCTTTGAAAAAGAGGAGAACGGTTTTCTTTTTGACAGCGTCTATTTCGGCGGCGGCACGCCGTCCGTCATGAGGGGAAACGACCTTAAAAGGATAGCCGAAGCCGCTCTTTCAAATCAGGATAAGGACGTTTTAAGGGAATTTACGGTGGAATGCAATCCCTCGTCGGCGAGCGCGGAGCTGTTTGATACTCTCGCTTCGTGCGGCGTCAACAGGATTTCCATGGGGCTTCAATCGGCTGTCGACGGCGAACGGAGAGCGCTCGGCAGAAGGGCCGACGCAGGGACGGTATCAAAAAGGATAAAAGAGGCGTTCTCCGCGGGGATAAGCAACATCTCGCTCGACCTCATGCTCGGAATACCGGGTCAGACGCGAGAGACGCTTAAGGCTTCTGTAGACTTTTGCGCCGAGTCGGGAGCGAAGCACATAAGCGCGTATATGCTTAAAATCGAGGAGGGAACACCGTTTTACGAGATGGGAGATAAGCTCGTTTTGCCCGGCGAGGACGAGACATGCGACCTTTATAATGAGGCTTGTGAGGAGCTGGAAAAATCGGGATTTCGTCAATATGAGATCTCAAATTTCGCGCTTCCCGGTTTCGAGAGCTTCCACAATCTTAAATATTGGAACGACGAGGAATACCTCGGCGTCGGCGCGTCGGCGCATTCATTCATCGGCGGAAAAAGATCATACTATCCGCGCGATACAGCGGGCTTTATCGGCGGAACAGAGCCCGTTCAAGACGGCGAGGGAGGCGGCGAAAATGAATATGTCATGCTTCGTCTTCGCCTTTGCGACGGCCTTACGGAGGAAGGGATGAAACGGCGCTTCGGACACGCCATACCCGAAAAAATGAGAAAGGCCGCGGAACGCTTTACGTCCTACGGCCTTGCTGTTTCGGATGAACGGGGGATACGCTTCACGAGAAAGGGCTTTCTCGTTTCTAATTCGCTTATCGCCGAAATCATCGGCTGACCCCGTCAGATATTTTTGTTTTTATTCGACGACGACTGCCATACCGCTGGCGGTCACCATGAGCATCCCGTTGTTCGCGCCGAGCACCTCGTAATCGATGTCGACTCCGACGACGGCGTTTGCGCCTATCGCGGCGGCGCGCTGTTCCATTTCGGCCAACGCCTGCGTTCTCGCGTTAATAAGCTCTTCCTCATAGCCCTGTGAACGTCCGCCGAAGAAGTTGCGCATACCCGCGCCGAAGTCCTTGATGAAGTTTACTCCGGTAATGATCTCGCCGAAAACGATCTGTTTATACTCTCTTATCCTGTGTCCCTCGAAGGTCGGCGTTGTTGTTGATATCATATTTATCCCTCTTTCGTTTTTATTCAGTCGATCCCATTCGGGGGATCGAAAGGTCGTTAAGATACATAGAAAAAGCGCGGCTGCCGCAGAAAGCGACAGCCCGTTACTATTTAATGAATTGAATGCTTAGCCTTTGACGGCGCTGAAAACCGTTTTAAAGAAGTTGACGAGCTCTTTAAAGTTGATTCCTGCAAAGATCGCCTTGGCGATGCTGACGATACCGCTGAACAGGTCGCCCCACTTGACAGCCTTAAGAGATTCAAACAGCTTGCCGGCGTAATACTTGACATAGCCGAGCGTGCTGTAGTCGCCTTTGTGCTTGCAGGTGGCGACGTGAACGTCGTAAGCGCCCTTTGTCGCAAACTTTTCACCGCAGCCGCCATCCTTGTAATCCTTACCGGTGTAGGGGCAAACGATGTAGTGACCGTCGGAGTGGTTGTAAAGCGTCATGTGTTCGGTGTAAGCCGCCTCGGTCGTGAACACCTCGCCGCAGTAGGGGCAGGAGGTCTCCCACGCAGCCGCCATCACGGAAAGAGACGAGAGAACGAAAAGAACAGCGAAGAAAACGGATAAAAACTTTTTCATAGTATAACCTCTTTTTAACATTTTTGTAGCTTTTTACTACGCAACAAGAGTTTATCATTTATTTTTTCACGTGTCAATAGCTTTATTCATGATTCGTTAAAAAACATTTTCGGGGTAAGTGTTGTATTACGGGCAAGCGTTTCGCGTGGGAGATGAATATTTTTATCGATGCGTGATCCCGCAAGGGATATAACGGGAGGAGGATTTAATGACGATCGTTTCACTAAAAGATACGGCTCATATGGGTGTACAGTTTCACCTGAATATACGGCTCATATGACTGTACAGTTTATCGACGAACGGGGAAAGAAAGTCCCAGAAGGCGTTTTCGTACAGCGCGCACCATTTGCCGGGTTTTCTTAGAAGTATTATCGAGCGGCAGCTCGTCAGATCC
>JAILLJ010000132.1 GCA_024693205.1 Clostridiales bacterium | reverse complement strand
CCCGGTCGTTTTGCATGGCGTCGATAAGAGTACGTATCATCTTTTCAAACTGCGCTCGCAGGTACTCTTCGCCGGTCTTGCCGTTTTTATCCCAATCAAATTCCGGTATAGGAAAGCTCTTTATTTCGACAGTCTGTTTGTCGCGGACGGTCACGAGCCTTATATAAGCGGGACAGCCTATCGTACAGCCTGTACAGACGTCATAGAATACGTTGCCCTTTTTCGTAGACGTCACGTTGATACTCTGATTATGCATATGGCCCGTAAAAATCAGATGCACCCCGTTGTCCGCAAGCGTCTCTATAAGCCTTTCGTTCTCCTTTTGATAAGCGTCGCGTATCAGCGCGAATATCGGCTGACCCGGTAGAACGGGATAATGCTCCATCGCGATCATCATTTTACCGTCGGCCTGCGCTTTTTTCGCCTGCACTTCTATCCATTTAATAAAATCGTCGGAATATGTAACGTGCCTTTCTTCGGCAGTGTCGTTGCAGATAACGAGCAGACGGACGTCTTCGGTTAGATCTACGACATATGACATACGCTCTCTGTTAAACTCTATCGCGTCGTCATAGCCGAAATCGCGGTAAAAATCATAGAGCTCGCCGAACGACGTTCCTTCGATATCATAACGTCCAGCGTCGTTATAAGCATGAGGCGTTTTATTGCAATCGTGACCCGCCGTAACGACAAAAATCTTTTTGCCGCTTTTTTCGCTGAACTCATGTAAAAGGCGCGAAAACTCCCTGTGGCTCTCCTTTTCGCCGTCATACGACAGATCGCCGGCGATCAGAACGATATCCGCCTCGTCCCGCTCCGACAAAAAATCAAAAACGGCACGGTTTATAGACTCGGTCTCGGCAAAGCATTTCTGCTCGCCGTCCATGCGGTCGTCATATTCCGCGCCGAACGCTTCAAGTGATTTTGCGAAGTAGTGTGTGTCCGTAACGACAAAGAACCTGCACTCCCTCACGCGAACTCTCCTTTCTTATTTTTGATAAAATCAAGTCCCGATAAAATCCTTAAACATTTTACCACAATAAAATTTGTTTTGCAATGATAATAAGATCATAATATAAAAATAAAATGATTGTCTTTCGCTTGATAAACCCGCTGAAAACAATTATAATAAAGTCAAAATGAAATTTACGGAGTGATTATTATGAGAAAAGATCTCGGGCCGAAGCCGTACATGTTTCCTCAGCCGGTACTCATCATCGCCGCATACGACGAAAACGGCAAGCCAAACGCCATGAACGCGGCATGGGGCGGCATCGTCGGGGCGGATGAAATAATCATCGACCTTTCGAGCCATAAGACGACCGACAACATCATTAAAACAAAGGCGTTTACCGTCGGCGTCGGCGACGCGGAGCATGTTGTCGCCTGCGACTATGTCGGCGTAGTGTCGGGCAGGAACGAACCGGATAAAATGAAAAAAGCCGGTTTCACGACAGAAAAGAGCGGTTTTGTCAACGCTCCCGTCATAAAGGAACTGCCCGTTTCTCTTGAATGCGAGCTTGTCGACGTTATAGACGGCAGTAAATACCTCGGAAAAATAAAAAATGTCAGCGCCGACGAAAGCGTACTCGGAGATGACGGACAGATCGATCTCTCGCTGTTTCATCCTATCACATTTGACCCTGTGCATTTCGGCTACTATACGCTCGGCGAGCGCGTCGGAAACGCATTCAATGACGGTAAAAAGCTTTAATAAAACCATTCAGACCTGCTCCGTTAAACCGAGCAGGTCATGTTTTTGTCTTTAAGGCACGGTTGACAAAACCAGGCGTGTAGTTTATTATATAAATGGTTAATTGTAGAAGATAACTTACTTTAAATTTTTGAAAGGATGGTTCAAATGGGTATATTCGACAAAAAATTCTGCGATATCTGCGGAGAAAAAATCAGCTTACTCGGCAACCGCAAGCTTGAAGACGGAAATATGTGTAAAGACTGCGCCCGCAAAATGTCGCCCTTCATGACCGACCGCCGCCGCACGACAATAGCGGAGATGAAAGAGCATTTCAAATACCGCGAGGAAAACAAAACAAAGCTTCGTTCATTCAATGCAACCCAGTCCTACGGCGAAAGCACAAAGGTCTATATCGACACAGCGGCGCGTAATTTTGTTGTTTCTTCCCGCTCGCCCGGAAACTGGACCGACGAAAACCCCGACGTCATTCCCCTTTCCTCCATTACGAATTGTGATTTTAACATCGACGAGGATCGCGATGAGATATTCACTACGGATAAGGACGGAAATCAGATAAGCTATAATCCGAAAAGATACAGATACACCTATGATTTCGAGATAAAAATATCACTGAACTGCCGCTGGTTTGACGAGATATCGTTTAAGCTTAACAGCCACGACGTCGAGGGAATGGGTACGGCGGCATATCATCAGTACGAGATGATGGGCAATCAGATCCGCGCCGTTTTGACGAATACTCCTCTCGCGCAACAGGGCTATATTCAGCAGGCGCAGAGCGGAGTCGTACTTCCCGATAACGCCGTACCGCCCGTCGCTCAGCCCATCATGTACCAACAGACCTATCAGCAGCAAAGCTATCCTCAGCAAGGTTATCAGCAACAGGGCTACCCGCAACAACAAGGCTATCAACAGCAAGGATATCCTCAGCAGGGCTATCAGCAGCAGGGTTATCCGCAGCAGCAAGGCTATCAACAGCAGGGTTATCCGCAGCAGAGCTATCAGCAACAGGGATATCCTCAGCAGGGTTATCCGCAGCAGCAAGGCTACGTTCAGCAGCCTGTACAGCAACAACAGAACATGCAGTGGTTCTGTCCCAACTGCGGCGCGGCAAACGCGACAAAATTCTGTTCAAACTGCGGAACTCCGAGACCGGTATAAAATATGAAAAAGCGAAGTATAATTCTTACGGTTTTAATTATTCTTGCCGTCGGGGTGATGATCGTATTGAGCGTTTTATTTTTCGGAAAACCGAAGTACCGTGTTGATTACGGCAATGATAAGAGCCTTTTTACAAACGCGAAGGACAAATATTCCGTCGGCGCGGACGTAAAGCTTTATTTTGACAAGATCGCCACCGATACGAGCTATTATTTCTACCTTGACGGAAAAGAAATATCACTCACCTACGACGACAAAACGGGCTTCTGCATAAATTTCGAGATGCCTTCGCACGACGTCAAGCTGACGGTAGGCTCAAGAAACATCTCCGCCGCGGATGAAGGATCGATCTTCAAAAGCGAGGAAGTGCTGAAGTTTCATTCATTTGACGGCGGCGGTCCCGAATACAGCGTGACCGTCGACGACCCGTCCGTAGCGTCGTGTACGAGCGAACGAAGATATCAGAAAAAAGATCATGAAGAGCTTGACGGCGCGGGATATGACGTGATATTTACGGTCAAAGGCCTGAAAGAGGGCGAAACGACGATGACCGTCTCCTCATTTTCGCCGATCGTGGAGAGCGAGGAGATACATTATCTGATAACCGTAAACTCAGCTCTGAAAATTTCCGTCCGCCAGACCGAAACAATTACTTCTGAAGAAGCCCCCGAAGTCGAAGAAGAGATATCGGAAAAGGAGGATCTATGATGATCAAAAAAATCACGTCCGCTTTATTGGCTTTTACCGTTATATGCTGCTGTCTTATCCCCGCATTCGGCGCGAATATCGAATTCGGCACTATCTCGTTAAAACTAAACAGCGATATCGCGGGATATAAAAGCAGCGACGTCGAAAAGCTGATCGAAATAAAATCAGAAAATGTAAAGCTCGATACAAAAAACGACGAACCCGTCTATGTCGCAGATTACGCCGGAACGGTCGATACCGGAGCATTTGTTGCCGGCAGGACATATAACGTATATTATTATCTTGTCGCCGCCGACGGTTATACGCTACCCGAAAAGCTGAATGACGGAGACGTCACGATCGAATGCGGAAAGGGCGTAACGGTCTATTCGGTCGATATCGTATCGGGAAAATACAAACAGGATGACGGCTCCTTTGAAACGTACAGAGGCGTGTTTGTGTATGCCGGCGTCGTCGTCGACGGCAACATCTTCCAAAGGATAGTCGGCTTTTTCCACGACCTGATTTTAAAGATCAAGGCATGGTCGCTTTATTAAATTGAAACAACTTAAACACGAAAAGGCCCGTCAGGCAGATAACGCCCGACGGGTCAATTTTTACATCTTTAATAAATCACTGTTTCATGTTGCGCCGCTTTTCGTCAACGGAATTAAGCAGCATCTCAAATTCACGGCGGCTTTTCGTCTTAACGGAATCAAGTATCAAGCCGGAGAAAAAGCTGATGATCGCCGTCATGAAAACGACGCCGCAGACGATAACGGTTGGTATCTTGGGGACAAGACCGGTCTTTATAAACGTCACTATGACCGGGATAATAAATCCGATCGAAAGCGCCGCCAAAACAAAGGAGATAAGAGCGAAAAACAGAAGCGGTCTGTAATCTTTGAAAAGGTCAAAAATCGTAAGCAGGACTTTAAATCCGTCGGAATATGTGTTCAGCTTCGACTCGCTGCCCTCCGGTCTGTCTCTGTATTCGATGACATAGTTTTGGATCAGCATATTTTTATCGACGGCGTGTATCGTCATTTCCGTTTCGATCTCAAAACCCTTTGATATAACGGGAAAAGTCTTGACGAAATTATAGCTGAACGCGCGATAACCCGTCATTATATCCTTAATTTTTGAACGGAAGATAAGATTTATCGTTACGCGGACAAGGCTGTTTCCGAAATTATGGAACGGACGTTTGTTTTCGGTAAAATACGTCGATGAAAGCCTATCGCCGACTACCATATCGACTCCTTTTGAAATAACGTGATCTGTCATTTCACGCGCGCATTCGGCGGGATATGTATCGTCTCCGTCGGCTATTATATAACACTCTGCGTCGATCTCACGGAACATCCGACGCACGACGTTGCCCTTTCCCTGTTGATACTCGTACCTTACGACGGCTCCGGCCTTTTCGGCTATCTCCGCCGTACCGTCCGAGGAATTATTGTCGTAAACATAGACGACCGCTTCGGGCAGTACCCTTTTAAAATCGGAGACTACCTTTCCTATAGTTTTTGCTTCATTATAGCAAGGCAGTAAAACCGCGATCTTATCCATTTTCCGTCTCCCTTTCTTCCGTTTTGAATGTCAAAGCCGCATACAGAGGCAAACAAAGTATAACACCATATGTATATCTTCCCGCAAGAGCGGCGGGGATCGCAAGCATCAGAGAGATCCATATCGACCATGATACCATAAACAGCGGCCATAAACGTCCTCTTTTTTTCAAAAGACAAACGGCGAAAAGTAAAAATGACGCGAAAAGATACACGGCAGGATTCCAAACGAAATGGAATACGGCGCTAAGGTCTGAAAACTGCCAGACGTCAACGACCGACTGGATGATACCGGGCAAAATCGGGATAAGCGGACGAGGCTGTGACTTTGTGAAATGAGGCGAAACGGTATGGCTTTCTAACATGCCGCATTCAACAAAAGGATCCCAAAGCATTTCGCTGAGCCTGAAATATGAGATAAAATACTCGGAGGGATTATGTATAAGCAGTCTCAGCCACGTTACGAAAAACCGCGGAATATCGTTTGAAATGACCTCGCCGTTAAAATCATCCGAAAACTTTATCGGATCGACGGTATAAGGATCATATTCCTCTTTGACCGTCTCCTTCGGAATGATCGACTGCAGGTACTCGCTGTCCTCCGGTGAAATATTACCGTCCTCCTTGACGGTATACATCATCTGTTGTATCGGAACGCCGAGCGATTCAACTGTTTCGCTTTTTATGATACCGAGCGCGGGATAGATAACAGCGACGGCGAGCGCGAAGATGAGAACTGTCGCCGAGACGGCGGAAATAAACCTAACGCGACAGCGGCGGAGCATAAATATAGCAGGTATGCCGCTCAGTAAAACGATCATAAAGCCGTTGTTGCGAAGGAAAAGCGTACCGAGCGCGCCGACGATAAACAAAATAAGCGATGACGGCTTCTTTAACGCTTCGCCTTTTGAAAGAAGGATATCCGAAAGACAGACGGCGTATAAAAGACAAAACGCTCCGAAAAGATAATCCTTGGTCATGCTTGAAGCGCCGTAACCGTTGAGCGGGAAAACAGCGTAAAACAGGATACATGCCAAAACGAAAAGCTTGGAGCCCGTCAAAATTTGAAGCTTATTTAAAGCGTATGTGAAGATAAGAGAGATCACGGCGATCTGAAACAAAAAGTATAATACCGGACTTCCGTGTCCCAAACGAATTACAAAAAGATATAAAAGCATCGTATGTAGAACGGGATGATGATTACTGAGCGTAGACAGATCCTCGCATTGATACAGCTGGGCAAAATTATCCGGATTGAGCATTCCCGGGAAAAGGCATAAATAATAAAAAATAAAACAAATGAATGTAATGAGAAACAAAAACACGGGCTTAATCCTGAATTTTCCGTCGCAAAAACTTTTGCCGAAAGCAGAAAGCGTTACGGCACGGAAAAAGACGAACGAGAGATACGAAATCCCGCAGACCTGAACTGCCGCACGTAAAAGTCCGAGACCGTTCATTCCTCCGAAAAACTTTTCGACCCCGCCGGAAACGCTGATACAAAAGCCGAAAAGTACGCTGACTATCGGAAGGATTACGGAATAAGACTTCGGTATCTCCGCGCCCGTCCGCAAAGGATCCGACGTCTCACGAAGCTTTTTAAAGAGATAAAGGAAAATCAGCGTCAGCGGAAATGTCAGCGCGCCGAAAATACTGAAATCGGTAAACAGCGAACAGCACGAATATGAACATATTACAGCCGACAAAAGGGAGAAAGCGCCTTTCTTTATCGTAGAACGATCCATATTACTTCACCTTAAATATTATTTTAATAAATTATATCATACTTGCTCCGAAAAGTACACCTTTTATCGAAAAAACTTTAGTTTTGGAAAAATGACCGATTTTGAGTATAAAAGATCAAGCGATAAAAAAGTTACCGCGTACCCATCCGAAGGTGGTTAAGCGGTAACTTTCGTTTTATATATCCGGTCTTAACGTCTTTTTTTCTTTGAATTTGAATTTGCTTTCGCTTTCGCCTTTGCTTTTTTCTTATCTCGTTTTTGTTTTTCGACCGACGCGACAAACAAACCGACAATGATCAAGAGAAACGCTATGGCAATGATAAGCTTTATCGGGATATTCTTTTTCCATACGGCGTGAAATACATTCATCCCCGCGCTGAGGGTAACGAGGTCCCCGGGCTTGAACGTTTCGGTTTTTCCGTCAATTTTTGCTTTCCAACCGACGATAACATATTCCTTACCGTTCTTTCTGTCTTTTCCGGTATATGACGGAAGATTCATGTCGTCGAAGCCGAAAAACATCCTTTCTTCATAAAGATTATCGTCAACGTTCTTTTTAAGATCGTACCTGACATAAGCCGCATACTTGGAAAAGCCCTGATCGAGCGCAGATTTTCTTTCGCTTATAAAATCCGTGATCTCTTTGACGTCGGCGTAAAATTGTTCCGTCGGGCTAAGCGATTTGTCTTTTCCGACGTAATCCCAACGGATATAGCACATCTGTGCCGACTGTTCAAGCGTTTTACAAAGCGCGTTACAGCTCGATATCGTTTCTTCGCCGAACCAATTATCGGCGTTTTTATACCAAAAAGCTCTGACAGCCTCTCTGAAATCATCCTTCATAAACAGAGCGGCAAATATGTTCTGCACCTTTTTTATGGTCATGCCGCTGTCTTTTTCCCCGTCGTCACGGAATAAAAGATTGGCGTACCATGTATCGGTCCTTTCGCCCTGCAACTGTCCGAATCCGGTTTTCAGACCGAATCCGCTGTCAAAATCCCATACCGGACCCGCAAAAATCTTTCCGCCCTTGTCCTTATAAAAGTAGCAGCTTGAACATCCAACGTCCTCATCTTTTGTAAACTCCTCGAGGATATACATTTTTACAAGCGAATCAAGATCGAAGTATTCCGAATAGTGCTTTCCCTCTTTATTATATCCGTCGTCGGAATAGACTGCGTCCTCGGCCTTCTGCCAATAATCGGAGATATATTTGACCTCCGCTTTTGACGCATATTCCGGAGATTTAACAACTATCGGGGTACCGTTGCCAGAGATAAATCCGGACGCCTCTTCAAGATATCTGTCAAAGAAATCCACTTCGAGCAGATATCCTCCCGTAATATCATCGGGATCGTTCGGTATATCTATCCACCTTTTGCTTCCAACGCGGTAGACGTCGTTTCTGCCGTTACCGCCCGGGAGACAGTCATTTTCAATATCCGTCCCCTCGTTCGCGTCCTCATTTTCATTTTCGAGATCGGCAATATCCACTCTGCCCTTGCCTATCTCAACGCTCTCACAGACAAGGTAACATCCGATATAATCACCGTTTAAATAAAGATCGACATTTTTATATTCCGATGTGTTATCAAGCCCCATCTTCCTTGCCATATCATACGCGAAAGCATTCCTGAGTTGATCGGAAGGCTCAATTCCGATAAGGCTCCATTTTTTGGCTTTATCCATGGAAAACAGACTGACTTTTTCTTCAAATTTTATATTATATGACTTTTGCCCGTCAACATATTCATTAAACGTATTTCCCCTGCCCTTGATATGTTTAAGCGGCTTATCGACGGTCATTTTTCCGCCTTCGTAGATCCTTATATTTGCCTTTTCCCTGTTTTCCTTGTTCGCATTTATGAAGTCGCTGCTGCGGGATTCTGTTTCGATAAACATTGCAGGGATATTCGCTCCCTTATAGACGGAAAGCGAGTATTTTTTATCTCCGCACGAAAGCGTATAGTCTCCGCCGTCCTTAAAAGCGGACGTAACTTCGCCGTTTTTCAGAGGCGTTTTACCGACATAAACTTCGTCGGACGCGGTAAAATAAACGGTAAGCTTGCCGAGCGAAATATCGGACGGGAGAAAGAGGTAATATCCTTCTTCGTTTTTATACCAATTGATCGTATCGAGCGACTCCTTTTTGCCGCCGTAAGGATTGACTGAAAATTCGGTAATACCGGCGTCCGCGGCATAAACAGCAGAAAAGCCTCCGAAAGCACACGAAAGGATTATCAAAGCGCAAAGGATGATCTTAACGATTTTCAAAAGCATTCATCTTCCTTTTGACAAAAAATAATAAACATATCTGACATTAAAAACTTCAAATATAAAATTATTTTACATTAAACACCGTCAGCTCGTCAAGAGTGAGATTTATTATTTTTGTTTATCCTCTGACTTCAGGCAATTTTGTATGTGTTAAAATGATGTGACCCAAAAAAGAAGAGAAGTTAACTCCAAATATGGTATAATGTTTTCAACCATAGAAAAGACAGGGGACGGTTCCTTGTCTTGACGCCAAAAAAACTAGCACCCGTCCTAACTTTGATTATAAAGGAAAGCAAAAAATAAAGCAAGGAAAAAACTCCTGCCTTGCGTCAAGCGGCGGATAGACAAGAAATTTGTTATCTCTTGGAGAACCGCGGAGCTCGGCGGGCGCCTTTGAAACCGTATTGCTTTGAATCTTGCAACTAAA
>JAILLJ010000131.1 GCA_024693205.1 Clostridiales bacterium | reverse complement strand
ATAAGCTCCGTTTTTAACGGCTGTCTTTGAGACGGTCTGTATATTCTTTTTGGCGGCCTTCGGCTTTTTACCGCCGGCAAATTTGTTCTCTATCGTTTCGATAAATTCCTCGGTTATATATTTTACGTCCTTTTCGTCGGAAGTCTCCGCTTCGAGGAGCGACGTCGAAAGAGAGGCGTAATCGGAATTTCCCGCCGCGTCCGACGTCGCGGAGTCGGCGTAAAAGAGCGAGACGGTCCTTCCGGAAAATTCGATCTTGAGCGAGCAGCCGTCTCCGTCATAGCATATATATTTTCGCTTATCCTCGTCGACGAAAGGAAGCGATCTCTTATCGGCGCCCTCGGGATAATAAAGGCTGAACCCGGCATTTTTGACCGTTTCGTCAAGTCCGTTTACTATTGCCGAAAGCGCTTCGCTGATGTCTAACATACATTTTCCCCCGATTGTTTAATATTCGATTGATTATACCACAAAACGGCAGATTTATATTTCCGAATACGAATATAATATAAGTTTTTATAATATATATTAGTATAAATATTACCATTTTACGCTTGACTATATCAAAGGCGTGTGTTAATATTAAAATTCAGATTTGATCGGCGTTAAAAAACGCGGATCAGAGGGGAATGGTTCTTTTTATGAAAAAAATCCTGATACTTTTCGGCGGCGTCTCGACGGAGTACGATGTGTCTCTTATTTCCGCCGGAAATATAATAAATAATATTTCAAAAGAAAAATACGACGTTCTGACGCTCGGCATCACGAGGGACGGAAAATGGTATCTCTACAGCGGAACGACCGAAAAGATAATGAATAACGAGTGGATAAACGACAGAGAAAACCTCGTTCCGGCCATCGTTTCTCCCGACAGGAGCGTCCACGGGATAACCGTCTGCGGCGAAAAGACCGAAAACATCCGCGTCGACGCGGTGTTCCCCG
Organism: Clostridiales bacterium; assembly: GCA_024693205.1. Lineage (GTDB taxonomy): Bacteria > Bacillota > Clostridia > Oscillospirales > Acutalibacteraceae > UBA1425. Next base: position 5,299 of record JAILLJ010000131.1, on the reverse strand, counting down.
TCCTTCACGGAAAAAACGGCGAGGACGGAACTGTGCAGGGCCTTCTCGAACTTGCCGGCATCCCGTTCGTCGGCTGCGATATGATATCCTCCGCCATGAGCATGAACAAGGCGGTCACGAACACCATAGCCGATCATGCCAAAGTGGCGCAGGCAAAATGGCTCAAAACGACGCGTCACGACTACCTTAAAAACGGCGAGAAATTCCGAAACGAATGTGAGGAAAAGCTGGGCTTTCCCCTGTTCGTAAAGCCCGCCAACGCAGGCTCCTCTGTCGGGATATCAAAGGTCGGCTCGAAAAATAACCTTGACGACGCCGTAAGGAAGGCTTTGGGCGTCGACGATATCATAGTCGTCGAGGAGGGCATAGACGGCTCGGAAGTCGAATGCGCCGTTCTCGGAAACGACGATATCATGGCTCCGACAGTCGGAGAAATAGTGCCCTGCAACGATTTTTACGACTACGACGCAAAATATCTCGCCGATAAAAGCGAGCTTCACATCCCCGCGCGTCTTCCCGATGAAAAGATTGATGAGGTGCGGAGAGAGGCGTGTAAAATATTCAGAGCGCTCGGCTGCTCCGGATTTTCAAGAGTTGATTTCTTCGTCAGAAGGAGCGACGGAAAAGTGCTTTTCAACGAGATAAACACCATCCCCGGCTTTACGCCCATCAGCATGTATCCCAAGATGTTCGACTACGCCGGCATAAAATATCCCGAGCTTATCGACAGGCTCATCTCCCTCGCGATCGAAAAAAAGACGGAAAGCGATAACGGTCTGATAAAATGACAAACAATGATTTTAACGGTCTCAACAGAGAGATCATTATAAAAATAACCGACGTCCACGACGGCGACGAAAAAAATTCTTCCGAGCTTATAACAGTCGGAAGATTTATCGGTACGGACGACAACTATTCCATAACCTATAACGAACAGGACGATGAAATGAAGGACTGCGTGACCGTCCTTCGCGTCGAGGGTCAGGAAAAGGTCGTCATGTCGCGCGTCGGCAGATATTCAACGGAAATCATAATCGAGAAAAACAGGCGTCACAACTGCCGCTACGACACGCCCTACGGCGATTTTATGATAGGCGTTTACGCCGATTCGATAAATTCGATCGTCAAAAACGCCGCGGGAAGTCTTGTTTTCAGCTATACGCTCGACTTCAACTCCTCAAACGCCGTAAAAAATGTCCTCAATATATCATTTAAGGAGGCGCCCTCTAAGCGCAATAACAGGTACGAAAGGAATGAGATCTGATGTCACTTCTTGTACAGCAGACAAAAAACGATATACATACCGCGATCCTTGACGCGGCGGGACGAGCCGTCGCCAACGGGGATTTCCCGCAGGTCCCTCTCGGCGGCTTCAATATCGAAGTCCCCGCCGACAGGACAAACGGAGATTTTTCGTCAAACGCCGCCATGGCGTGGGCAAGAGATCTTAAAAAGCCTCCGCGCTTTATAGCCGAAAAGCTTATCGAAAACATGGATCTTTCCGAGACGTTTTTCGAGAGATGCGAAACGGCGGGGCCGGGCTTCATGAACTTTTATCTCGGCGCTAAATTTTACGCGGCGATCCTCAAGGACATAAAGGACAAGGGCGAAAACTACGGACGTTCCGACTACGGCAAGGGCAGGAAAATAAACGTGGAATTCATCTCCGCAAACCCCACGGGGCCTATGCACATGGGCAACGCGCGCGGCGGCGCGCTCGGCGATTGTCTCGCCTCCGTCCTCGACTTCGCGGGCTTTGACGTGAGCCGTGAATTTTATGTCAACGACGCCGGAAATCAGATCGAAAAATTCGCTCTTTCGCTCGATATAAGATATAAACAGCTCTTCCTCGGCGAGGACGCCGTGCCCCTTCCCGAAGACAGCTATCACGGCGAGGATATCAAGGAGCACGCCGAAAATTTCGCAAAGGAATTCGGCGACAAATATATGTCCGTTTCCGAGGAGGAACGCAGAAAAGCTCTCGTCGACTACGCGCTCCCGAAAAATATCGAGGTCATGCGCGGCAACGTGAAAAAATACCGTATCGAATACGACAGATGGTTCTTTGAAAGCGAGCTTCACAATGACGGCGAGGTCGCCGAAACGATAAAACTCATGACCGAAAAGGGACTGACCTACGAAAAGGAAGGCGCTCTCTGGTACCGCGCCACCGAGCACGGCGGAGAAAAGGACGAGGTCCTCGTCCGTTCAAACGGAAATCCGACTTATTTCGCCGCCGACATAGCCTATCACCGCAACAAGCTGCTCGTAAGAGGATTTGACAAGGCGATAGACATTTGGGGCGCCGACCACCACGGCCATGTGGCGAGGATGAAGGGCGCGCTCGACGCCATAGGGCTTGACGGCACAAACAGGCTCGACGTCGTTCTGATGCAGCTTGTCCGCCTCACCCGAAACGGAGAAGTCGTCAGAATGTCAAAAAGGACAGGCAAGGCCATCACTCTCACCGATCTTCTCGAGGAGATTCCGACCGACGCCGTGCGTTTTCTTTTCAACATGAAAGAAGCGTCGTCACAGATGGAATTCGACCTCGATCTGGCGCTCGAACAGAGCGCGCAGAACCCCGTCTATTATTGTCAATACGCTCACGCGAGGATATGCAGTATCTTTAAAAAGCTCGCGGAGGAGGGCATAGTGCCGCGCGACTGCTCCGAGGAGGAACTGATGCTCCTTGTCGAGCCGGAAGAAAAGGAGCTTATCCGCTATCTTTCGACCTTGACGGACGAAATAATTTTATCCGCCAAGAATTACGACCCCGCGCGTATAACGAGATTTACCGTCGAGCTTGCGGCGCTGTTCCATAAGTTTTATAACTCTCACCGCGTAAACTGCGGCGACGAAAAGCTCACGCAGGCGAGGCTTTTCCTTTGCGCCCGTGTCCGCGACACGATCAAAAATATCCTGACGATGCTCAAGATCACCGTCCCCGAATCAATGTGATATTTAAGACAAAATAATGAACCGATCCCTACAAAAAGCGCTTCCCCTCCAAAAGGAAGGGAAGCGTTATTTTTATTCGGTTTATCGGACTCTTGATTTATTTAAGCAGTCCGTTGAAATACGCGATGACGCCCTCGATGACGGCGTTGGCGCCTCTGAAGAACACTCTGACGGCGTCAAAGCCCTTCGGGCTTACCGTCTGTATCTGCGCGCTGTCTCTCTTTTCAAGGAACACGGCCGTAACGGTCTTTGTATCCTCATCCCATTCGAGACTGCCCATATAGACTATCCTGTCCTTTTTATTTTCGCCCGTACCGCTTGTATAGCCCTCGACCGTGCATGACGCGGGCTTACCGTCTATGTAGAACTTTCCGTCTTTATAGACCGCTGTCGCGCTTGTGCCGTTCTTATAATTGATCTGTACCCGAAGTCCGTTGAAATTATAGTCGTAGACAAAGCCGAGATTTTTCAGCTTAAGCGGGAATGAAAATTCAAATTTTCCGTCAAGGCCGAAGGTGTATGTCGACTTGTCGGGCATCTTAACTATCTCGATATCTCTTATCGGATTTTCGATGACTCTTACGTTGAACGAAAGTCTGTAGCCGTCCGGGAAAACGAGCGTGACCTCGTTGTAGCCCACTTCGTAATGACCCTCTCCGTTTTCGACTATTACGTCAAACGGGCCGTATGTCGTATGAAGCTTCTGCTCATCGGAAAGCTCGTTTTTCATTGTGATGCCGGAGCCTTCGGTAAACTTGATATAGACCTCCGAGCCGTTGAGGTCGATAGCCGTTCCGTCGGGTGAATCGATCCCGTAAATGTCGTAGTTTTCAAGAAGTATCGCACTGTCCGGGAGCTTTCTCATTTCCGCTTCGGCTATCTTTCCGAGGTTATAGACCGAAAGCCTGAAATCCTCTTCCGAGGGCTTCTCCGTCCAGAACCAAAGCGAAACCGTTTCGCCTTTTACCATGTAGGTCAGCGCAGCGTATGAATAGGACTTGTAGATCTCTCCGTCGCCGTTCTGCTCAACGCTCATGAATATTCTCAGCGGCTCGTTTGTGCTGAACGAATAATATGCCGTCTCAGGAGCCGTGAAATAATACGTCGTCATTTCGTTTTTCGCGTAAAGGTGTACCGAATTCTGACCTACCGCGACCGACGACCCCTCGGGCAAGGCCTCGGCGAAAGCGGACGGCATAAGGCACGCCACCAGCATGATTACCGCAAACGCGGCGGACAAAACGCTTAAGACTCTTTTTTTCATTTTGTTTTCCTCCGTTTTTAAAACTTTATGATTTAAAAATTTATATCACAAGACGTAGAGCGTCTTATCAATACCATATCCAGCCGAACAGGACATAAACTATTATCTTTTGGATAAACGACAGGCTGACGCCGACGTTGCATGTCGCGGAAAGCTCCTTGCCGTCCGCTCCCTTTACGGGCTGATCTGTCAGGGTATCTACGACCGTCGCCGTTATGACCGCGCTGCCTTTGCCCTTCAGTTTTGCCGTCACCTGACCGCTCGTCGCGTCAACGGCCGCCACAGACGCGTTAGAGGTCTTGTAGACCACCTTGTATCCCGAAAGTCCCTCGGGCGCGAGCGTATATTTAAGGTCGAATTTATCCTTATAGCGCATGGAAAGGCTTGTTTTATTAAGCGTTATCCCCGTAGGCAGGATCCTTGTATAGACCGCGTTTACGGTAATGTCGGACGCCTTGAGAGTATATGTCTCCCACTTGCCCGTATATCCGTCTTTTTTCGGAACTGCGGGCTCGGTTATTTTTGTCGTTTCGACGGTGAATTTTACCGTCCCGACCGTCTTTCCGTCGGCCTTGAACGTCGCCGTATATTCTATCGGAACATAGAAGGCGACGATGGTTATCCCGCCGACAGACAGCGAATACGACGGCCAATGTCCCTCATATCCCTCTTTTTTCGGGACATCGGGAAGAGATATCGACTTTTGGCCCGTGCGGTATGGGATCCTCGCTATTTCCGTTCCGTCGGCGACGCATGACGCGTAATGTATCATCGGCTCATATACGGCGTTTACCGTAATGTTCTCTGCTTTGAGAGTATAAGTTTCCCACTTGCCCGTATAGCCCTCTTTTTTCGGAACGTCGGGCTCGGTTATCGTTTCACTTTCGACGGTGAATTTGACCGTCCCGACTGTCTTTCCGTCGGCCTTGAACGTCGCCGTGTATTCGATCGGAACATAGAAGGCGACGATGGTTATCCCGCCGACAGACAGCGAATACGACGGCCAATGTCCCTCATATCCCTCTTTTTTCGGGACATCGGGAAGAGATATCGACTTTTGGCCCGTGCGGTATG
>JAILLJ010000122.1 GCA_024693205.1 Clostridiales bacterium | reverse complement strand
GGCAACGCCATAGGCTTTGACCCTTCGTCGCTCATGTCGTCGCTCTCCGTTTCCTCGGAGGAGTCGGAGCTTATCTCGGCGCAGATCGAGCTTTTGAAGCTCAAGGCGCAGCAGGAAGTGTTGAAGCTCCAATCAAATTCGTCGCTTTCCGACGTCTACAAGGCTGTCGCCGAGTCGGCAAAAAAGGCTTATGACGAAACGAACGACGCGGTAAACGAACTCAAAAAGGGCTGGATCGCCGAAAATGACGGGATAGTAAGAGAAGTCAATATTTCGGCCGGAAAGGAATACAAAAGCGGAGAAGAAAAGGCCTCCGCTTCGCCGAGCCTTGACATTTCGTCCATTATCTCACAGATAACGTCGGGAACGGCAAATCTTAACGGGATATTGCAGGGGCTGTTTTCAAAACAAGAGAGCGGAATGATAATAGAATATTATCCTTTCGATATCTCTTTCACCCTCGGAAAATACGATATATCAAAGGTTTCGATGAAACAAAAAGCTACGGTAACCTCGGCTTCGGGCGAGTCGTTCGACGGCTATGTTTCATATATCAGCCCCGTGGCGTCAACGGGCAGCGCGATCAATATAAATACGATCATAAGCTCCGGTACGGGCGCGTCCTCGGCGGGAGTCGAAGCAAAGATCACCGTTCCGAAGCCCGATAAGAGCCTTATAATCGGTATGGACGCCGATATTTCGATAGACCTTTCGGACGTTAAGGACGCGCTTCTTATACCCATCGAATCGGTTTTATACGAAGATGAGCAGGCATATGTTTATACATATAACGCCAAGGAAAAGAGAGCTGAAAAGACCGATATCACAACAGGTCTTTTTGACGGCACTTCATATCAGGTGACGTCGGGGCTTAAGGAGGGCGATGTAATAATCAAATCGCCGTCTCTGACGCTTTCCGACGGCGACAAGGTTACTATTAAGAAAGATAAAAAGGCTTGATGATTTCGGGCTTTGCGGAGGATTAAATGACAAAGATCATTTTTTCATTTGATGCGGAGGATTATACGGATCCCTCGACCGTCGACGCTATACTGAGACTTGCGGCGATACTTGAAAAAGAGGGGATCCGCGGCGGCTTCAACATGGTCGGAAGGCTTGCCGAAATGCTGATGAAATGGGGCAGAAGAGACGTTACGGACGCCTTGCGGCGTCATCTTATCGGCATCCATTCGCTCGGACATACGATGCATCCCATGATAAACGAATATTCAGATATCGCCGATTGGGAAAGAGCCGTCAGACTTTGCGAAAGCGAGGAGGGACTTGCTCTCGAAAATATCAGAAAGGCGTTCGGGATAAATATCCCCGTTTCCGCCGTCCCTCCGGGAAATCAGCAGTCATACGCCTCCATGATAGCTTATGCCGAGATGGGCGTTCCGATCTACACCGATTCCGTATGTGATACCGAGAGCGGTACCGGCTGTTACTACGGCGGGATGTTCCATTTATCTTACGCCATGGGTCTTGAAAAGTTTCTTTTAAAGACAGACGATGCGGGACTAAGCTATCTGCTCGACAAGCTCAGCGGCAGGGAATACGCCGTATTATATATCCATCCCCATAGGTGCATCAGCCGCGAGGCGTGGGATATCCTTAATTTTGATAAACGCAATATCTATAAAGAAGGACATTATCTGATCTCTCAAAAGATGCACGCGAGCGACAGCGAAAAGATATACTCCGCGTTCTCGAAGCTTATTAAGCTCATCAAAAGGGACGAGCGTTTTCTTATAACCGACTTTGAAGAAACGGCGCACGAAACGGACGTCACGCGGAGAAGGGGGATCGGTTTAAACGATATCCCCGAGATAAAGACGAGGCTCGAAAAAAGATTTTATCCCGTCACGACGCCCGAATCTCTGTCTCTCGCCGATATCTTCAAGGCATGTGCCGAGATGCTGAAGGGCGGAGAATTTTATGAATGCGGCTTTGAGATAGGGCCGATGTTCGAGCCTTACGCCTTGAAGGCTCCCGAAACGGTAAAGGCCGACGACGTTATCAGATCGGCTTTTACGATAGATCCGAGAGAGCCCGTACCCGAAAAGCTCTTTATCGGCGATCTCGCCGTCGGTCCCGCCGACTGGCTTTACGCCGCTCTCGAGGTTTTGACGGGCGCGAAAAGTATGGTCTTGTTCCCGCGTGAACAGCTTCCGACCCTTTCCGCTTTTCCGGAGCTTAGCGGACTGTCATATAAGGGGACATGGAGACACTCCGACGATTTTGAAGACAACTTCGTTTCCGACAGAGTCAGATATATGTCGTGGAGCATGAGAATGAAGCGGTAAATAAAGGAGTTCTGTTATGAAAAGAACTATCGGTATCATTACGGCGCTTTCCCTTATTCTCTGCCTTTTCGGGTGCTTTGAGAAAAAGGGAGACGTCAAAGACGTTACCGTAAAACCCGTAGCCTCCGATATTTATTCGGAAGAGGATATCGATTCGGCGATAAATGTAATTAAAGAGGATTTCAAGGAGAACTGGGGAGGCTGCGTCTTAAAGGAGATCTATTACATCGGCGACGATGAGCTTCCCGACTTTTCGGATTATCCCGACAGATACGGCGCGGACGAGGTGATCGTACTTCTTTCGACGTTCGACGCGGTGTCTCCCTTGGGCGATTCGGGGCTGAATGAAATGCTTTATACAAATTGGAACTGGATACTCGTAAGAGAAAAAGGCAAAGAATGGAAGCATGTTGACCACGGATATTGATTTATACGGTAACTGATTTAATATTTCAAAGGAAGCGTTGAGATGAACATATCCGAAAACATACGAATAGCTATTTTCAGCATACGGACAAACCTTATGCGTTCCGCGCTCACGATGCTCGGAATAATTATAGGCGTTTCGTCCGTTATAGCTATTATTACGCTCGGAAACGGCGGTAAGGATTATGTTATAAATATGCTTGAGGATCTCAGCTCAAATACCGGATCGATCATGCTCGGAACTGAAGCCACGACGAGCGACTTTATAACCGACGCCGACGTTACGGCGATAAAAAATATCGACGGTATCGAATACTGCACGCCGTTTGTGCTGTCTATCGGTTCCGCCTCGACAAACAGGACCGAGGGCATAGCGTTCGCCGTTGCGGGAACGACCGATTTTCAGCAAGTTATAAACATCGAAATAAAAGAGGGCAGGTTTTTTAACAACGAGGAATATCTTATGGGCAGCAGCGTCTGCATCATGCCGAACCTAAGCGCACAGATGATGTTCGGGACGGAAAATGTTGTCGGAAAAAATATCGAGCTTACGCTTAACGGAGTTACCGCTAAGCTTAAAATAATAGGCGTCAGCGATATGGGTATGCTCGACGAAAGTACATCGTCCTATTCCTCGATGATGCCGCAATCGGAGGGAGCGGAGGCGTCCGCAATGCTTGTACTGCCCGTGACGCTTGCCAATCGCATTATGGGGACTTCCGACGCTTACAATATGCTTTATTTCACGTCGGTCGACCCGACGAGGACTGAAAGCATGGGCAACGCTGTCCAGAACATCCTTTATGCGCGCCACGGAAACTTCGGCAGTAACGCGTATATCGTATCCAACATTTCGTCATATGTCGATCTGCTCGACAGATTGATCGGGTTATTAACGACGTTTATCGCAGGCGTCAGCGGGATATCGCTCCTTGTCGGCGGAATAGGCGTTATGAATATCATGCTCGTTTCCGTGACCGAGAGGACGCGTGAAATAGGTATCAGAAAGGCGCTCGGAGCGAGAACGTCGACTATTCTTTTGCAGTTCCTTACAGAATCGATAATACTTTGTCTTATCGGCGGAACGGTGGGCTTTATCCTGGGAGTCGGCGGCGCCGCGGCTGTCGCGGCATATATGGGCATCCCGATAACGATAAAATTCTCGACTATTGCCGTTGCTGTCGGTTTTTCGAGCGCGATCGGTATCTTTTTCGGTATATATCCCGCGAGACGTGCGGCGAGGATGCTGCCGATAGAAGCGCTGCGGAGAGATTAAAGGAGATAAAAGAAGTTGAAAATAATAGATTCGCATACACATATTTACCCCGATAAAATAGCCGTCAAGGCGTCGAACAGCATCTCGGATTTTTATTCGGTTGGCGTCAAATTCGACGGAACGGTCGGAAAGCTTTTAGAGAGACTCAGTAACGCCGGTATCTCGGAATGCGTCGTTCATTCCGTCGCGACGACGCCGGCGCAGGTCGATTCGATAAACAGATTTATCGCAAAATCGGTTTCGGAGCATCCCGACGTTTTTTTCGGCTTCGCTACGCTTCATCCGGACAGCGACGACATAAAACGCGACGTCGACAACGCCATAGCCATGGGGCTCCACGGTATAAAGCTTCATCCGGATTTTCAAAAATTCAACGCCGACAGCGATGAGGCGATGAGGATATACGAGGCGGTGGGAGGAAGACTTCCGATACTCATTCACGCGGGCGATTACCGTACGGAGTTTTCAAAGCCCGAAAGGATATTGAATGTCTGCCGGACTTTCCCGAAGCAGGATATTATCGCCGCCCATTTCGGCGGCTGGTCGGTTTGGGGAGAATGCGCGAAGGAGCTTGCCGACTGCGGGATCTATGTCGACACATCGAGCACACAGGGCTTTATCCCGCCCGAAAGGGTGCGCGAGCTTCTCGATATTTTCAGCGGCGACAGGATACTTTTCGGCTCTGATTACCCGATGTGGGACGCCGCGGACGAGATAAAGATGCTTAATAAGGTCCTTCGAGAGGAAGAAAAAGAAAAGGTCTTCCATGAAAATTTTGAAAATCTAATGAAAAAATACAAGACAAAGATCTAATAAAAAGCTGTGGCGAATTATCGCCGCAGCTTTTTTATAAAATGATGATTTTGATTTTTGCTACATTTCGGTCATAATGTGGTTCAAAAGATCGGCAACGCATCCCTTGTTGCAATGGCACGCCTCGTATTTACATATATCGTGTATCGCCTGAGGCGCCTGTCCCGCGCAGGCCGGAAGACCTACGGATGAGAGCATGTCGACGTCGTTGTAGTAATCTCCCATGGCCGCCACATGACTTTTTTCGATACCGAGCATATCGGCAAGCTGCATTACGGCGCGTCCCTTGTGAGTGCTGTTTTGCATCATTTCTATTGTCAGGGGCGAGGTGACAAGGAAATGAGCGTCGGGGTTGTCGATTGAGTCGATATAGTCGGAAAGCTCCTTTATTATCGAGGGAACGCCCCAGAAGATCACCTTCAGCCAGCCGTTTGTCGGCACCTCGTTAAGCTCGACATTTTTGAATTTTGTTCTGTCGAATAATAGCATACCGTTTGAGAATAAGCCGCTTTTGATTATATAGGCCTCTCTGTTGCAGAAAATACCTACCTCGAGCCGCCTGAAACGATCGTCAAACAACTGGATAACATCGCTGACAAATTTTCTGCCCTTTGAGCCGATGGTGTTTTTCCAGATTATCTCGCGGTTATTGACGTCGTAAATCGCCCCGCCGTTGAAAATTATCGCGGGCTGATTTGCGGGAACGGTACGGTAGACACGCGACAGCGACTCGACCGTTCTCGCCGAGGCCAATGTGAAATTGCCGCCGAGAGAGGTGAATTTTTTTATCGCCTCATAGTTGTTTTTAGGAAGCGTGTGAAATTTGCTGTGGAGAGTACCGTCTACGTCTGATACGACGAGCCAGTTTTCAAAGGTTTTTCCCATAGATGATCACTTAAATGCTGAAATATTTTACGGCGGAACGGAACATGCCTATATCAAAGCAGCCAGGAACGTTCTTATAAAGTCCGCTGTCGATACGCTCGGCGTGACCCATCTTTCCGAATACTCTGCCGTCGGGCGAGGTTATGCCCTCGATGGCGTATGACGAGCCGTTGGGGTTAAAGTGAATGTCCATTGTCGCTTTTCCGTCAAAATCGACATACTGCGTGGCGATCTGGCCGTTTTCGGCGAGCTTCATTATCATTTCGTCGCTTGCGAGGAAACGTCCTTCGCCGTGTGATATCGGAACGGATATTATTTCGCCGACGTCGGTGTTCATAAGCCAGGGCGACTTGTTTGAAGCTATCCTTGTACGGACAAGGCGCGACTGGTGGCGTCCGATGATGTTATATGTCAGCGTCGGGCACGAGGCGTCGGTGTCGATGATCTTTCCGAAGGGGACAAGACCGAGCTTTATAAGCGCCTGGAAGCCGTTACAGATACCGCACATCAATCCGTCGCGGTTTGAAAGCAGATCGTCGACGCCCTCTTTGATGCTCGCGTTTCTGAAAAACGCCGTAATGAATTTTCCGGAGCCGTCGGGCTCGTCGCCGCCGGAGAAGCCGCCGGGGATAAACACTATCTGTGATTCCTTGAGAAGCTTCGTAAAGCGCTCTATAGAATCGGAGATACCCGACGAAGAAAGGTTATTGATAACAAATATTTCGGGCTTCGCGCCTGCGTCGCTGACAGCCTTTGCGGAATCGTATTCGCAGTTTGTGCCCGGGAACACCGGAATAAGCACCTTCGGCTTTGATGAGCCGATAGCGGGCGAAGGATATTTTTCCGCCTTATATGAAAAGTCTTTTACGGGGAAGGGCGGAGTTTCGATATTACAGGCATATACCTTTTCGAGCTTGTTTTCATAATCGGCAAGAAGCGCTTTCAGCGGAATGTCATATTCCTTATAGCTTATCGACTGTTTATCCGTTGTTTCGCCGAGAAGCGTTCCGTTGCATTCTCCGTCAATTTCGACGATAAACGAGCCGTAACGGTAGCCGAAAATGTCGTCAAGCGAGAGAGAGGGGTCAAACGAGAAGCCTATGTCGTTGCCGAAAGCCATCTTCATGATCCCCTCGGCGATGCCGCCGTAAGCGGGAGTGTAAACGGCGACAGCTTTTTTATCCCTTATAAGCTTTGTCACTTTGTCAAAGCATTTGAGCAGCGACGACGTGACGGGCAGGGAATTTTCGTCGTATTCGGGGCTTATAAGATATACCTTATGTCCCGCGGCCTTGAATTCGGGAGAAATGACGTCGGAAACGTCGCCCGTCGTCACGGCAAACGATACGAGCGTAGGCGGAACGTCGATATTTTCAAAGCTGCCGCTCATCGAATCCTTGCCGCCGATAGCCGCTATGCCGAGTTCCTTTTGCGCCTTGAAGGCTCCGAGGAGAGCGGAAAGCGGTTTGCCCCAGCGTTTTCCGTCCTTACCGGGCTTTTCAAAATATTCCTGGAACGTCAGATAGACGTCCTTGAATTCGGCACCCGCCGAGATAAGCTTTGAAACGGATTCTATAACGGCGAGATACGCGCCGTGATAGGGGCTTTTTTTCGTTATAAAGGGGTTATATCCCCACGCCATGAACGAGCAGGTGGAGGTGTGGGCGTTTTCGACAGAGATCTTATTTACCATAGCTTCGATGGGCGTTATCTGATTTTTTCCACCGAAAGGCATAAGCACCGTGCCTGCGCCTATGGTCGAGTCGAAGCGCTCCGAAAGACCGCGCTTCGAGCATACGTTGAGATCTGAGGCGAGGTCTTTATATAATTTGTCAAAGCTTCCGCCGATATCCTTTTTGAAATCCTTCGGGGAAGCGGGAGTGATCCTGATATGCTTTTCCGCACCGTTTGAATTGAGGAATTCACGCGAAATGTTGACTATCTCTTTGCCGTTCCAATTCATCACGAGACGCGGCTCGCTTTGTACCTTTGCGACAATGGTGGCTTCGAGATTTTCGCTGTCTGCGAGCTCTTTGAATCTTTCTGCGTCCTCTTTAGCGACGACAACGGCCATTCTCTCCTGAGATTCGCTTATCGCAAGCTCGGTGCCGTCAAGTCCGTCATATTTTTTCGGAACGGCGTTGAGGTCGATGACAAGTCCGTCTGAGAGTTCGCCGATAGCGACGGAAACTCCGCCCGCGCCGAAGTCGTTACAGCGCTTTATGAGAAGGGAGGCTTCTTTATTTCTGAAAAGACGCTGGAGCTTTCTTTCCTCCGGGGCGTTGCCCTTTTGGACCTCCGCGCCGCAGCTTTCGAGGGATTCGAGAGTATGAGATTTTGAGGAACCGGTCGCGCCTCCGCAGCCGTCACGACCCGTTCTGCCGCCGAGAAGGATAACTACGTCTCCCTCGACGGGGCGTTCGCGGCGGACGTTTTCCGCGGGAGCGGCGGCAATTACGGCGCCTATCTCCATCCTCTTTGCGGCGTAACCCTCATGGTATATCTCGTCGACCTGTCCCGTCGCAAGACCTATCTGGTTGCCGTATGAGCTGTAGCCCGCGGCGGCGGTCGTGACTATTTTTCTTTGAGGAAGCTTTCCGGGGAGCGTTTCGGAAACGGGCTTCAGCGGATCTGCGGCGCCCGTTACGCGCATCGCCGCGTAAACATACGAACGTCCGGACAGCGGATCGCGGATAGCTCCGCCGATACATGTCGCCGCGCCGCCGAACGGCTCGATCTCGGTCGGATGGTTGTGAGTCTCGTTTTTAAAGAGAAGGAGCCATTTTTGTTTTTCTCCGTCGACGTCGACGTCGATCTTGACGGTACAGGCGTTTATCTCCTCGGACTCGTCAAGCTTCGGCAGTTTTCCGTTAATTTTAAGATATTTTGTGACTACCGTCGCTATGTCCATAAGGTTTACGGGCTTTGTCCTGCCGATGGATTTTCTGACGGCAAGATATTCCTCGTATGTGTCCTGAAGGAGCTTGTCCTCGAATTCGACGCCGTCGACTGTCGTAAGGAACGTTGTGTGGCGGCAGTGATCCGACCAATATGTGTCGATCATCCTGATCTCGGTTATAGTCGGGTCGCGCTTTTCGCTCCTGAAATAATCGCGGCAGAAGCGGATATCGTCGACGTCCATCGCAAGACCGTATTTTTTAACGAAGTCGGCAAGCCCGTCTTCATCGAGGTCAATAAATCCGTCAAGGACGGCGACCTCGGTCGGGATATCATATTTTATTTTAAGCGTATCGTATTTTTGAAGAGACGCTTTGCGGCATTCGACGGGGTTTATGACGTATTTTTCAACGGCGGCCTTTTCATCGTCTGTCAGATCGCCGTAGAGGAAATAGACCTTGGCTGTTCTGACCGTCGGACGGTCGGAACGCGAGATTATCTGGATACACTGAGCCGCCGAGTCTGCGCGCTGATCGAACTGACCGGGAAGAAATTCGACCGCAAAGACGTATGCGCCGTCTGCATTTTCGATCTCGTCGGTGCAGATATCGAGCTGAGGCTCTGAAAACACGGTCGTTTTACAATGCTCGAAAAGCTCTCCGTCAATATTTTCGACGTCGTACCTGTTTAACAACCGAAGTTTCTCAAGGCTCTTTATTTGTAAAAGCGAGCGGATATCCGAAAGCAGTGAATTAGCTTCGTTTTCAAGTCCGGCTTTCTTTTCGACATAAACTCTGTAGACCATTTTAGTTACCGAGCGATACGGAATATGTAAAGCGAAACAGCTTTATAAAACGTATCTTTCCCTTTCGTAGTATTTATGACCCTCTCTGAAAAAGGATCGCAGTCGGTCGGTTATTATAACACTTTAAGCGCCTTTGCGCCGATGTCCTTGCGGTAATAGGCGTTGGAGAACGTGACCTTTGAAACGGCGTCATAAGCCTTGTCTATCGCGCCGCGAAGGTCGTCAGCGACAGCCGTAACGCCGAGGACGCGTCCGCCGGATGAAAGAAGCAAACCGTCGCATTTTTTAGCTCCGGCGATAAATACGTCGGCGTCAAGATCGTCGGGAACGAATATCTTGAAGCCCGTCTCATATTTTTGGGGATATCCGTTTGAAGCCATTATGACGCAGCACGCCGATTTGTCGCTGAAACGAACGTCGGCTTTGTCAAGAGTGCCTTCGGAGACATGGATCATTATATCGAGAAGGTCGCTTTCGAGAAGGGGAAGGACGACCTGTGCCTCGGGATCGCCGAAACGACAGTTATATTCGACGACCTTCGGACCCTTGGGAGTTATCATAAGACCGAAATAGAGACAGCCCTTAAAGGGTCTTCCCTCAGCCGCCATGGCTTTTATGGTCGGCAGGAAGATCTTATTCATGCATTCCTCGGCTATTTCGTCGGTGTAGTAGGGATTGGGAGCTATCGTGCCCATTCCTCCGGTATTAAGACCTTCGTCGTTGTCGTGGGCTCTTTTGTGATCCATCGAAGATATCATTGGGATTATCGTCTTACCATCGGTAAACGACAAAACCGAAACCTCCGGGCCTTCCATAAATTCCTCAATTACTATTTTGCTTCCCGATTCGCCGAATATCCTGTCAAGCATTATAGTCCTGACCGCCGTGAGAGCCGAGGCTCTTGTCTGAGCAATTATTACGCCCTTGCCGAGAGCGAGGCCGTCGGCCTTTATGACTATCGGCATCTCAGCCGTTTCAAGATATTCGACAGCCTTTTCCATGTCGTCAAATACTGCATACTCAGCCGTCGGTATGTTATATTTTTTCATGAGGTTTTTTGAAAAAACCTTACTGCCCTCTATTATCGCCGCTTTTTTATCGGGACCGAAGCAGGGGATGCCCTTTTCGGTCAATGCGTCGACAGCGCCCAATACGAGCGGATCGTCGGGAGCGACAACGGCGAAATCAATACTGTTTTTTACGGCGAAATCAACTATTCCGTCGATATCCTTTGCGCCGATGTTTACGCATTCTTCGTCGTTTGAAATTCCCCCGTTTCCGGGAAGGACGTATATTTTATCGACTTTTTTGCTCTTTTTGATGCATTTGACGATGGCGTGTTCTCTTCCGCCGCCGCCTACTACGAGTATTTTCATAGCTCTCAACCTTTCGGAAAAATATTATCAGTGGTGGAAAAGACGCATACCGGTAAACGCCATGGCGATACCGTATTTGTCGCATATCTCGATCACGTTGTCGTCACGTATCGAGCCGCCCGGCTGAGCGACAAACGAGACGCCGCTCCTGCGCGCGCGCTCGATGTTGTCGCCGAAGGGGAAGAAGGCGTCGCTGCCGAGACTTACGTTCTTTATTTTTGAGAGATATTCGCGCTGCTCCTCTTTCGTAAAGGGATCAGGCTTTACAGAGAAGTAGTTGCGCCACACGTCGTCGCCGAGAACGTCCTCGTCGTTGTCGGAGATATAGACGTCTATCACGTTGTCCCTGTCCTGACGCTTCAGCGTTTCGGCAAACGGCAGGGAAAGCACCTTGTCACTCTGACGAAGATGCCAGATGTCCGCCTTGTTTCCCGCGAGGCGAGTGCAGTGTATCCTTGACTGCTGACCTGCTCCTACGCCGATAGCCTGACCGTCGGCGGCAAAGCATACGGAGTTCGACTGCGTATATTTTAAAGTGATGAGCGATATTATCAGGTCGCGTTTAGCAAAATCGGGGATATCCTTATTTTTTGTAACGATGTTGTTAAAAAGCTCGCTGTCGATCTTAAAGTTGTTTCGGCCCTGCTCGAAGGTTATTCCGAAGACCTGCTTCGTTTCGATCTCCTCGGGGACATAGTCCTTGTCGATCTTGATAATATTGTAGTTGCCCTTTTTCTTTGACTTTAATATCTCAAGCGCCTCCGGCTCGTAGTCGGGAGCGATGACGCCGTCGGAGACCTCGTGCTTTATGAGGTTTGCGGTCATAACGTCGCATTTATCGCTGAGTGCGATAAAATCTCCGAAGGACGACATTCTGTCGGTGCCTCTCGCGCGTGCATAGGCGCAAGCGAGAGGGGAGTCGTCAAGCCCGTCGACGTCGTCGACGAAGCACGCCTTTTTAAGACGTTCGCCGAGGGGAAGACCCACTGCCGCCGATGTCGGGCTGACGTGCTTGAATGACGTCGCGCAGGGCAGGGAGGTCGCTTCCTTCAATTCCTTTACGAGCTGCCAGCTGTTGAACGCGTCGAGGAAGTTTATGTATCCGGGGCGTCCGGAAAGAATCTCGAGCGGAAGCTCGCCCCCATTTTGCATATATATTTTTGCAGGCTTCTGATTCGGATTGCATCCGTATTTAAGCTCAAACTCTTTCAACTTCATATCCTCCGTTCACTGATTTTTATTTATCATCCTGTTTTCGACCGATCCGTTTTCAAGGTTTATATAACGGACGTAAAGGGAGATCCTGTTGTTTTCGTCAAGGTTTTGCCATATCTCGTCGGTGAATTCATCGATGCTGTCGGGGATAAAGACTCTTTCGGGCTCGCCCGTAAAGGTCGGGATGGGATCGCCGTCGTGGTTGTAGGTATGGATGAAGTGACCGAGACCGCGAAGCGAGCTGTAGGAGAAGGTGTAGCGGTTGCAGTCAGTGCCCTTTTCGTCGGCGCTCTTTAAAATACTGAGCTTATACGTAAAGTCGTTTTTTATGAAATTGATGATGCCGCTTATCCTCGGGGTGAAGTTGGGCGCGTCGGGCTCAAAGCAGCGCGATTCAAGCGCTTCTTCAAATGTCTTGCCGTCCTTTATCCAGTCATAGATGGTGTCGGTCTGGTTGCCGTTTGTGACTATGAGCGACTGCTTCATCGTTTTGATGGGGGAATAAATTATCAGAGAGGGGTCGGCGACCTTTGATTCGTCGAACGGGAGGATGACGACGTCGTTTCTGTCCTCGATAAAGATCCTGTTGCGGCTGTTTTCGCTTCTGCCCATGATAAAGTACGCCGTAGCGGCGCGCTTTCCGTCGGCGCTCTTGCCTATGACTATGCCGCGTCCGACATAGGAGTTACCGCTTAAGACGGTTCCGATCCTGTTGATATCATAAATACTCATACGCTTTTTCCTTTACTGATTTCTTTTGATATTGTTTCGACGGCTTTCGGAAGTATTTTCCATTCAGCCTGTTCCATGACGCGTTTCTGGAGTACGGAGGGAGTGTCTCCCTTTCGCACCTTGACGGCTTTTTGGAGGATTATCTCTCCGCCGTCGGGTATCTCGTTTACGAAATGTACCGTAGCGCCCGTGACCTTAACGCCGTATTTTAATGCCGCCTCGTGGACGTGAAGCCCGTAAAAGCCTTCGCCGCAAAACGAGGGGATAAGCGAGGGATGTACGTTTATTATCCGCTTATCGTACTTCGACGTAAAGTCCTCGCTTAAAATACGCATAAATCCCGCCAAAACTATAAGGTCGATATCGTTTTCGCCGAGGACGGCGATAAGCCTTTTTTCAAATGACGCAGTGTCTTTTTCGGTTATGACCTCGGTTTTGATACCGTTTTGTTCGGCTCTTTTAAGGGCGTAAGCCGAAGGGTTGTTGGAAATTACGAGCTTTACCTCTCCGCTTTTTATTATGCCGCTCTTTTCGGCGTCTATGATCGCCTGTAAATTTGTTCCGCCGCCCGAAACGAGGACGGCGATATTTGTATTCAGCATATTATCACGCTTTCGTCCGATTTTACGATCTCGCCGATGATGTAGGCGTCTTCGCCGTTTTCCTTAAGGATCTCGAGAGCCTTGTCGGCGTCGTTTTTATCGACGACGACGCTCATTCCGACGCCCATGTTGAAGGTGTTGAACATGTCGCGCTCGTCTATATTGCCGGTTTTTGCTATGAGTTCAAATATCGGAAGTATCCTGACAACGCTCTTTTCGATCTTAGCGCCGAAGGAATCGGGAATGCTTCTCGGGATGTTCTCGTAAAATCCGCCGCCGGTGATATGGGAAACGGCTTTGACCGTTATCTTTTCAAACAGAGCGGTCATGGGCTTAACGTAAATCTTGGTGGGAGTCAGAAGCGTTTCGCCGATGCTTTTTCCCGAAAGGCAGTCAACGGGCTTTTTGATATCGCTGTTTTCAACGTCGAACACCCGTCTGACGAGCGAAAAGCCGTTTGAGTGTACGCCGCTCGAAGGAAGAGCGATTATAACGTCGCCCTCTTTAACGGAGGAGTTATCGAGTATCTTGTCCCTGTCGACTATGCCGACGGAAAAGCCCGCGAGGTCATATTCGTTCTCGGGATAAAAGCCTGGCATCTCCGCAGTCTCGCCGCCGATGAGCGCCGCTCCGGACTGAACGCATCCTTCAGCCACGCCCGATACTATTTCGGCGATCTTTTCGGGATAGTTTTTGCCGCAGGCGATATAGTCGAGGAAAAAGAGAGGTTTGGCGCCGCAGCAGATTATATCGTTTACGCACATTGCAACGCAGTCGATGCCGACGGTGTCGTGCTTGTTCATCAAAAACGCTATTTTGAGCTTTGTCCCGACGCCGTCGGTTCCCGAGACGAGAACGGGCTTGGATATGCCTGTAAGATCGGGCTGAAAGAGCCCGCCGAAGCCGCCGATACCGGAGATGGCGCACGGAGTCATCGTTTTGGCGATATGGCTTTTCATAAGCTCGACCGCCTTGTAGCCGGCTGTTATATCTACTCCCGCCGCCTTGTAGCTTTCACTGTAGCTTTTCATATTGGATACCGTCCCTTTAATTATTTTTTGGCTTTTCGGATATCTTGTTTTCGTATTTGTATTTCTTTTTTATGTCGGGAAGCTCCGTCGGATATTGGGCGTTGAAGCATGCCTGGCAGTAAGTCTTTTCGCATCCGCAGCTGGCGAGCTTCGGAAGATCGGCGACGTTGAGGTAGCCGAGCGAGTCGACGTCGAGTATCTTTCTTATCTCTTCGACGGAGTGGTTCGTGGCGATAAGATCGTCTTGTGAATTGATATCTGTGCCGTAGAAGCAGGGATAGAGGAAGGGCGGAGCGGAGGAACGCATATGGACCTCGGTAGCTCCCGCTTCACGGAGAAGTCGGACTATCCTCGCGCATGTCGTACCGCGGACGATCGAATCGTCGACCATGACGACGCGCTTGCCCTTTACCGTTTCGGAGACGGGATTTAATTTGATCCTGACCTTGTCCTCGCGGACAGACTGTCCGGGCGCGATAAACGTTCTTCCGATATATTTGTTTTTGATAAATCCGAGACCGTAGGGGATACCTGACTGCGCGGCGTAGCCCATCGCGGCGTCAAGTCCCGAATCGGGAACGCCTATTACGACGTCAGCCTGTACGGGATGCTCGAGGGCGAGAAACGCGCCGGCTCTTCTTCTTGCCGCGTGTACGGAGAAACCGTCGATTATCGAGTCGGGACGCGCGAAATAGATATATTCAAACACACAGAGCGAGGACGGAGCCTTGTCGCAGTGGTTTTTGATGGTGCGGACGCCGTCTTTGTCGAATACAAGTATCTCACCGGGGAGAAGCTCGCGCTCGAGGACCGCTCCGACGGAGTCGAGGGCGCAGCTTTCGGAGGCTACGACATAGCTTCCGTCCGACATTTTGCCGTAGCAGAGAGGTCTGAATCCGCGCTCGTCCCTGACGGCGATAAGCTTTGTAGGCGACATCACGAGCATCGAGCAGGCTCCGCATATTTTTCCGAGAGCCTTGTCGACCGCTTCTTCGATGGAGTTTGAGTTAAGGCGTTCCTGTGTGATAAGGTACGAAATGATTTCGGCGTCGCTCTTTGTATGGAAGATCGCGCCCTTGAGCTCGAGCTTTTCGCGAAGCTCAAAATAATTTGTCAGCGTTCCGTTTAAAGAGACGGCCATACGTCCTTTGATGTGGTTTACGACGAGCGGCTGAGCGTTTATCCTGTCACTCGTGTCCGCCGTGGCGTAGCGGACATGACCTATCGCCATGTTGCCCTCTCCGAGACCTTCCATGACCTCGGGCGTAAAGACGTCGTTTACAAGTCCGGCGTCCTTATATGTGTTGAATACGCCGTCGTCGTTGACCGTTATGCCGCAGCTTTCCTGTCCTCTGTGCTGGAGGGCGAAAAGTCCGTAGTAAACGGAGGCGGCGACATGTGCATTTTCTTTTCCGATAATTCCGAAAATACCGCATTCCTCATGAAGTTTGCCCATTTAAATTACGACCTTTCGATAGAATTTTTATATGCAGGATAACAATTAACCGTTATATTGCGCCGAGATGGCGGCGTCCTTTTCAAGCACCTTTTTTGAAGCGGAAAGGCGATAGTCCGCGAGCTTTTTACAAAGCTCATCGTCGCTTAAAGCGAGTATTTCGGCAGCGAGATACGCGGCGTTTGCAGCTCCGTTTATGGCGACAGTCGCAACGGGGATCCCCGAAGGCATCATGACCGTCGACAAAAGCGCGTCCATCCCGTCGAGCGCCGCCGATTTTACAGGGATTCCGATAACGGGGAGAGTGGTGTTGGCGGCAAACGCTCCCGCGAGATGAGCCGCCATTCCCGCCGCCGCTATGATAACGCCGAAGCCGTTTTTTCTCGCGTTTATCGCGAAATCCTTAGCTTCCTCAGGCGTACGGTGGGCGGAATACACATGCATTTCGTACGGTACGTCAAAGCTTTTAAGCACCGTTACGGCTTTTTCGACTACGGGAAGATCGCTGTCGCTTCCCATTATAACTGCTACCTTTTTCATTCTGATCGCTCCTTAGATAAATGATAAAGCATATATGTTATAAAACTTTAAACAAACAAAAAATCAGCTGTGAGTTTTTGCCTTTGAATCGCAGTAGATACAGCGGTAAACTCTTTTTTCTTTGTCCGCAAGCCGGAAAATATGCTGTAACTCATGCTCGGTAGAGGTTATACAGCGCGGATTTTTACATTTAATAACGTCTTTTATGAGCGACGGGAGCTCAAGCTTCCTTTTTTCGGCAAGCGCGCCGTCCTTGATGATATTTACCGTAATGTTCGGGTCGATATATCCGAGAACGTCGAGGTCGATATCGAACATATCCGCGACCTTTATAATATCCTTACGTCCCATCTTGTCGCTCGGGACGTTTTTAAGTATCGCAACGGAGCATTCGAGACTTTCAAGGTTAAGGATATTGTAGATCTCCATGCACATCCCGGCCTTGATATGATCGAGGACGATGCCGTTTTTTATCGAATCTATTATCATTTCGCCGCCTCCTCGAGAAGTTTTAGGATGAGAGCCATCCTGATAAATTTTCCGTTCATGACCTGCTTGAAGTAACATGCTCTCGGGTCTTCGTCGACAGCGGTGGAAATCTCGTTGACTCTCGGCAGGGGATGCATGACGGAGAGGCCTGACTTCGCGGTCAAAAGCTTTTCGGGAGTCAGTATATAGCTGTCTTTAAGTCGGATATAATCCGCCTCGTTGAAGAACCTTTCACGCTGGACCCTTGTCATATAAAGGATATCGAGTGAGGACATGACTTCATCGAGATCGTTTGTCTCGGCATATGGCATGTTGTTCTTCTTAATGACGTCGGTCTTCATATATTCGGGTATCCTGAGCTCGTCCGGAGAAATGAGAACGAGCCTTATGTTTTCGTACCTCGAAAGAGCGACGATAAGCGAATGAACCGTCCTGCCGAATTTAAGGTCGCCGCAAAAGCCGACGGTCATATCACCGATCTTTCCTTTTTCGCGGCTTATCGTAAGAAGATCCGCCAAGGTCTGGGTCGGGTGATTGTGGCCGCCGTCGCCCGCGTTTATGACCGGAACCGACGCTTTCATCGAAGCGACGAGGGGAGCACCCTCCTTGGGATGACGCATAGCGATAATATCGGCGTAACAGCTCACCGTCCTTACGGTATCAGAGACGCTTTCGCCCTTTGCGGAGGAGCTTGACGACGCCTCGGAAAAGCCTATGACGTTTCCGCCGAGCTCGTACATAGCAGCCTCAAAGCTGAGACGTGTGCGCGTCGACGGCTCAAAAAAGAGCGTTGCCAGTTTTTTGCCGCGGCATTTTTCGGAATATTTCGCGGGATTTGCGATAATGTCGTTTGCCGTAACTATAAGCTCGTCGATTTCGTCAAGGGTAAGATCGGTGATGTTTATAAGGCTTCTCAAATGGACACGACCTTTCGGAAATTATTTTGTTATCCAGCTTTCGTCTGACGGGTTATCTCTGAACGCCTTTAATCTTTCGATATCGGGAAGGGAGATATAGCCCTCCTCGGCGGCGACGGATGCGATCACGTCAAAATCCGTAAGGCTGATATTTTTTACGTCACTGTCATTGAGCCGTTCCAAGCCCTTCTTCATACCGTATGTGAAGATGCTTGCGATACCGAGAACCTCGGCGCCCGCTTCACGAAGCGTGTTGACCACTTCGATGACGCTTCCTCCGGTTGAAATAAGATCTTCGATGACGACGACCTTTTCGCCTTTGTCGAGCTTTCCCTCTATCTGATTATTTCTGCCGTGATCCTTTGCGCCGGAGCGGACATAACCCATGGGAAGGCCTAATATATGGGCGGTTATCGCGGCGTGAGCAATGCCCGCCGTGCTCGTGCCCATAAGCTTTTGACATTCGGGGTAATATGTTTTGATAACATCTGCAAGGGCGTTCTCAACGTCGTTTCTGACGTCGGGGGCCGTTAAGGTGAGCCTGTTGTCGCAGTAGACGGGGCTTTTTATCCCGCTCGCCCATGTAAAGGGCTCGTCGGGTCTGAAAAACACAGCGCCTATTGATAAAAGGTCTTTGGCGATAAGTTTTTTAGTATCCATAATTATCATCCTTTCATCTGTCGCAAAATTCACGGACGCATCTTTCATATGCACAAACGGGATCGTCCGCCTGTGTTACGGGTCTTCCGACGACGATATAATCTGAGCCTGTTTTTTTGGCGTCTGCGGGAGTCGTTACCCTTACCTGATCTCCGACGCCGGCGCCTTCAAAACGGATGCCGGGCGTTACGGTGAGGAAGCCTTTACCGCAGGCCTCCTTGACCTTTGCGGCTTCGAGAGGCGAGCATACGACGCCGTCAAGCCCCGACGAAGCGGCGTTTTCGGCATAGCGCATGACGACCTCGTCGATAGGCCTGTCGATAAGAAGCTCATTTTTCATTCTTTCCTCGCTCGTGGAGGTGAGCTGTGTCACGGCGACAAGGAGCGGGCGGGTGCCGTCGTCCCTTGTAAGTCCGTTGAGCGCCGCTTCCATCATGGCGCGGGTACCGGCAGCATGGACGTTTACCATATCGACGTTAAGGGATGAAAGCACCTTCATCGCCTTCATGACCGTGTTGGGGATATCGTGGAGCTTGAGATCGAGGAAGATGTTATGACCTCTCTCTTTTATATCGCGGACGATATCGGGACCCTCCGCGTAAAAAAGCTCCATCCCTATTTTAACGTAAGGCTTTCTGCCTTTAAAGAGCTCGAGAAATCCGACTGTCTCGGCTCTGCTCTTAAAATCGCAGGCTATAATTACGTCTTTTCCCATCAGTGCGCTCCTCCGATCAATTCTTTTAGACTTTTTATCCCGTATTTTTCCATGGCCGCGGGAAGACCTTCGATTATTTTTTTACATGCGAACGGGTCGATGAGATTTGCGGCGCCGACCTGGACGGCGGAGGCTCCCGCGAGCATCATCTCCAAAACGTCGTTTGACGTCATGACGCCGCCCATTCCCATTATCGGAACCTTTACGGCTTCATAGACCTGGTAGACCATTCTGAGCGCGACGGGAAATACGGCGGGGCCGGAAAAGCCTCCCATTTTGTTATGGATAACGGGCTTTTTCGTTTTAAGATCTATCCTCATTCCGAGAAGTGTGTTTATAAGGCTTATCCCGTCGGCGCCGGCGGATTCGCACGCTCTTGCTATTTCCGTAATGTCGGTGACGTTCGGCGTGAGTTTGGCGAACACGGGCTTCGTTACGACCTTTTTTATCGCCGAGATGACCTCGGCGGCGGCCTTCGCGGAAGTCCCGAAGCTCATCCCGCCGTTGTGGACGTTCGGGCAGCTTATATTGACTTCGATTATGCCGACTTGATCTTCCCTGTCGATCTTTTCACAGCAGTAAACGTAATCCTCTATGGAAAATCCGCTGATGTTGGCGATGACGGGTTTTTTGAAGCATTTTTTAAGCTTCGGCAGTTCGTCGTTTATCACGGCTTCGATCCCGGGATTTTGGAGCCCGACGGAGTTTATCATACCGCCGGTACATTCGGCTATACGCGGAGCGGGATTTCCGAAACGCGGCTCTCTCGTCGTCCCTTTAAAAGAAAACGAGCCGAGGATGTTTATATCGTAAAGCTCGGAAAATTCGTATCCGAAGCCGAAAACGCCGCTTGCCGGTATAACGGGATTGTCGAGCGTAAGACCGCAAAGCGAAACGGAGGCGTCTACCATATTATTTCCTCCTTTATGAGAACGGGGCCGTCCTTACAGATGCGTTTGTTCCCGTATTTTGTCTTGCATGTACAGCCCATACAGGCGCCGAAGCCGCAGCCCATACGTTCCTCAAAGCTGAACTGACCGCTTGTATATGTACTGTCATAGACGGCTTTGAGCATAGGCTTCGGGCCGCATGTATAAAAATAAGTGTATGTCTTTTCGATGTTTTTGAGAGCGTCGGTAACAAAGCCCTTTAAGCCCAAAGAGCCGTCGGCCGTTGTGACGAAGGTTTCGACGCCGAGCTTTTTGAATTCGTCGATATAAAACGCTTCGGACTTCGTGTTGAAGCCGAGGACGGCGATGGGCTTCTTTCCCTCGGATATAAGCCTTTCGGCGAGAAAATACATGGGAGGAACGCCGACGCCTCCGCCGATAAGAAGGGGAGATACGCCGCTTTTTGAAGTATCAAAGCCGTTGCCAAGCCCGGTTAAGACGTCGAGGACTTGTCCGACTTCTGATTTTGTCATAGCCTCCGTGCCGCCGCCGACAGCCTTGTAGATTATCGTGAATCCGTCCGAAAATACGCTGCAGACGGAGATCGGGCGGCGGAGGAAAAATCCGTCAAGCTTAATGTTGACAAATCCGCCGGGGACGGTGATCGCTGAAACGTCGCCGCCGAGCGTCATTTTAAAGATATTATCCGCTATTTTTTTATTTTCGAGAACGGTAAATAAACCTTGTTTAAGCACTTTGACCTCCGAAAAAAGACCGCATTGTAAAAAAAGTTTACAATGCGGCATAAAAAACAGATTTGGATTTAGAGTTTAAGGCGCAAAAATCACGGTCGGAGCAGAAACATGAAATACCGCCCGATACGGCGACCGAGGGCAAAAAAACATTTCTCAATTTCATCCCGACCAATCACTTTTATTTAAAAAAATTATATCATGCGGACACATCGAAAGTCAATTGTAAAATAAGATGAATTTAGGTGTCCATTTTTGTATTTTTTAGTTATGGCGACGGGAAACGGCGACGGAGAACGCGGAGAAAAAGTATCTCCCGACAGTAGAGAAGTCAGAATGTGAAAATCGAGTCGGCCGACTGCGTCGTTTTGACTTCCGACGGGTCGACTAAGCGGAAGCCTCCGTAGCTTTTCTTTGAGCTTTCGAGGTCGTAGCCGGAATAGACCTTTGAGATCGGCGAGTCGTACTCCTTGCAGAAAAACGTATATTTTATGCCGTAGTCGCTTTGATTGTCTTCGACCTGGACGTCAAAGATGTAGTCCTTGCCGTTCACGGTTATCGTATTCCATGAGTGAGCCTTTTTTTCGCCCTTTGTATTTGTGGTGTAGCCCGTCGTATAGTAGCAGTCAAGTCCGATGGCGCGTGTCAAAACAAGGAAGAGGGCGGCGTAATCGTCACAGACTCCCTTGCCGTTTGAAAGGATGCTTTTAGCGAACAGCACCGTTTTGGCGTCCTCCTCGTTCACATACCTTGAGAAATCCGACGGATTGACAAACATCGTCATATGACCGTATTCGGATGTGTCTATCATGTAGTTGTAGCAGGCGACAACCTTTTCATAGGTAGACATGCTGTCCTTTAAGATGACCGAAAAGATGCTTTGGACCTGCATGTCGAGCCATTCGTCGTTTGTGTACTGAGGATGAAGAACTGCGCTGTTGAGTATGGCTTCGGGGCTGTCGGGCGCCGGAGCAGAAGCGGCTCTTTCGGATGAAGCCTTTGTTGTCGAAGTCTTTGTTGTTGCAGCTTTTGTAGTTGTTTCCTTTTTTGTCGTCTCGGTCGCAGGGGGCGCCGACGTCGTTTCGGTCGTCGTGGGA
>JAILLJ010000076.1 GCA_024693205.1 Clostridiales bacterium | reverse complement strand
AAAATTCCTGCTTGACGGCAAAACGGGAACGGCGGTGACAAGAACGACCATTATCTGTCCGCTTTTAAAGCCGCGTTTTACAAGCACATGACGGAGGATACCGAAATCCCTGTCCTCATTGTACGCTGTGATCTTGAAGCTTTTCATCATTTTACGGATCGTCACTATTATCTCATCCGCTTTTTCGTCCTCGATAAGACAGTTGTCTACGGGGACTATCCTGTGCGTGCCCGACTGATAGACGCCCGATATTATTTTTCCTTCGCGCGTCGTACCGAAAGCCGCCTGCACCTTGTTTCGGTAATGATAAGGAAAGTCCATGCCGATTATGGGCATAGGCTTTCCGAATTTTGAAAGAAGGCGCTGTACTTGCTTTTGTTTCCATATGAGCTGCTCCGGGTAGCTCATATTTTGCATCTGACAGCCGCCGCATTTTTTAAAAAGCGGACAACGCTCCGTCTTTATTTCGTCCATAGTCTTATTCTCTTACCGTTCCGTCGGGATTGAACAGAGGTAGCTTCTCAAGATAGATGATATCGTCTCTCTCCTGAGCGTCGCCCTCCGCGAGGATCGCCATTTTCCCGACGATATTTCCTCCCGCCTTTTCGACAAGGGCTTCTATCGCGGCAAGGGATTCGCCCGTCGAGATAACGTCGTCGACAAGAAGTATCCTCTTGCCCTTCATAAGCTCCGCGTCCGCCGAATCGAGATAGAGCGTCTGTTCCTTGTCCGTCGTTATTGAACGCACATTTACTTCAAAAACTCCCGTCATATAGAGCTTCGGATATTTACGGGCGATGAAATAATAATCGTCGCCGTTTTGTCTCGCCATCTCGTGGGCGAGCGGTATGCCCTTTGCCTCGGCGGTGATAAGATAATCGTATTCCGGAGCTTTTTCAAGAAGCGCCTTCGCCGCGGCGACGGTCAGCTTCGCGTGACCGAAGATCACGAACGCTCCGATATATATTTCGTCGTTTAACTTACAGAGCGGAAGCTTATGGTCGACTCCCGCGATATTCATTTCGTAGTATTTCATAAAAACATCTCCGTTAAATATATTTATCAGTACGCCTGAAAACTTTCGATGCTGGCAAAACAGCGCGTCTTTTCTATAACGAGCTTCATTCGCCTTACGCGCACCTCTTCAAAGCGGCATATCCGCTTATGACCTATTACAGTGCCCTCGGAAAGCTTTTTCCACTTCCCGTCAAATTCGCCGTAGAGTGTAAATCCCTCTATCTGCTGTCCCGTTTTGATATGCTCGCAGAGGACGACTTTGTTTATGTCGTATCCGTCGCCGAGGTCGATCATTATCCATGGCTTTTCGTCGCCCGTTCCCGAATGCCAGTATTTATCTTTATCGGGCAAAAGGACGTTTGAAGCCTCATATCCGCCGTCGAGACAGCCGGAACATGTCATCTCGGAATCCTGCGCGAGATCCTCTCCGAACTCGATCTCAAGCTGCGCCCCGAGGGAGAGCAGCGCCTCCATATCTCTTTCACAGACGAGACCGTCCTTGTTCGGCGAAAGATTGAGGAGCAGCGACGCGTTCGCTCCGACGGAATTGAACCAGATATCGACGAGCTTTGAAAGAAGCTTAAGCTCGTGATCCTCCCTCTCATGATAAAACCAGCCCTTTCGGAGCGACACGTCGACCTCCGCGGGGTACCATATCATCCTGTAGCCCTTTTTCACGACGGAACGTCCGCCCATATCGAGCGTCATCATGTCGATCTTTTTGGGAGGCTTTTTATCGTCCTCCCTCGCGTTAAGAAGCTCATACTGCGAATAATAATACGGCACTACGCTCCATTCCGACCTTCTGCAGACTCCCGATTCGTTTCCGCACCAGCGAACGTCGGGGCCGCAGATGGAGATGACGGCGTTTGGCTGGATAAAGCGGATAAGCGAAACATAGCCGTTCCAGTCGTATTCCTGCCTGCGTCCGTTTTTGCCCTCTCCGCACGCTCCGTCGAGCCAGACGCAGAATATATCGCCGTATTTCGTCAAAAGCTCGCGAAGCTGATTTTTAAAATAGACGTTATAATCCTCCGTGCCGTATGTCAGCTCGTGTCTGTCCCAAGGGGAAAGATATATGCCGAATTTAAGCCCCTCGGCTCTGCATGCTTCGGCGGCTTCCTTCACGACGTCTCCCTTGCCGTTTTTCCACGGGCTGTTTTTGACGGAATGCTCGGTATACTCGCTCGGCCAGAGACAAAAGCCGTCGTGGTGCTTGCATGTCAATATCATCGCCTTCATGCCTGCCGCCTTGATGATCTTTGCCC
Source organism: Clostridiales bacterium (assembly GCA_024693205.1). GTDB lineage: Bacteria > Bacillota > Clostridia > Oscillospirales > Acutalibacteraceae > UBA1425. The sequence continues at coordinate 9,647 of JAILLJ010000076.1, read as the reverse complement.
ACTGCCTCGCATTGAGCTTTTTCGGATCGAAAAGCTCCGGGCTTTCTCCCCCGCTTCCCCATTCGGAATCGGTGAAGGTATTTATACCGAAATGTACGAAGGCGTAAAACTCAAGCTCCTGCCATAGGAGCTGCCTCTCGGACGGAACGACCTCTGCCGCTTTTTTGATGTATTCCGGTTCATTTTTCATTTTGCAGATATGGCGGCAGACACAAAGCGAATGTGCCTGCCGCCTTCCTTTCTTATTTTAAGCTCTTAAAACGGGATGTCTCACAGCCGTCGTCTCGTCAGGTCTGCCTATCGGCGTCGTTTTGGGGGCGGCCTTGAGTATATCTGGCGTTTCGTGCGCCATGACGTATATCTTTTTAAGCGCCTCAACGGCGTTGTCGAGCGTTTCTCTCGACTCCGTTTCGGTCGGCTCAAGCATCAACGCCTCATGCACGATAAGCGGGAAATACATCGTCGGCGGATGGATGCCCATGTCGATAAGCTCCTTTGCGACGTCGGACGCCGTTATACCCGTCTCCTTTTTAAGTCCTTCGAGGCACATTACAAATTCATGCATACATGTGCCTTTAAACGGAACGTCATATGTGTCCTTTAGTTTTTCCATAAGGTAATTCGCGTTAAGCACTGCGTTTTCCGCCGCCTCGCGTATCCCCTCGGCTCCGAGCGTCATTATATACGAAAGCGCCTTGATACAGACGAGGAAGTTTCCGTAAAAGCTTCTCATCATGCCTATCGTCTTTTCCGCGCGGTCAAAAACGAATTTTCCGTCCGCGTCCTTCTTCACCGTATATCCCGGAAGATACGGAGCCAAGATGGATTTACAGCCCACGGGGCCGCTGCCCGGTCCTCCGCCGCCGTGAGGCGTGGCGAAGGTCTTATGGAGATTGAGATGGACTGCGTCAAAGCCCATGTCGCCGGGTCTTACTATGCCCATGACCGCGTTCAAGTTGGCTCCGTCATAGTAGAGCAAGCCACCGGCGCCGTGGATAATATCGGCTATCTCTTTTATGTTTATGTCAAATTTTCCCGCCGTGTTGGGATTTGTCAGCATCAGCGCCGCTGTGTCGTCTCCGACCGCATTTTTAAGAAGCTCGATATCTACAAGTCCCTCCGGCGTCGAAGGAACATTTATAACGGTAAAACCGCACATGGCCGCGCTCGCAGGATTTGTGCCGTGAGCCGAATCGGGAACTATCAGCTTGTCCCTCTTTGTTTCGCCGTGATCGAGAAGATAGGCCTTTATGAGCGACAGCGCGGTAAATTCTCCGTGCGCGCCCGCCGCCGGCTGAAGCGTCAGAGCGTCCATACCGGTTATTTCGCATAAATATTTCGTCAGCGTGTCCATGGCGTAAAGCGCGCCCTGAACGGTATAAGAAGGCTGGAGCGGATGGATATCGTTAAAGCCCCTAAGCTCCGCGGCGTCCTCGTCGACCTTGGGATTATATTTCATCGTGCAGGAACCGAGCGGATAAAAGCCGTTGTCGACGCCGTAAGCCTTACGGCTGAGATTGACGTAATGTCTCGTCAGATCGACCTCGGCGACCTCCGGAAGAGACGCCTTTTCGCTTCTTTTAAACTCCGGCGGTATGGCCGCTTCGTCAAGTCCGCATTTCGGGATGGCTGTACAGCGCCTTCCGCTCCTGCTTTTATCGAATATAAGCTCGCTCATTTTACCGCCTCCTCAAGAACATTTTTAAGAAGCTCGATCTCCTGTGCGGTATTGACCTCAGTTACGCACCAAAGGATGCAGTCCTCGCCGTCGATTTTTACGGGAAGCCCGCCGAGGATGTCTTTGCTTTCGAGAGCTTTCATAACGGCGCCTGTGTCCGCCGGACATGTCGTCACAAATTCGTTAAAGAAAAAGCCGTCAAATTTCATTTTGAAACCGTCGACGGAGCATATTTTTTCGGCGGCGTAAACCGCCTTTGTATGGCACTGCGAAGCGACCTCGCAAAGTCCCTCCTTGCCGAGAGCGGCGCAATATATCGTTGCCGTCAATGCGCAAAGCGCCTCGTTTGAGCATATGCTCGACGAAGCCTTTTCGCGGCGGATATGCTGTTCTCTCGCCTGGAGCGTCAAAACATATGCGTCCCTGCCGTCATCGTCGGCTGTTTTTCCGACTATCCTTCCGGGAAGCTTACGCATGTCCGAAGTTTTGACAGCCATAAATCCGAGATACGGTCCGCCGAACGACAGAGGCATACCCAAGGGCTGAGCCTCGCCGACAGCGGCGTCTGCGCCGTATTCGGCGGGCGTCTTTAAAAGAGCGAGCGAAACGGGCTCGCATCCCATTATCGCCTTAGCTCCGGCAGCATGTACCGCGTCGATGATCTCCGCCGCGTTTTCGACTAAGCCGTAATAATTCGGCTGTTCAAAATAAAAGCTCGCCGCGTCTCCGTCAAGCGCCGCCTTTAAAGCGTCGATATCGGTGACTCCGTTTTTTGTCGGAACGACGACAAGCGACGTTCCCGCAGAATTACAGTAAGTCGCTATAGTTTCGAGCGTCATCGGTCTTACCGCCGCGGAGACGACGGTCTTTTGTCTTTTTTTGTCCTTATACATCTTGACCGCTTCGGCCGCCGCCTGCGCTCCGTCGTAAACGCCGGCGTTGGAGACGTCCATCCCGGTAAGCGCGCAGACAGTCGTCTGATATTCAAATATCGTCTGTAATACGCCCTGGCTCATCTCGGCCTGATAAGGCGTATAGGCGGTCACGAATTCTTCCCTTGAAACAAGTCTTTTTACGACGCTCGGTATAAAATGTCGGTAAGCGCCGGCGCCTCTGAAGCACGACTTGAAGATCTTGTTTTGTTCCGCCGCCGCCGAAAGAGCGTCCATGACCTCGAATTCGGTTTTTGGGTCGGGAAGATCAAGTTTATCCTTCAGCTTCAGTTCATCCGGGATCGACGCGAACAGATCGCCTATATCCGTCATGCCGATACCCCTTAACATTTCCATTCGCTCTTGTTTTGTACCGGGTACATATGACATATTAAAAGCCGTAACGGTACTCCGCAAAAGAGCGGGTACCGTTTCCTTTCTTTTTATTCTTCTTCAATGAATTTTTCGTATTCGTCCGCGTCCATGAGGGAATTGTTTTCTGTGACGCCCTCAAGCTCTAAAAGCCATGCGCCGTAGGGGTCGGAATTGAGCGCCGCCGGATCCTCGAGCAGCTCGTCGTTGACCTTTGATACAGTTCCCGATACGGGCGAATAGATCTCGGATACAGCCTTTATTGACTCGATATCGCCTACCTCGTCGCCCGCGCTGATGATCTCGCCTTCGTCGCAAAGATTTATGAACGCGACGTCGCCCATTTGCTCCTGCGCGTGGTCGGATATGCCGATAAGGGCCCTTCCGCCGTCAAGATACTTTACCCATTCGTGTGTTTCCGCATAAAACAAATCTCTTTCTACGCTCATTTTTTCTGCTCCTTAAAAAAATATAGTTTAAATTTTATTTTGTCCTTTTATAAAACGGAAGCGCGACAGCCTCGGCTCTCAGCTTTTTTCCGCGTACCTCGACGAAAAGCTCGTCGCCCTCGGAAATATCTTTATCGACAAGCGCCATGCCAACCGCCTTTTTAAGATACGGGCACATCGTTCCGGAGGTGATATGTCCTACCTCTTTGTCGGAGGAAAAGACCTTGCACTCTTCTCTGGCGATGCCTCTTTCACAGAGCTCGACGCCGATCCTCTTTATCGTCGGCTCGCCCTTATTTTCCATAGCCGCTTTGCCTATGAAATCGTCCTTTGTCATTTTTACGAAATATCCGAGACCCGTTTCGAGCGGAGTTATTTCGTCGTTCATCTCATGGCCGTAGAGAGGCATCGCGGCTTCGAGCCTCAAAGTATCTCTCGCGCCGAGACCGCAAGGGATAAGTCCGAATTCCGCACCCGCTTCGATGAGCTTTTCCCAGAGATCGGCGGCGTTTTCGGGCTTCGTGTAAAGCTCATAACCGAATTCGCCTGTATAACCTGTTCTCGATACGAGGCAATCTATACCGCCTACGCCGACATGTTCGGTAAAGCTGTAATACTTTACAGGAAGTGATGCTTCATCCGTCAGCTTTAAAATAATATCCTTTGACGCAGGCCCTTGGAGAGCGAGCTGAGCCACTGACGACGAAATATCGGTAAATACCGCGTCGCCGAAAACTCTCGCCTTCATCCAAGCGACGTCCTTATCATGGTTCGCGGCGTTGATGACGACAAGATAGCTCTCGTCGTTCTTTTTATAAACGAGCAGGTCGTCGACGACTCCGCCGTTTTCGTTGCACATGGGGCTGTATCTGACCTGACCGTCGTACATGCCCGAGCAGTCGTTCGTCACGAGCATGTTGATGTTTTTCAGGGCGTCCTTTCCCTCAAAGGTGACTTCGCCCATATGTGAAACGTCAAAAAGTCCTGCCTTTGTCCTTACCGCCATGTGTTCGGCAACGATGCCGGTGCCGTACTGAACGGGAAGAAGGTAGCCGCCGAAGGGAACTATCTTGCCCCCGTATTTAACATGGACGTCGTAAAGCGGTGTTTTCAATTCCATATTTATCAAGCCTTTCTGATTTTTTTAACAAAGCTTTAAGCCGAAATATTTTTCCGCGTTATTAAATGAGATATCGCGCGCCGTCTCCGCCAAAATATCGTAATCGGGCGGATAAAGTCCCTTTTCGACCATGTTACCTATAAGAGAACACATTATCCTGCGGAAATATTCGTGGCGCGGGTAGGAAAGGAACGAACGGGAATCCGTGACCATTCCGACAAATTTACCGAGACAGCCGAGGTTGCCGAGCGCCTTCATCTGTTTTTCCATTCCGTCTATGTTGTCGTTGAACCACCACGCGGAGCCGAACTGTATCTTGCTCTCGGCGTCGGAATTCTGGAAGTTTCCGAGCATGGCGCCTATGACGTAGTTGTACATCGGATTTAATGTAAAGAGTATCGTCTTCGGAAGCTTGTTTGCCGACGACACGCTGTCGAGGAATCTCGAAAGACGGTAAGCGATAAGGTCGTCGCCTATCGAATCATAACCCGTATCGGGGCCGATCTTTTTGAACATAAGAGAATTGTTGTTTCTCATCGCTCCGATATGAAGCTCCATGACCCAATTCTTTTCGGCGTATTCACAGGCGAGGAAGGTCATGAGCGCCGTCCTGTATTTATCGACCTCGATCTTTTCAAGCTCCTTTTTATAGAGCACCTTTGAGAAGATAAGCTCAAGCTCTATGTCGTCCGACGGCTCGTAAGGGATATATGAGAACGACTGATCGCTCGCGCGGCATCCCATGGCGTCGAAGAACATTATCCTCTCCTTGAGCGCGGCCTTGAGTCCCGCGAAGGACTCTATCTTTTCACCGACAGCCTTTTCGAGCGACTGGAGCCACGGAAGGAATGTCGGAAGCTCGACGTTGAGCGCCTTGTCGGGCCTGAACGCCGGAAGCACGCGGCATTTGAAGCTCTTGTCCCGCGCCATCAGCTTATGGTACTCAAGCGTATCGGCGGGGTCGTCGGTGGTGCAGACGCAGACGACGTTCGATCTCGTTATAAGCTCGCGCGGCTTAAATCCGCCGTCCTCGATCTTTTCGTTGGCTTCCTTCCAGATCTTATCGGCCGTCTTTTCGGAAAGCGGCTCGTAAATATCGAAATATCTTTGAAGCTCAAGGTGCGACCAGTGGTACATCGGATTTCCGACGAAATAAGGTATCGCCTTTGAAAACGCCGAAAACTTCTCATAGCCCGTCGATTCGCCCGTAATAAGGCGCTCGTCGATCCCGTAAGAACGCATCACCCTCCATTTATAATGGTCGCCGGAAAGCCAAAGCTCGGCAATATCAGCCGGCTTTTTATTCTCATAGATCTCCTTGGGAGACAGGTGACAATGCCAATCGAAAATCGGCATATCCTTTGCCGCCTCAAACATCTTTTTTGCCGGCTCGCTGTCAAGCAGGAAATCCTCGCCCATAAACTCTTTCATAAACACCATCCTTTATAAAACATATATATCCAATTAAAAATAGGATAACTCAAATCACTGATAAAATCAATACCTTTTATGTGTTTTTTATCTTTATCAGCCGCAGAATATTGTCGACCGTTTCACGCAGATTTTCCTTTGATTTAAAACGGCTTTTCTCAAGCGGCTCAGGCAGTCTGTTTATCGTAAAGACGCATGTTACTCCCTCGCCGTAAACAGCCGAGATGTTTTCATCCGCTCCGCCGACAACGGCAATTACCGGAACGTTCTGTTTTTCGGCTCTTCTCGAAACTCCGATCACTACCTTGCCGCCCATGCTTTGGGCGTCCAGCTTTCCTTCGCCCGTAAAGATCACGTCCGCGCCCTTTATTTTTTCGTCAAACCCTATCGTGTCAAGCACGGCGGATATACCGGATTTAAGCTCGGAATCAAAAAACGCGCTCATGCCGGCGCCCATTCCGCCCGCGGCGCCGCCTCCGGCTATCTTTGAAACGTCCTTTCCGACGTCTCTTTTTATGACGTCCGAAAAGCTTCTTAGCCCGTCGTCAAGATACTTTACCGCGTTTTCGTCGGCTCCCTTCTGCGGCGCGAAAACATATGCCGCTCCTTTTTCGCCGTAGAGCGGGTTTTCGATATCGCACATGGAAACGATCTTTATGTTTTTAAGCTCCTTCGCCATGCCGCTCATGTCTATCCGCGCGACGCTTGAGAGAGTTCCTCCCGTCGGCACGAATTCTTTTCCGTCCGCATTTATAAATCTTACTCCGAGAGCGGCGGCGGCTCCCGCCCCGCAGTCGTTCGTACACGACCCGCCGAGCCCGATTATTATCTCGCGGCATCCCCTTTTCGCGGCGTCGAGGATCATCTGTCCGACGCCGAAGGTGGTCGTTTTAAGCGGGTCCTTCCTGCCCTCGACAAGCGGCAGTCCCGCCGCCGAAGCCATCTCGATAACGGCCGCAGTGCCGTCATTTATGAGGCCGTAATACGCGGTCATGTCCTCCATGTAAGGGTTTTTGACCGTCAGATATATCTTTTCTCCGCCGAGAGCCGAAAGGAAGCAGTCGGTGCTCCCCTCGCCTCCGTCGGCGACGGGAAACGAAAGTATCTCGCACCTCGGAAAATGCGCCTTGACCCTTTCGGATATTATTTCACAGACCTCCGCCGACTGTAACGTTCCCTTGAACGAATCGGGAACTATAACGACTTTTTTCATAACGAACACCACCTTGTTTAATATTCTACTATTATTTTATTTTTATTTCAACAAAGACTTGACATTTTTCCCGTTAAAGCGTTTAATATTTGCATAATAACTGCATAATAACGCATATTACGGAGGGCTTCCATGAAATACGCTCTGATAGGATGCGGACGTGTTTCCGTAAATCACATTAACGCGGCTGTCGACAACGGTCTTGACATCGTCGGTCTTTGCGATATCGTTCCCGGTAAAGCAAGGCTGAAGGCGATCGAAACGGGCCTGTCCGATAATATCCCGTGTTATACGGACTATATGAAAATGATCGAAGATCAAAAGCCCGAGCTTGTCGCAATAGCCACCGTCAGCGGCGCCCACGCGAAAATAGCCGTCGACTGCATAAACGCCGGCTGTAACGTCATTATCGAAAAGCCGATGGCGATGTCCATCGAAGACGCCGATAAAATAATCGAAGCCGAAAATAGAAACGGCGTCAAGGTCTGCGCCAACCACCAAAACCGCTTCAACGACGCGGTACAGCATATGAGAGACGCGCTTTTAGGAGGGCGCTTCGGAAAGCTGTTTTACGGCGCCGTCAGCGTCCGCTGGATGCGCGACGAAAGCTACTATAAAAACGACGACTGGCGCGGAACGTGGAAGAACGACGGCGGAACGCTGATGAATCAATGCATCCACGCCATCGACCTTCTCCGCTGGATGATGGGCGACGAGCTTACCGAGGTGATCGGCGTCACCGACAACCTCAACCATCCTTATATCGAGGGGGAGGATATCGGGCTTGCCGTTTTACGCTTTAAAAACGGAAGCTACGGCCTTCTCGACGGGACGGTAAACACCTTCGGCGGCGACTATGAAGAGACGCTCGCCCTTTTCGGACAGGACGGATTTGCAAAATTAGGCGGCACATGCGTCAATAAAATAGACGAATGGAGATTTTCCGACGGAAACGACATCGAAACGGCGCACAAGACCGGCATAGGCGAAAATCCGCCTAACGTCTACGGCTTCGGCCACAGGTCGCTCTATACCGACATGATAGAGGCGATAAAAACAGACAGGGCGCCTTACATAGATTCCGCCGCGGGAAAGAGAGCGCTCGAAGCCGTGCTTGCGATATATAAATCCTCCGCCGAAAAAAGGCCGGTCAGTCTGCCCCTTAAAAACGTCGCCACGACCGATTTTATCGGGCTATTTGATAAAAAATAAAGCCTTGTAAGGAGGCGCTTATGTATGAGGATACTTGTTGTTTCGGATTCTCACGGCGATTATCTTTCGCTTAGAGAGGCGATCGAAATGCAGCAAAACGCCTCTGTGCTCATCCACCTCGGAGACGGCGAAAGAGATCTCGAAAAATGTATGATGCTCTGTAAGGGAATGAGGATCGTCCGCGTGCGCGGCAACTGCGACTTTGCGTCGGACGCTCCGCCGTACGAGCTTGTGACGGTCGGAGGAAAAAACATCTACTGTACCCACGGCTTCGCCGAGCGCGTAAAATCCGGAGATTACGAGCTTCTTTACAGAGCGCGCGGCTTCGGCGCTCATATAGTATTATACGGTCATACCCATACGCCTGTGAATCGTTACGAGGACGGACTTTATATTTTTAATCCCGGCTCCGTCGCGGACGGGAACTACGGGATAGTCGACATAACGCCCTCCGGGACGGTCTGCGTCGATATGAAGCTGTAATTTTTAAAAACACCGCGCATAAGATTAAGGGAACCTCTTGAAAAGGCGATCTGAAAAAATCTTATCGGCGGTGTTATTTTATGTTTGTATATGCAGTAAAATCTTCAAAACTCAAGCTTTTTATCCTTATCGCCGTTGTCGCGGCTGTCGTTATCGCGTTTTTATTCGTCGCCGCAGACGACGCTCCCGCGGCAAAGGACGGCGCTGTTTGCCTGAAAGCTGGAAACAGCGAGGAAAGAACGGCGTTCCTGTCGCAGTTCGGCTGGGAGATCGACGAGGATCCCGCGGAGGTGGCGGAAATAATCATCCCGACGGAATTTGACAATGTATACGAGAGCTATAACGAGATACAGAAAAATCAGGATCTCGACCTCTCGCTTTACAAGGGAAAGCGCGTAAAACGCTGGACATACAACATAAAAAATTAGGGGCTGTCGCATTTAGCGAAGAACGAAAAGAATAAATAAAAACAGGGACTGTTTATCCGGAGAAATTCGGAAAACAGCCCTGTTTCGTTTTAATATAGAAAAATGGGTTGTGAATTATAATTCTTTTCTCGCCGTTTTTTCGCCCTCGACGTATCTTTATACGCCTATCGGGCGAAGAAAACGGCGTCTTCATCTAAATGCGACAGCCCCTTCATACAGGCAAACCTGCTTATATATGAAGGAATGGTGATAGGCGGAGACGTCTGTTCCATTGAGCTTAACGGATTTATCGGCGGCTTTGACTTCCCGACCGAAACGGAAAGAACGTC
>JAILLJ010000073.1 GCA_024693205.1 Clostridiales bacterium | reverse complement strand
TGCTGCACGGTATAAGATCGACCTTGTTGTCGCCCGTTTCTTTTAAGACGTTTTTGATGAACGCCTGAAGCTCGTCCGCGTTTGAGAGCGGATCGAGCCGCCAATCGTAGTTGTAAAAATAAACGTTGTCGCCGCCGAATTTATCGACAAGCGAGTGAATAAGTCCGTACTCGGCGGAATCGGTCGTCTTATACATGTCGTAGTTTGCCTGCGACTTCGGGAACCGCTGAGGCGTCACGTTGTATTTTGAATTTCCGTTTTCGTCGCACGCAAATTCGCCTAAAACGTCATAGACGGCGTCGCCTACGGCTTCGGCGAAAACGTCGAAATCATTTTTCAAAAACGCCTTGAAAACGCCGAAAAGCACCTTCAATATTATCTTGCCGACGTCGACCTTAGGCGGGAAGGCTATCCTCTCGTTTTCTGTCCCCTCGTCCATATAAAACGGACATGCTCCGACGCCGCTGACGACGATTATCGGATCGGGCTTTTCGTCTTTTACGGCGCTCACCGTAAACGACGGCATAACGCACATAAGAGCGATCGTGACCGACATGACTATGCAGATGAGCTTTTTCATTGCAACTCCTCCATATGTTTTCTTTAAACCGTTTCTTTGGGGTGACACCGCACAATCGGGGCGTGCGGATTGCGAAGCAAGATTTTTCGTCAGGTTGTGCAAAAAGACCGCAGGCTTGCTTTCGCAAGTCAAGGGATTTTTGTGCAGCATGACGGAACAATATTCAAGCAAGGCGTGCGCCGCGACTTGCGCGGTGTTGCCCTTTTTAAAGACGTTTTTCCTGGACAGTCTGTGTTAAAACCGCTACCGTTACGTCGGGGAAGCGTGAGCGCAGCTTTTCGGCGAGGACGGGCACAACGGGATTTTCCGTTTCAAAATGTCCCGCCGCTATGAGCGTAAGTCCGTTTTCCTCCGCGTCCAAAAAGTTATGGTAACCGGCGTCTCCCGTTATAAGCGCGTCGATCTGCAGCTCTATCATATCGTTTACGAGACTTCCGCCGCTCCCGCCGCAGACCGCGACGGTCTCTATCGGCTTTCCTCCGTCGCACCAGCGAAGCCTCGAGCCGAGCTTTTCGGCAGCCGTCGCCGCAAGCTCATAGGGCGTCAAGGGTTCAGGCAGAAATCCGACCCTTATCATCGGCGTCGGAAGCTCGTTCGTCGGCAACGCCTCGACCTTTTCGAGCCCGAATATCTCAGCGAGGACGTCGTTCACTCCGCCCACGGCGCAGTCGAGCGACGTATGGGCGCATATCGCCGAAATGCCCGAGGAAATAAGCTCATATACCGGGTCGCCCTTTAATATATTTTTTTTGGCCTTATATATGACGGGATGATGGCTTACCATCAGGTCAGCCTGACATTCACGCGCTCCGGCAATAGTCTCACTCGTGATATCGAGCGAAACGGCGATGTTTTTTACCGTCCTGTCGGGGTCGCCGACAAGAAATCCGCTGTTGTCAAAATCAAGCTGACCCGAAAACGGAGCTATTGTGTCTATGTAGTCATATACATCCTTTACGGTTACCATGAATTTACCTCTTTCCTTTCCGCCGAAAACAAGGTTTTACTGCTCGACCCTTCTTGTCAGCGGGTAGATGTCGGGCAGAACCGCTTTTATCATTCTGACCTCTTCGGGCAAAAGGTTTGCCCTCTCGAGCGCGTCGGCGCGCTCCTTTAAATAGAGATATTTTTTTGTAAAATAATACGCCGCCGCTTCGTTTTTGCATTTATAAAGCTCTCCGATGAATTTATATGACTCCCTTTGAGGCGTCTGCTCCTCCGGAGAAAACCTCGCGCAAAAAGCGATATAAGGCCTGCATTCATCAAAGCATGCATCCTCGCGTATTATTACAAATCCGTTTTCCGTCAGATATTCCCTCACGTCCTCCGAACGGGACATCGGCTGGAAGATATACCTCTTGCTTCTGTCCTTTATCCATTCGGCGCCCTTCAGGATATCGACGATAAGCGTTCCGCCCATTCCGGCAAAA
>JAILLJ010000046.1 GCA_024693205.1 Clostridiales bacterium | reverse complement strand
TATGAGCGACATCGCCTGCCGCCTCGCCTGCTCGGTTATCTTCATCGCCTGCGACTTTGCTTTTTCAAGCTCTCTGTCGCGCTGCTCCTCGGCGTCCTTTCGTATCCGCTCCGCCTGCTTTACGGCGTCGAGCGCTTCTTTCGACATTTTTTCGGCGTTTTCACGCTCTTTTTCCATATTGAGACGGCTTAGCTCAAGCTTATCTACGACGTCCTCAAAGCGAACGTTCTCATCCTTGACAAGCTCCTTCGCCCTCTCGACTATCTCCTTTTTCATACCGAGCCGCTCGGAGATCGCGAAGGCGTTTGACCGTCCCGGTACGCCTATCAGGAGCCTGTATGTAGGCCTCAACGTCTTTACGTCAAATTCACAGCAGCCGTTTTCGACGCCCGGAGTCTGGAGCGCGTACGCTTTAAGCTCCGCATAATGTGTCGTGGCGGCTATTTTCGCACCCTTTGACGCCAGCGCTTCAAGCACCGCCATCGCCAAAGCGGCGCCCTCTATCGGGTCGGTACCCGCTCCGAGCTCGTCGATCAGCACAAGGCTTTTTTCATCGGCTCTGTCGATTATATCTATTATATTTGTCATATGCGCCGAAAACGTCGACAGCGACTGCTCTATCGACTGCTCGTCGCCGATGTCGGCAAGCACCTCGTCAAATACCGAGACCTTGCTCATGTCGTTTACCGGCAGCATAAGTCCGCACATCGCCATCAGCGACAAAAGTCCGAGCGTCTTTATCGACACCGTCTTTCCGCCCGTGTTGGGTCCCGTTATAACGAGTGTATCGAATTCACCGCCGAGACGGATATCGACCGGAACAACCTTTTTTGTATCTATCATCGGATGTCTCGCCGCGCGAAGCTCAATAAGCCCCGTATCGTTTATCTCCGGTACCGACGCCCTCATGGCGTACGCAAGCTGGGCCTTCGCAAATATTATGTTCAGCTCCACGGCGCATTCATAGCTTGATTTTATCGTTCCCGCAAAGCTGCCGGCCAAAGCGGAAAGCTCCGCAAGTATCCTGTCTATCTCATCGCGCTCTGCGCTTTGCAGCACCTTTATTTCATTATTTGCCGCAACGACAGCCATCGGCTCGATAAATACCGTGGCGCCGCTCGACGATGTGTCATGAACGAGTCCCGGCACCTCCGACCTGTATTCGCTCTTAACAGGCACTACGTATCTGCCGTTTCTCTGTGTGATTATGTTGTCCTGAAGATATTTTGAATACGATTGGGAATGCGTCATCCTTTCGAGCCTGTCGCGGATGGTCGATTCCTGGACCCGTATCTTTCTCCTTATGTCATAAAGCTCCTGCGACGCCGTATCCGCCATCTCCTCCTCGGAGATGATCGCGGAGTTTATCGCGTCCTCAAGATATTTATTTGTAGTCAGCGCGCCGAAAAGCGAATCGAGCACGCTTTCCACTCCGGAGTTTGAGTCCCTCCACTGTGAAAGGCCCCTTATGACGCGGAGCACCTCGGAGATATCGAGAAGCTCACGCATATTGAGAACGCTCCCCGCGTCTGCGCGGCTCAAAGCGTTGTTGACGTTTTTAAGTCCTCCGAAGGACGGGCCGCCGAACCTCGCAAGAAGCATATGAGCGTCGCGCGTCTGAGACATCAGCGCCCTTGCCATGTCCACGTTTTTTTCGGGAACGATCTCCCTTATCTGAGTTTTTGCGTCCTCGCAGGAGACGTATTCGCAAAGCCGTTCGAGCACATTGTCAAGCTCGAGCGCCTTTTGGTGTCTGTTCAGCATATCATCAATCCTTTCGCTCGTCGTTCTTACGGTAAAAGCGATTTATAGAAATCGAGAGTCTTGAAGCCTCTTTGGGCGTGTACCTTCATATATGTTTCGGTAAGCTCGGAAAGCTTTTTAAGCCCCTCGTCCGAAAGGGTGAAATTGAATATTTTTTTAGGCTCCGAATAGCATATGTACCTTAATGCCGTGACGACGCCCATGTTTATCGCGCGTCCGGAGCCTTTACATTCCGAGCAAAAGAGCTTTCCGTTTTCGCAGTCGAAATACATCGTTTCGTCGCTGAATTTTCCGCATTCCCCGCAGGCGACGATATCGGGCATATAACCCGAAAGGCACAGAACGCGAAGCTCCGTCACCGCCTTTATGAGCGGCTGCGGTCGCTTCCCGTTTGAAAGGAGATAGAGAGCGTTAAGCAGAAGGCTCAGATAGTCGTCGGCGCTCTCCTCGGTCGGCGCGAAAAATGCGAACAGCTCGCAGAAATACTGCGCCAAGGAGAGGTATTCTATGTTTTCGCGGAGCTTGAAAAACACCTCTATCGGCTGCGCGTCGTCGACCGTATAGGCGTCCCTTCCGCGATAGACCGATAGCCTTGAATACCCGAAAAGCTGTGTCCCGCTCATGTTGCGGTTCCTGACAGTTTTAGCACCCCTGACAAAAGCTCTTATGACGCCCGCGTCCTTTGTCAGGAGTGTTACTACCCTGTCGTTTTCACCTGTCTCGTTTTCCCTTATCACTATGCCTTCCGTGTTCAGCTTCATCTTTTTCCTCCGACGGGAATTTCAGCCGCTCCGACGCGTCGTATATCCTCGTCGCCTCAGTCGATATCCGCCTTTTATAAGCGAGATAATCGGCTATCTTTCCCGTCCTTAAAAATGTTTCCCACTCGCTGTCGCCGTTTTGCATAAACATCACTCCGTTAAATAAATTATCCCCGGAAAAGATGTTTATGTGTGGAAATATTTATTCGTCGAGGCCGAAGTTATGAATAAGACCTTCTCTGTTTCTCCAGCCCTCTTTGACCTTGACCCAGCATTTTAAATTTATCCGGCAGCAGAAAAACTTCTCCATATCCTCCCTCGCGCGGGTAGATATTTTTTTAAGCGTTTCTCCGCCCTTGCCGATTATTATACCCTTATGGCTCTCCTTTTCGCAGTAGATGACAGCTTCGATATCGGTTATGTCGCTGTCTTCGCGCTCATGCATCTTTTCGATTGAGACGGCTATGCCGTGCGGGACCTCCTTGTCGAGCATCCGAAGCATCTTTTCGCGGATGATCTCCGCAGCCAGGACTCTTTCGGGCTGATCGGTGAGAGTGTCGTCCGGGAAGAAATGCACCGACGGCGCGGCAAGCTTCATAAGCTCATCCTTCAGCGCGTCGAGGTTGTCTCCCTTAAGCGCGGAAACGGGCACGACCGCCTCAAAATCGCAGAGGTTTGAAAATTCGGCTATCCTTAAAATTAGGTTTTCTTTATTTTGTATCTTGTCCGTCTTGTTGATGGCAAGAACGGCAGGGATCTTCTCTTCCTTAAATCTTTTTATAAGCTCATATTCTTTTTCGCGTATCTCTCCCGCCGGCTCGACGACGAAAAGACATGCGTCGACGCCCGAAATACTGTCGTCGATCGCCTTTACCATTTTTTCGCCGAGCTTTGTCCGCGGGCGGTGGATGCCGGGCGTGTCGGTAAACACGAGCTGTGTCTCGCCCTCGGTCAGTATCCCCGTTATCTTTGTCCTCGTCGTCTGGGGTTTATCCGATACTATGGCAATTTTTTCGCCGAGGAGCCTGTTTAGGATCGACGATTTTCCTACGTTGGGACATCCCACAATAGCGATGAACGCTGTCTTTGTCATTAAGCGTATCCGCCTTTCGGTTTTATTTTAGGTCACCCTTTTGTTCTTTTTTATCGGGCTTTATCCCGAAAATATAAACGCAGCTCAAAGCGACGCTCAGGATAAGAACCGCGAGCATAAGGGGCTTTTGTCTGTAGTACTCAAAAAGCTTTTTGAACGCTTCGGGCTGGTACATTATTATTATCCCTACGGCAACGGACGTTATCGCCAGAATAAGCACGGCTCCCGCCGCGGCGTCCTTTGCCGCCTTACAGAATTTATTGTATTTTGTCTCCATAAGATCGACGGCGTTTTCAACGGCGGTATTTATCGCCTCGGCCGCAAAAACCGCTCCCGTCGCCATGGCGAGAACGGCAAACTGCGTCCTTGTTATCTCAAAAAAATCATAGATCAGAAGATAACTGAACATATATACGGCAAAGACGGAATGTATCCGCATATTGCGCTCGTTTTTTATACAGTACGCTATGCCCTTAAAGGCATAGACAAAGCTTTTGCCGAGTTCTTTCATCGGAAAATACCTCTTACTCGTCTCCCATATAATAGCTCTCGTTGCGCTTGAGACCGAGCTGTGTGAGCGCCTCTTCTTCCTTTTCTCTCATGCGGACGCTTTCGAGGCCGCCGTTCTCATGGTCATAGCCGAGAAGATGGAGCATCGAATGAACGGTAAGAAACGCGATCTCACGCTGGAAGGAATGACCGTATTTTTCCGCCTGCGCTATCGCGTGGGGAATGGATATAACTATATCGCCGAGCACCTGCGCGCCCGTGTCGTTGTTTATATCGTATACTCCGTCGATGCCGAGCGGGAACGACAAAACGTCCGTACTGCTGTCGACCTGACGGTATTCCCTGTTGAGGCGCTGTATCTCGTCGTCGTCGACGAACCGAACGCTGATCTCCGCCGGGCCCTTGAATTTTTCGTTTACAAGCACAGCCGTACAGCAGCGGCGCACGAGCATACGCACCCCCGTCGGTATCTTTGCGACCTTTTGATCGTTTGAGATGATCACCTTAACCTTATCGCTCATTTTCTCTTTTTTTCCTCCTCATGCTTTTCGTAAGCCTTGATTATGCTTTGAACGAGCCTGTGTCTTACAACGTCTTTTTCGTTGAATCTTACTGTCTCGATATCGTCGATGTTTTTAAGTATTTTTACCGCCTCGACAAGTCCCGATCTTTTTCCGTCGGGAAGGTCTATCTGTGTTATATCGCCGGTGACGACCATCTTTGAGTTAAAGCCGAGACGCGTCAAAAACATCTTCATCTGTTCCGCCGTCGTATTTTGTGCCTCGTCAAGAATAATAAAGCTGTCGTCGAGAGTCCTTCCTCTCATATACGCAAGGGGCGCGACCTCAATATTTCCGCGCTCCTGATTTTTTTGGAAGTTTTCGCTGCCGAGCATGTCGAACAGCGCGTCGTAAAGCGGGCGGAGATAGGGATCGACCTTTTGCTGAAGATCGCCTGGAAGAAATCCGAGCTTCTCTCCCGCTTCGACTGCCGGACGCGTCAAAACTATCCTGTTCACGTCCTTTGATCTGAACGCGCTGACCGCCATCGCGACGGCAAGATATGTCTTTCCCGTTCCCGCGGGGCCGACGCCTATCGTTATCGTATTGTTTTTTATGGCTTCGATATATTTTTTTTGGCCGAGCGTCTTGGCCTTGACCGGTTTTCCACGGGAGGTTATGCAGATACAGTCCGACGAAATGGAAGACAGCTTGTCGTCGCTGCCCTCGTTTACAAGAGAGAGGACGTATCTCACGTTTTGTTCGCTCAGCTCCTCACCCTTGTTTATAAGCGTAAGCAGTCCGTTTAATGCCCTGACTCCCTTTGAAACGTCCTCGACGTCTCCCACGACCTTTAATTCGGAGCCGCGGCTGATGATGCTGACATTAAATTCCTTTTCGATCTGTTTAACGTTTTCGTCGAAGCTCCCGAAAAGGCTGACGGCATGCTCCATCCGCTCGACATTGATGACCTGTTCAAACATACATTTCTCTCTTCCGATAAAAACTTTTGTTAAGACTAAACAAAAATAGTATAATCCTAAAGTATTATATCACACCTTTTACTAAAAATCATTATAAAACACAAAAAAAGAACAATCAAATATTAACAAAATTCTTCATGTTGTATTGTGCAGTTTGTATGTCTGCTCCGCCTGAAATTCGCTATTGCAGTTTCAGACAAAATACGCTATAATGAATTGTATATTTTTACAAGGGGAATTTTTCATGGCTCTTCTTAAGGTCGGTATCTTCGGAACGGGACGCGGAGGCGACTATTATTCGCTCTTTAACAACAACGAAAACTGCGAGGTCGTCGCGGTCTGCGATAAATCTTTGAACGTGACGGAAAATGACGCCGACGGTCGCTTCGGCGACACGGCGAAATTCACGGAATTTGACGAGTTTCTCGAATACGGCAGGAAAAACGGCATGAACCTCGTGTTTCTCGCTAACTTCTTCCATCAGCACGCGCCTTACGCCGTGAAGGCGATGGAGGCGGGCATGGACGTCCTGAGCGAATGTACCGCCGCCGGGACGCTTAAAGAATGCGTCGACCTTGTCGAAGCCGTCGAGCGCACGGGGAGAAAATATATCCTCGCCGAAAATTATCCGTTCATGACGGCAAATCTCAAGATGAACGAGATCGTAAAAAGCGGAAAGCTCGGAACGCTCCTTTATGCCGAAGGGGAATACAACCATTCCGGCAGTAACGAGGATCTCGCAAGGCTCACGCCCGGAAAATACCACTGGAGAGCCTGGATGCCGCGAACATATTATCTGACTCACGCGTTCGGCCCTCTTATGTTTATGTCCGACAGTATGCCGCGCTACGTTTCGGCGCGCTCCGTACACTCAAAGCTTCTCGAAAAAAACACTGCGCGCAAAAACTGCGACGGAACTGCGATACTATTCTGCGAGATGGACAACGGCATGATAGCGCGCTTCACCGGCTGTACCGGCATGGCGAGCGACTACAGCAGATACCGCGTCGTCGGAGATATAGCGAGCGTCGAATCGGGCGGCAACATAGGACCCGATGAAGTAAGACTCTATTATTTTGAACATACAAAGCCCGCCGACGAGAAAGAGAACTGCCGCGTCATCAAGGCAGATCTTTCGGATTTCGGCGAAAAAGGAAAAAGAGCCGCCGCGGCAGGTCACGGCGGCGGAGATTTCTGGATAGTCGAAAACACTGTCGACTGCATACTCAATGACAAAGAACCGTTCTTTGACGTTTACCGCGCTGCGGCGATGTCGGCAACGGCGATACTCGGCTGGAAAAGCTGTCTCGATCACGGAGAAAATTTCCGTATTCCCGATTTCCGCAACAAGGAGGACAGGGACAGCGTCAGGAACGACTGCTCGACCCCGTTCCCCGACGAAAACGGAAACGGCGCGACAATGCCCTGCGCAATGCCGTATTAAAAAACAGACAGTCTGCAAGGAAAGATCGGAGGCGTTTTATGGGATACGATACCAAAAAAGAGAGACGCGAGCTCGAACGCGAGATCGAAAGTGAAAACAAGGCAAAAAGAGCTGTTGAGGCGCACAACGACTACCTCTTCAAGCAGCTTTGGCCTTCGCTTTATAAAAAATATTCGGGAGGGCATATCGACGAAAAGCTTGCCCTCTTCGCAAGCTCCTCCTCGAGCGTGCTGACAGCCAATTTACAGCCCGTCTACGACTACCTGAAGGCCAAAAAATATATATGCGTTTTTATCGGCAAATACGAAAATCCCAACCCCGAAAAAAAGAACAAGAAGGCGGAGTTTGAATACTATAAAAATCTGTTTTCGTTTTTCGGGCGCTGCAAGTGCCTTTATATCGACGACACCTTCCTGCCCGCCTACGCGATAACTCCGCGCAAGGGACAAAAGATAATCCAGCTTTGGCATTTCTGCGCGTCGACGACCTCATGGGGCTATCTCGAATATTCCCACAGGGATAAAAAGCGCGAAATAATCGACAAATATCCGCTTCATTCGACGTATACCGCCGTCTCGGTAGCCTCGGACGCGGTGAAGCCCATCTTTGCCTCCGCTTTAAAATGTAAGGAAGAGATCGTTCACGCGTGGGGCTGTCCGAAGACAGACGTCTATTTTGACAAAAGCTTTTTGGGCTCCGCAAGAGCCAAGGTCATAAAAAGCATCCCCAATCTCAGCAGCAGGATCGACGGCAGAAAGATAATACTTTACGCCCCCGATCCGAGAGGCAGCAGCGACACCGACCGCGCGATCTGCGCTTCTCCCGACTATATGATGCTCAAAAGACAGCTCGGCGAAAATTATATCATCATCCGCAGGCTGTCTCAGGAGGTCTATGACGTCGAGAGAAAAATAGAATACTTCAAGGCTTTCCTCGGCGACTTTGTATTTGACGTCCCGCCGACGGTCCCCGACGACGTGCTTCTCGCCGCCGCGGATATACTCGTCACGGACTATTCGTCGCTCATCTTCGATTACTCCCTCTTGGAGCGTCCGATATTCTTCTACGCCTTTGATATCAAGGTCTACAGGCGCGAGCATGACCTCTCGCTCAAGCACGAGGAGGAGATACCCGGCCCGTTTGTCGGCGACTCGGCGGAGCTTGCCGACGAAATACTCAAGGCCGACGAATTCTTTGATTCAAAAAGCGTCAGACACTTTAAGAGCAAATATATGGCGGGCTGCAACGGCCATTCCTCCGGCAGGATAGCGCATTATACCATCATGAAGCCCTCAGGTGAAAACAGATAAAACAAAATACCAAACAGATTTTTTAAAGGGTCTGTCGCATTCAGCGACAGACCCTTTGATGTTATAATTTTAATATCTTATCTATTTCGGTTGCGTAGTATTCGTCGGGCATTGTCTTTATGAGATAGCAGTGGCTGCCGTTTTCGTCCTCGGTAAAGTTGTTTTCGCCCGTCCCGGGATCGACCGACGCCTTCCCGTAAACTCGCCTGTAGCCCGCCTTTTCGTCGTCGCCTATAACGGCGGCAAGCGCCGTCATCGGGTCCCACGAGGGATTCCCTCTTCTTGAGCCGTTTTTAAGCTCAAACGAAAGACCCACAAGACCTTCGGACGGAAGATCTTTTCCCGTAATGACTTCATATCCGACCTCGAACCCGAGAAATACCAGCGGCACGGGACTGTTTTCGCATATATAACTCCCCGCCTCGGCGTTCACCGGATATGCGCAAAGGTTATATTCGCGCCCGTTCGGGGTATCCCAGCGTCCCGCCATAAGACGTATTTCCGATACCTTTTCGCTCACAAGGCTTTTTCCGTCAAGCGGGCTTATCTCGTCGGGAGGCGATCTGAGAAGCTCCGCGATGATCTGGGGAAAGCCGACCTCGACTATGACCGCTCCGCCCTTTGACTCGGAGAGCGCCTTGCGATAAAGCTTATATGCGTCCGGACAGTCGGATATTGAAGGCTTTTTCGTCGAATAGGACGCGAGCGCCTTCTGATATTTACATTCGTTTCCGTCGCGCACGGCGCTTTTATCGACGCCTATCGGAACAAAAACGCCTTCGCTCTCGCAAAGCGCGTCGACCGACGCAGCGGAATATTCCATTACGGAATTTATCCCGACGCATCTGAGGTTTATCATTCCCTTTTTATGCGCCTTTAAAAGTATGTCGAGCGCCGCGACGTCGTCGCAATCCGTCCACCAGTCCGTGCCGAAAATCAGGTCGCGGGCGTCATGCCTTTTATCGGACATAAGTCTCCCCCGTTTCAGAATTCGACCGACATCGTGTCATACGACGTTATGAAGCCCTCTTTTTCCGCGACCGGCTTCATTTCGTCATATGTCAGAAGTCCGTTATGTGAAAAATGATTTATACAGAATACCGTCGTGTCGTCGGCACAGCCTAACTCCTTAAGCTTATCTCTGACCTCGATATCGGCGGGAAGCCCCATATGACCGCTTTTGCCCGGACATATGCCGTGAGTGCAGTCGAGAGAGGCAAAATCTATATGAGGTTTATTGAATTCGAGATATTTCCACGTGTTTTCCGGGAAATCTCCGGTGTCATGGGCGTAAAGGAGCGTTTTTTCGCCGTCCGAGATAAGATAGATAAGCGGCTCAAGCTCCTTCGCGTGGTCGGCGTCGAGCGCCGTTACGGTATATTTTCCGACATTGAAGGGCTTGAATTTTTCGACAACGCGCTGTTCGACAAAGCCTCTTCCGAAGCTGCGGTCGTTATAAAGTATCTCCATAAGCTCCCTTGCCGTCTTATGTGAGGAATATACCTTGACCACAGGCAGGTTTTCCCTGTTTCTCGCGAAAGGAGGGCGGTAATTTTCAAGCTCCTTGTGATAAAGATGGTCGCTGTGACCGTGTGTTATCAATATATTTTCAATATCTCTCAGAGGCATGTTGTAGAAAAGCTCATGCATATATGTATCGGGCGGGAAGTCGATCAGGAGATCGTCGTTTATAAGCGCCTGCGAACGCGTCCTGATGTTTTTTCCTCCCTCGGCGCGCGCTCTTTCGCAAAGCGGGCAATAGCAGAACAAGGCCGGCACGCCCTCCGCCGCCGCAGTTCCGTAATATGTTATCTTCATCTTTCTTGCTCCTTCTTCCTTCAAAAAATATTATGATCCCGGATCACATTGAACCTGTATTCCTCTCCGCAGGGAAGAACATTCGGCATGGCAAGAGAATAAATATCCGACGCCCTGTTTTCGGCCTTGAATACGGCTTTTGCCTTTTCGCCTGCTTTTTCGATATCCGCACTCCGCATGATCACAGGCAAGGAAGCTGTATCTTTGGCTTTTCGCAGAATTTCTCTGCCCCTGTCGTTAAACGCCAGAACGCGGATATAAGGCGGCTCCTCTCTCTGCATTTCGTCGGTTATCCCCAAAAACGCGTGGAGCGCGATACGCTTTATCCTCGCCATGGTATAGCGCTTCGTCTTTGCGTATGATAAGAAGTCGCCGAACGACACGGCCTTTTTCGCCGCGTCGGATATCCTGTTTTCAAGCCCCTCGGAAATATCGGGGAGGCGCTTTATTTCGTCCGGCTCCGCAGTCCTCAAAGCAGCGAGCACGGATGTGTAAAGCCTTTCATATCTTACCGGCGCGCGTCCTTTTTCGATCTCGCTTAAAATGATCTCGCTCGTCGTTTCGGGCACGAAGCTTTCCCAGCCGCCGTCGCCCTTTAAAATAAACTCTCTTATGCCAGACGCGCTTAGATACCCTTCATCGGGAATGGACATATCATGTCCCGCGCCGCGCCGTTTGACGGCGAGATATTTTTTTTCGCTTTTGAGTCTTCCGAACGCCGCCATATATTCCGCCGCTAAGGTGTCGTTCGGATTTTTAAGTACGCCCGCGACGTTTTTTCCGGCGATCTCTTTTACGGCCTTTTCTCGCGCTACGGCGTATGTCACTCCGCCCGAAAGCTTTTCGCGGATAAGGCTGTCG
>JAILLJ010000044.1 GCA_024693205.1 Clostridiales bacterium | reverse complement strand
AAGGGACGGATATTATCCCGAGGACTGGCTCGCATCTGTCGTCCCCGCAAACAATCCTCCTCATGACGGCGCCGTCGAACGCGAGGGACTGAGCCGCACGGA
Organism: Clostridiales bacterium; assembly: GCA_024693205.1. Taxonomy (GTDB): domain Bacteria; phylum Bacillota; class Clostridia; order Oscillospirales; family Acutalibacteraceae; genus UBA1425. The sequence goes on along the minus strand of JAILLJ010000044.1, from coordinate 46,074 downwards.
AAATGCCGACGGCTCCGTTTCTTATCTGAAGGACATGATAGAAGCCGATCCCGAAAGCTTTCTCGGAAAGGATCATATCGAAAAATTCGGCGTCAATTTCGGCGTTCTCACAAAATTTCTCGACGCCGCGGAAAGGCTTCCGGCGCAGGTGCATCCCGATAAGACAGCCGCGAAAAACCTCTTTCATTCCGACTACGGAAAGACCGAGGCGTGGTATATCCTCGACGGGAGGGAAATAAACGGCGAAGAGCCGTATATCCTTTTGGGCTTTAAGGAAGACGTCACAAAAGAAAGCCTCCGGGAGCTTTTCGACAAGCAGGATATCCCGGGGATGGCGTCGCTCATGCATAAGATACCCGTCAAAAAAGGCGACGTATTCATAATAGAGGGCGGCACGCCCCACGCCATCGGCCCCGGCTGTTTTCTCCTTGAAATACAGGAGCCGACCGACTACACGATAAGCCTCGAAAAATGCAACACTCTCGGCGAAAAGCTGCCTGACTTTCTCTGTCATATGGGATTGGGCTTTGATAAAATGTTCGACTGCTTCCACTATGTAAGGCACACCGAGCCGGAGCTTCTCGCAAAATTCAAGCTCATCCCGAAAGAGACGGAGAGCGACGACGTCCACAAAAAAACATGTCTTATCTCATACGAGCGCACCCCCTGCTTCTCGCTTATAAGGCTCGATATATCAGGAAAATATCTCCGCAAAAACACAGGTTCCCCCTCCGCCCTCGCCGTGATATCGGGAAACGGCACGATTGACGGGATAAGCGTCAGAAGCGGCGACTGCCTCTTTGTCCCCGCCGCATGTGAGGATTTCGAGATGTCCGGCAGCATGGCCCTTCTCGAATGTCTCCCGCCTCTGAGATAAGCGTTAAAATAAATACATTTTTTTGTTGACACGGGGCATGTAAAAATATTACAATGTAGCTTGGTGAAAAAAGCGCTTTCGGCTTTTTGAGCGCTTTTTAAGGACGGATACCGATCAAAATATATCGGCGGGTGTTTAAAAATGAGTGAAAGAGGAAAAAAGATAGGCGATGCGTTAAAACGCGCCGTCGGCGTAGAGGGCAGCTTCAAGGAAGCTATCCTGCCGATGCTCGGATATAACTCCGCAAGCATCCTTTTCGGCGGAAGCGGATATATCATCAGCCTTTACTTTATCTCCTTTCTTACCGAGGTCGAGGGGCTGAACGTAAGACAGGCCGGCCTCGTGATGTTTTTTGCCCAGATATGGGACGCCGTTACAGACCCCGCTATGGGCATAATAACCGACAGGACGCGCTCAAAATACGGACGTCACAGGCGTTATCTCCTTTGGGGCGTTATCCCGATAGCCCTTTCGTATTTCATGATGTGGAATTCCTTCGGCATATCCTCTATAGGAAATCCCACGCTCACGATGATCTACTACATCGGCGCATACATGTTCTTTAACGGCGCTTATACGCTCGTCTGCGTGCCGCATACGGCGATGCTGCCGGAGCTGGCGCCCGAATACTTCCTCAGGACGCAATACAAATCTATCGAATATATCATGAATTCCGTCGGCATGGTGTCGTCCTTTATCCTCGTTTCGTTTTCTCTCGGCTTTTCCGATATGGAGATACTCAATTCCGGTATGCGCCTTAAATTCATGATACTCGGACTTATCCTCTGCCTCTGGTTCTCTCTCCCGCTTTTGATAACCTTCAAAACGACGCGGGAGCCGTCGTCTCTCGATATGGAGCTGCCCGAGCTTAACGTTAAGGAACTCATGACGGAATATAAATACGTCTTTAAAAACAAGTCGTTCAGGGAATATTTCGTTATCAGCCTCTTTTATATGATGGCGCGAGGCTTTTACAATAACTCAAACCAGTATTTCATCCGCTATATCGCCCAAAGACAGGAGCGGTACAATATAATCATGACGGTCGCCGGCGTCGCCGAGGCCTCCACCTTCCCTCTCAACTTCTGGCTCACCAAAAAATTCGGCAAGCAGAAGTGCGGTCTTCTCTTAGCTCCCGTAATGATAGTCGGCATCCTTCTGAATTTACTTATAACGCCCACCTCCGGCACGTTCGGGACGGTACTGCTCTTTGTCGCGGTGATACTCTATTACGTCGGCTACGCAGGCATAGGCTTCGTCTCGACCAATATCCAGCCCGACGTCACGGACGTCGACGAGCTTATAACGGGACGCAGGCGCGAGGGCCTTATCGGCACCTTCAATTCACTTATCAAAAAGACGGTAAACGGCTTTATGTCGGCGTTCACCGGCTTTATCCTCTCCGCGTTCGACTTTAAAACGGGCAAGGGAACGCTCGATCAGACCGCCAAGGGCATCCTCGGTTTAAGGATAACATATATCGTCATCCCCGTTATATGCACCGTTATCTCGTTCATCTCCATATTCAAATATAAAATGAACAAGAGCGACCACGAGATGATAAAGGCGGTAATCAGCGAAAAGAAAAAGAACGGTTTCGTCACGGTAGGCGACGACGACAAAAAGACGCTTGAATCAATAGCCGGCATGAAATACGAGGATATGTGGATATCCTCTCCCGATATAAAAAACTTTTGTGAAACGATCGAAAACGATCAATAAAAAGGAGTAATTTATGGAAAGATATTCTTACGCAAAGGAAAAATATTCACGTCTCGGAGTAGACGCCGAAAAAGCCATCGAAGCGCTTTCAAAGGTAAAAATATCCATACACTGCTGGCAGGGCGACGACGTCAAGGGCTTTGAATGCTCCGACGGCGAGCTTTCCGGAGGTATCGCCGCCACAGGCAACTATCCCGGCAGAGCGAAGAATTTTGAAGAGCTTACCGCCGATATCGACAAGCTCCTGTCGCTCGTGCCCGGCAAACACAAGATCAACGTACACGCCATTTACGCCGTGACGGACGAGCCTGTCGAGAGAAACAAGCTCGAGCCGAAGCACTTTGAAAAATGGGTGGAGTTCGCAAAAAAGAGAGGTCTCGGCCTTGACATCAACCCCACTCTCTTTTCACATCCCATGGCGTCGAGCGGCCTTACGCTTTCGAGCCCCGATGAAAATATCAGGCGCTTCTGGATAGAGCACTGTATCGCCATGCGCCGTGTCGGCGAATATTTCGGCCGCGAGCTCGGTATCCCCTGTATGAACAACATATGGATACCCGACGGACTTAAGGACGTGCCGGCGGACAGACTCGGCCCGCGTAAGAGGCTCAAGGACTCCCTCGACGAGATCCTCGCCGAAAAGATAGATAAAAAATATCTTATCGACACCGTGGAGTCAAAGCTTTTCGGTATAGGAGTCGAAAGCTATACCGTCGGCTCCCATGAATTTTATATGAACTACGCCGCGAAGAACGACTGCATATGTCTTCTTGACAACGGCCATTTCCATCCGACGGAGATCGTTTCCGACAAGATCCCCTCGATGCTCCTTTTCGCCGATAAGATAGCGCTTCACGTGACGCGCGGAGTGCGCTGGGACAGCGACCATGTCGTGACCTTTGACGACGAGCTGAAGGAGATCGCAAAGGAGATCGTAAGAAACGATGCGCTCGAAAGAGTCATGATCGGTCTCGACTACTTTGACGCTTCGATAAACCGCGTTGCGGCATGGGCAACGGGCGTGCGCAACATGCAAAAGGCGCTTCTCTACGCGCTCCTTATGCCGAACGCCGAGCTTAAAAAGCTTCAGGACAGCGGAAACTTTTCAAAGCTTCTTTACATGAACGAAGAGCTTAAATTCTATCCGTTCGCCGACGTTTGGGACGAATTCTGTAAGAGAGAGAACGCGCCCTCGGGCGACGAATGGTTCGGAGAGGTCGAAAAATACGAAAGAGAAGTCCTTTCCGAAAGGATATGATTTACGTCTTTATGTCTTTATAAAGGGGAACAAAAATGGACTTTGATCTCGGCAAGATGATCGACAATATAAAAGATATCGACTGGGGCAAAACAGCCGACAAAATAAAGCCGATATTTACAAAAATACTCGGTTTCCTTAAACAGTTTCCGAAGTATTTCACCGCCGCCGTACTGTTTTTTACCATCATTTTCGATACCGGCGCAGGAAATACGAGCACATCTACGCTGATAAGCGAAAAGAAGCTTTTCTTCACCGAAGCGGCGTATGCCGGTCAGGGTCTTACGACCGACGGAAAGATCTTTTATACGAGCGGGTCTATGACCGGAGTCGGTTTTACCGCGCTCGCGAAGTTCGATCCCGAAACAAAAAAATCAATAAAACGCGTGACAAATCCTCTCCCGAAGGAGCTTAAAAAACGCGGAAACAACCATATCGGAGGGATAAGCTACTACGACGGAAAGATCTACGCCGCCGTTGAGGACGACGAGCGGATGTATCCCTGTATCGTCGTATTCAGCGCCGACACTCTCTCCTACGTCACACATTACGACCTTCCGACGAGCTGGTTTCCGAGCGGCGTCCCGTGGGTAGCCGTCAACGGAAAAACGGGACAGCTTTTTACCGCTACGTGGGATAAAGCGACGTCGATATATCAATTCGATATCGACAGTACGATGGCTCCCGTAAAGGAGATCCCCGTTCTCGGAGTCGACGATCTCGAAAGAGTCCAGGACGGCGAATTTTACGACGGCACTCTCTACCTCTCTTCCGACACAAGAACCGACGGTGCGACAAGGAACGTCTACGCCGTAAACACAATCAGCGGCAGGACGCGCGTCGCGTTCACCCGAAACGTCGGCAAGGACTACATCGAAACAGAGGGCTTTACCGCATTTCACGCCTCGGACGGCTCTGTCTTCCACGCGATCGACTACAACTCAAAGCTTCTCAGCGTATATTTCCGTTCTTACACTGTCGAGCTCGAATAAATTGGGGGTACTTTCAAAATGTCTGTTTTAGTCACCGGCGGCGCCGGGTATATCGGGTCGCACACATGCGTTGAGCTGCTCAAAAACGGCCTCGATATGATAATCGTCGACAACTACGTCAATTCTTCGCCCGAGGCTGTACGCCGCGTCGAAGAAATATCGGGTAAAAAAATCAAAACATACGACTGCGATATCCGCGACACGGAAAAGCTCGACAAGATTTTTTCCGAAAACTCTGTCGACGCCGTCATCCATTTCGCCGGTCTTAAATCGGTCGGCGAAAGCTGCTCACAGCCGCTGAGATATTACGACAACAACATCGGCGGGACCATATCGCTTTTAAACGCGATGACAAAAGCCGGCTGTAAAAAGATCGTTTTCAGCTCGTCCGCCACTGTCTACGGCATGAACAACATATCGCCGCTTAAAGAAGACATGCAGGTCGGCGGGACGACCAATCCATACGGCACGACAAAGCTCTATATCGAAAAGATACTTCAGGATATCTACGCCGCGGACAACAGCTGGAGCATATGCCTTCTTCGGTATTTCAATCCGATCGGCGCCCATAAGAGCGGCAGGATCGGCGAAAATCCCCGCGACATACCGAACAACCTTATGCCCTATATCTCACAGGTCGCCGTCGGAAAGCTGAAATGCCTCCACGTCTACGGAGACGACTACGACACGCCCGACGGAACGGGAGTCCGCGATTATATCCATGTCGTCGATCTCGCGGTGGGACATGTCAAGGCGTATCAACATATCCTCGAAAAAACGGGAGTCGATATCTATAACCTCGGAACGGGACACGGCGTAAGCGTTCTTCAGCTCATTAACGCCTTTGAAAAGGTAAACGGGATCAAAATAAATTATGTGATAGACGGGCGCCGTCTTGGAGATATCGCGACATGCTACTCCGACGCCTCAAAGGCGGAGCGCGAACTCGGCTGGAAAGCCGAAAGAGGCATCGAGGAGATGTGCGAGGACACATGGCGCTGGCAAAAAAACAATCCAAACGGATTTTGATATTTTATGTATTACTGCGCGGTCACGAAAATGTCCGCGCAGTGCAGTTTAACAATGAAGTTTTAAAGATCGGACGGCTGATATATGGAAAATATCGAAAACGACGAAAGGGCGGAACGCGCCGTACTTGTCAACATAGATACGGGCGAATACGACGTCGACAGCTCCTTTGACGAGCTCTCGGAGCTTGCCGAAACGGCGGGCGCAGAGGTCGTCGCCGTAATGTCGCAAAAGCGCGACACACCTAACGCCGCGACGTTCGTCGGAAGAGGCCGTCTCGAGGAGCTTCGCGTCTACTGCGCCGACAACGATATCGACCTTTTGATATTCGATTCCGAGCTGACGCCCTCACAGCAGCGAAACATTGAGGAGCTGACCGACGTCAGGGTGATCGACAGGACTACGCTCATCCTCGATATATTTGCCGCCCATGCGAGAAGCGGCGAGGGCAAGCTCCAGGTCGAGATCGCGCAGCTCAAATATACCCTTCCGCGCCTCGGCGGCAAGGGCGTTCAGCTTTCGCGCCTCGGCGGCGGAATAGGCACGAGAGGCCCCGGAGAAACAAAGCTCGAAACCGACAAGCGCCATATCCGCAGGAGGATAAAAAAGCTTGAGGACGAGCTTGAAGCGCTCAAAAAGAGACGCTCTCTGATGCGCGAAAGGCGCGTCAAGGACAGAGTGACGACTGCGGCGATAGTCGGCTACACAAACGCCGGAAAAAGCACTCTTATGAACGCGCTGACAAACGCCGACGTCCTCGCGGAGGACAAGCTTTTTGTAACTCTCGACCCGACGGCGCGCGCGCTGACGCTGCCGAGCGGAAGGAAAATAATGCTTATCGACACGGTAGGACTTATAAGGCGGCTTCCTCACCATCTTGTCGAGGCATTTTTGTCGACGCTCGAGGAAGCGGCGGCGGCCGACGTTATCCTTAACGTCTGCGACGCTTCGAGCGACGAATGCGCGGAGCATCTCCGCGTTACCGACGAAATTCTGACCGAGCTCGAATGTACCGACAAGCCGATAATCTCGGTCATGAACAAATGCGATCTCGTGAAAGACGCCGCGGATATCCCCGCCGTCGGAAAAAGCGTCATGATATCCGCCCTTAACGGCTATGGGCTTCAGAAACTTCTTGATATGATAGAATCCGTTCTGCCGCCGACACGGCGCGAGGCGGAATTTTTGTTTCCTTATTCTTTGTCATCGGCGGTCGCCGAGCTTCACAGAGACGGCGCCGTATCTATAGAGGAATATCGCGAGGAGGGCGTATATTTAAAGGCTGTTGCGGACATATCTTTTATTGACAGATATAAAAACTGCCTTATTCCGAAGTAAAGGTTTGATTTGATGGAAAAAGCTAAACAGGCGCTTTTGTCGTATTTTGAAAGCGGATGCAAAAGCGACAAAAGGATGATGCTCGGCTTGGAGCTTGAGCATTTCATCACCGACCGCGCGACAAAGCGGAATATCCAATATTCCGAAACGCGCGGGACAGAGTATATCTTAAACTGTCTCCTCCCCTTCTTCACCGACTCGGTATACGAAAACGGCCGTCTTCTCGGGCTTTCAGACGGCGAGATATCGCTTACCCTCGAGCCGGGCGCACAGCTTGAGGTCAGTATCGCTCCGAAAGAAAAGCTCATTGACGTCCTTTCGGCATATAACAGATTTAAGGACATTGTCGACGAAGTCATTTCCCCTCTCGGATACGAGCTTACGACGCTCGGATATCTTCCTCATTCCCGCGTCGGCGAAATCGAGCTGATACCGAAAAAGCGCTATTATTACATGGACAAATATTTCGAGAAAACCGGGAAATGCGGGATAAACATGATGCGCGGCACTGCCGCCTGTCAAGTCTCGATAGACTATTTTGACGAAAGCGATTTCATAAAAAAATTCAGGTGCGCCTATGTTTTAACGCCTCTTTTTGAGCTTCTTTCCGGTAACTCCCCCGTTTTCGAGGGGCTGCCGAATAAAAATCCGCTTATCCGAAAATCCGTCTGGCGAAACGTGGACGAAAAAAGGACGTGCATCGTAAACGGCGTCTTTGACGACGACTTCGGCTTTTCAAAATACGCCGACTATATACTGTCGCGTCCCGCGATCTTTTCCGTCAAAAACGGCGTGTACTCCCCTACCGACAAAACGGCGCTCGAGGTCATGCGCGAATACGGCGAAGAAGAGCTTCCTGCCCTCGCCGATCATTATTCGTCAATGGTTTTCCCCGACGTCAGACTACGCAGATACGTCGAGATACGCTGCGCCGACAGTATGCCTCCGGAGCGTTTTATGTTCTATCTCGGACTTATCAAAGGGATCTTTTCAAGCTCCGGAACAGTCGATGATATCCTTAAGGGATTCGACGTCCGCGAGGGCGATATAGAGGACGCGGAGGACGATATAGCCTTAAAAGGCTTTTCCGGCGACATTTACGGCGTCAAAGCGTCCCGGCTTGCCGACAGGATAACGCGCATAGCTCTCGAAAATCTAAACGAAGATGAAAAAAATATCGTTGAGAAAGGACTCATTACTCTTGCTTACTGAAAAAACGATCATCGAAAATATCCTCGCCGATAAAAAGACGGCAAAAAGGGATTTTGACGAAATAAAAGATCGGATCATGGCGTCCGATCTTCACGTCGGCGACAGATGCGTCCAGACGCTCTCCGTGCCCAAGATATTCACCGAAAAGGACGTCGGGCTGTTCAAAAACATCACCGAAACATGCTTTTCTATATTTGACAAGGTGATACATGAATACCTCGTGTCGCCCGCGTACCGCGCTCTGTTCCCCTTTTCAAAGGAGCTCAGAGAGCTTATCCTTTCGGGCGTACATTATAAGACATATATCCCGATATCGAGGATAGATATTTTCTTTAACGAGGAAACAGGCGACTTCAAATTCTGCGAGATAAATACCGACGGCACGAGCGCCATGAACGAGGACAGGATCCTTAACTCCCTTCTCCCTCTCAATACGGCGTTTATGAACGCGGCGGAGGGTGAGGAATACTATTCCTTCGAGCTTTTTGACTCTTGGGTCGCGGAATTTAAAAACATCTACGATACATACGACAACAAAAGGACGGACAGTCCCCATGTCGCCATAGCCGATTTCAACGACCGCGGGACGGCAAACGAATTTATCCGATTTGAGGAAGCGTTCAAACGAAACGGCATATCCGCCGAAATATGCGATATACGCTCCTTTTCCTACAAAAACGGCTCGCTCAAATCTCCGTCGGGAAAGCGCGTCGACGCTGTTTACAGGCGCGCAGTCACCGCCGATATAATGGACAGATACGACGAGGTGACGCCCTTCATATCTGCGGTTAAGGACAACGCCGTATGCGTTATCGGCTCGTTCCCGACGCAGATAATCCATAATAAATATATCTTCGCAGTCCTTCATTTTGACGAGACAAAAAAGCTTCTTTCAAAAAGCGAAAACGACTTTATAGCGGCGCACATCCCCGCAACATACGTTCTTAACGACGAAAACATAGAGAAATTCGACGCTGCTCAAAACAGATCGTCCTGGCTGATAAAGCCGTTTGACCTTTACGCGTCGCGCGGCGTCTACGCCGGGATCGACCTTTCGCCGAAGGAGTGGAAAAACGTACTTTCAAAGGGATCGGGCAAAAATTATCTTCTTCAGGAATATTGTCCGCCCTATGTCTCGGAAAATATCGACTTTTCTGAAAAGGATGCGGAGATACGGGGATTTCGTAATATCACCGGTTTGTTTTGTTATAATCGAAAATTCAGCGGTATCTACTCGCGGCTTTCAAAAGGTGGAATTATTTCATCTCAATACGACGAGAAGACCATTGCGACGATCGTCAAAAAGTGAATTTCTGCCTGATTTTTCCGTTAAAATCACTGTTTTTTGTAATAGTTTTGTAATATTTTAAAAAAACGATTGACAAGACTTGATTTGCATGTTATAATCCTCAGTGAACAAATATGTAATAGTGTATTTGTATGTTTCAAGGAGGGGGTATACATGAAAAGCAGATCAAAGAAGCTTGTCTCTGTTTTTTTAAGTGTTCTGCTCGTTTTCGGAGCATTCGCTTTCTGCTTTTCTGTTTCCGCCGAGGCCTCCAATGTGACGATCGACCTCAGCTCCGTTCCCTTCGGACGTATAGAGCTGAACGGCAATGTCGTCGTCACTAACCAGGTCGGCTCCGTAAGTGTTGCTCCCGGTACGCCTATATCGCTAACCGCTGTTCCGAGCGCCAATACCACCTTCCTCTATTGGGTAAACGTCGAGTCAAACCGTATTTTCAGCTTTGACGCGTCCTATTCGTTTACCGCCGCGACCGATATTCGCCTTCAGGCTGTATTCGCGCTTTCGATCTTAGACGAAAACAATACGCCGGTCTCGCACTATATCTCCTATCTGTCGATGGCCAACAACATCTTAAGCGCCTACGACTGCGACGTCGGATATCCCGACGAATATCCCGAAAACGTACCCGCCATCGACGGCTATACATTTACCGGCGAATGGAGCTACACTCAGGACCAGATCGCCGCGAGCACTGAAAATCTTTTCGTCTATCCGGTCTATGTCGTTAAAAACCAGCAGTTCGTCGTAAAGACGTTCCTCGACAGTATCGACAATCAGACTTCGGTCACCGTATATAACCGCCTTGACGTCGCGGAAGTAAGAGCCGCTACGACACACAACGGCGAACCCTTCTCCTATTGGGCTGTTATCGACAATAACGACTCGACTCTTTCCGTAGCGAGCTATTACGAGAATTACAGCTTTTATGTCACGAACGACATCAAGCTTATCCCGATCTACGGCGCGGAACCCGGCAACGGCATCGCGATACGTATAAGCGCCGACGTCCCCAATTTTACGAGCGGATCGGTCACGGTCTATTCGGAGCGAAGCATTTTCAGGACATATACCGTTATCGAAAACGGAATCCTTCTGACGCTTAAGACCGATGTGGGAGCAAATCCCTCCGCCTTTGTGATCGGCGGTAATTCCGTCGCAAAGGCCACCTCTCAAAATAACGAAAACAACGGTACCTTCGATATATCCGTCGGAAACTGGAGGCGGACGGTTACCGCCGCCGAGACGGGAAACGCAGAAACGATCTATCCCCTTGTTTATGCCCGCGCATATGTGATACTTAAAGATTCGAGCGGGCATGTCCTCGACCCCGTATACAGTGATATCCATACCGTCAACTATGTTGATTTCGGATACACCGGAGAGTTTGAACAGGACAACGTCGACGATCCGTTCGGCGACTGATGACCATGGTATTCTCCAACAAAAATTTACGTAGTTTTTGTTGGTCTATATAATATTTCTGAAAGGAGTAATATAATGACTTATCAAAAACCCTCACTTAAGGTTGAGAAGTTCGATATTGAAGAGGCGATCCTCGTTAGCGGCCTTGATCAGGAGCACGTAAACGGCTTTGATTCTTCGATCGACATCATCGACCTTAACTGATCCTTTCAGCTGACCCGGCGGGGCGGTTTTTCCGCCCCCCAAACACTAATTTTATCTCACCAAGTGTGATTTATATATACATTTGATTTTTGGGGTGTGTTTGCCATGAATGATTATGAAAAGCCCGCTTTTACCGTGATCCGTTACGACGTTGAGGACGTTATCGCGGCTTCAAGCGGCCCCGGCGGATATGATTCCGGCGGAACCATAAGTCTTTCCGACAACATGATCGACGGTATCCTTGAGATCTGATCGTCTGTTTTTATCTGCTTTGAAAGGTTTGACCTGTTTTCAGGGCAAGCCTTTTTTATATTAAAGAGAACCACACAAAGGCTCCCCTGTGTAAGGGGCGCGGGTGTCCGGTGGACACCTCTGCCAACGGCAGAAGCGCCGACCGAGCCGGCAGGCGAGACGCTGTCAGCCGCCCTTGCGGCTGACTGTGGGGTTGCCGCCGTTTCCAGATGACGCTATCGGTTGGCATCAAGAATAAACGTATTCCCTCCGGTCAGAAATATGGTCGTCTCGCTCGCTTGGAGCGCTTCGCGATACTCCCTATTTCTTCCTATTCGGTCACATCCTTTATCCGCCACCGACGGCGGATGTGCCCGAATCATCCGACCTCGCTTCGCTCGGCCACCTTCTCCAAATGGAAGGCTTTTGGGGGCGGCTTCCCACTATCCAACAAAACTCCGTGAAGGACCTTAAATATCAACTTATAAAAGAGGAAAAGTTATGAAGCTTCTTGTGATCGACGGCAACAGCATCGTGAACCGCGCGTTTTACGGGATAAAACTGCTTACGACAAAGGACGGCAGATTCACAAACGGCATCTACGGTTTTATGAATATCCTTCTTAAGCTGAGAGACGAAAATTCGCCCGACGCCGTCGTCGCCGCTTTTGACCTTAAAGCCCCGACCTTCCGCCATAAAATGTACGACGGCTACAAGGCGGGCAGAAAAGGTATGCCCGACGAGCTCGCGCAGCAGATGCCCGTCTTAAAGGAGCTTCTATCCGCTCTCGGATATAAGATAATCGAAAAAGAGGGCTTTGAAGCGGACGACATTCTCGGCACGCTTTCGTCGCTCTGCCGCAGGGAGGGCGCGGAATGTGTCATCGCGACCGGCGACCGCGACAGCCTCCAGCTTGTCAGCGACGACACCTCCGTCCTTTTGGCTTCGACAAAAATGGGACGTCCCCAGACAGTCCGCTACACACCTGAAAAAATACTTGAGGAATACGGCATCACGCCTCGTCAGCTTATAGATATCAAGGCCCTTATGGGCGACAGCTCCGACAATATACCGGGCGTTTCCGGAATAGGTCAGAAAACGGCGTCCGACCTCATTCAGCGCTTTTCCTCAGTCGATAACATATATGAAAATATCGATACGATAGACGTAAAGCAGGGCGTCAGAGATAAGCTTAAGGCCGATAAGGATATGGCGTATCTCAGCCGTACGCTCGGAACTATCTGCACAGATGCGCCGCTCGATATAAAGCTTTCCGACTGCCTCACCTCTGGGCCCGATATCGTCAAGGTAACAAGGATACTGACCTCGCTCGAAATGTTCGGGATGCTCGAAAAGCTCAATTTAAAGCCTCTTCCCGTCGCCGAAAGGCCGCAAACGACCGAAAAAGTAATTGAGGAGACGTCCGATCTTTCGCCGGACGAGGTTTATGAGCTTCTCAAAAAGAGCGGCAAGGCGTACTTCACCGCCGACTATGAGGGCGGATATATATCGGAGATCAGGTTCTTTGACGGCGACAGAGTAATAACTCTCTCGTGCGGAAACCTCTCGTTCCCCGCGTTTATGAAAAAATTTCTCGAAGACGGCGAGATAATAAAATTCACCTCGGACATAAAGCCGCTTTTCGCCTACGCATACCGAAACAACATCGAGCCTGCCGCCATCGGCACAGACACGATGCTCGCGGGATATGTGCTCAATCCCTCGTCGGGAAACTACGATATCCTTCGCCTCGCCGGCGAATACGGCGTTTATGTCCCCGATGTAAAGGATGAAAAGATATCGTCGACCGCCGTTTTGCCCGAGCTTTCCGCGGCGCTCGAAAAAAACATCGTCGAAAACGGACAGAAGGAGCTGCTCCATGAAATAGAGATACCGCTCTCAAAGGTGCTCGCTTCGATGGAGACCGTGGGCTTCGAGGTCGACAGCGACGGCATCGAGCGTTTCGGTATCGAGCTCGACTCAAAAATATCGGAGCTGACCGAAAAAATATATGAGGCGGCGGGGTTTGAATTCAATCTCAATTCGCCGAAACAGCTTGCGGACGCGCTCTTTGAAAAAATGAAGCTCCCATCCGCGAAAAAGACAAAGAGCGGTTATTCGACGAAAGCGGATATCCTTGAAAATCTCGCCGACGATCACCCTATCGTCGCGGATATCCTCGAATACAGGACGCTCGCAAAGCTTAAATCCACCTACTGCGACGGCCTTCTCAAGGTCATCTCCCCCGACGGGAGGATACATTCGACCTTGAATCAGACGGAAACGAGAACGGGACGTATATCCTCCACCGAACCGAACCTCCAGAACATCCCCGTCCGATCGGAAACAGGCAGGGAGATGAGAAAGTTTTTCCGCGCAAAGGAGGGCTGTCTCTTAGTCGACGCAGACTATTCCCAGATCGAGCTTCGCGTGCTCGCCCATATGGCTAACGACAGCGTGATGATAGACGCCTTCAACAACAACGACGATATCCACGCAATAACGGCGTCCCAGGTGTTCAATATGCCGCTTCAAATGGTGACGCCGCTAATGAGAAGCCGCGCAAAGGCGGTCAACTTCGGGATCGTCTACGGCATCGGCGCATTCTCGCTCGCGAAAAATATCGGCGTATCGAGAGCCGAGGCCGACAGATATATTAAAGAATATCTCCATCACTACTCCGGCGTAGACAGATATATGCATGAGGTAGTAAACAAAGCAAAGGAAAACGGCTATGCCGAGACGCTTTTCAAAAGAAGGCGTTACCTCCCCGAGCTTTCGTCCTCAAACGGAAATCTCAGGGCATTCGGCGAGCGCGTGGCGCGCAACATGCCCATCCAGGGCACAGCCGCGGATATTATAAAAATAGCGATGATAAACGTCTGTGAAAAGATGAAAAAGGCGAACATGAAGTCGCGCCTGATCTTACAGATACACGACGAGCTTATCGTCGAGGCGCCCGAAAACGAAGTCGCCGAGGTCACAAGGCTTCTCGGCGAAGAGATGGAAAACGCCGCGAAAATGAGCGTAAAGCTCTCCGCGGACGTTCATTCGGGCAAAACCTGGTACGACGCAAAGGGCTGATATGATGATCTTAAAAATAGGCGGCCTCATTATAGACGGCTTCGCTTCGCTCGCGCCCATGGCGGGAGTTGCCGACAGGGCGTTTCGCGAGCTTTGCAAAGAATACGGCGCCGCGTTCACCGTCGGAGAGATGGCGAGCGCAAAGGGCATAACGTACAACGACCGAAAATCGTCGGAGCTTCTTTCGCTGACCTCGTCCGAGCGCCCCGCCGCGATCCAGCTTTTCGGACACGAGCCGGACGTTATGGCGGACGCGCTTTTAAGAGCGATGAAATACGAGCCGGACTTTGTCGATATAAACATGGGCTGTCCCGCGCCGAAGGTCGCGGGCAACGGCGGAGGAAGCGCGCTGATGAAGGACCCCCATCTCTGCGGAGAGATAGTTAAGGCGTGCGTAAAGGTTTCTCCCGTCCCCGTGACAGTCAAAATGCGAACCGGCTGGGATGATAATTCGATAAATGCGATCGAGGTCGCGAAAATATGCGAGGACGCGGGCGCGGCAGCTATAACCGTCCACGGAAGGACAAGGGCGCAGATGTACTCCCCGCCCGTAAACATGGACGTTATCCGCGACGTTAAAAAAGCCGTCTCGATTCCTGTTATCGGAAACGGCGACGTGACAGACGGCAAAAGCGCTCTCAATATGCTCGAATATACGGGCTGTGACTTTCTTGCCGTCGGGCGCGGCTCGCTCGGAAGGCCGTGGGTCTTTGAGATGATAAATAAATATCTTAGGGACGGTACCGTCATGGAGGAGCCGCCGGTCGAAGAAAGAATGGCTGTCATGGTGCGCCATATAAAAAAGCTCTGTCTCTACAAGGGAGACAGAATAGGGATAAAAGAAGCGAGAAAACATGCCGCGTGGTATATAAAAGGTCAGCGCGGCGCCGCGTCATTCAGAAACGAGATAGGGGCTATCTCAAGTATAGACGAACTTGAATGTCTTGCGGAAAAGGTAATAAAATCCACATAATAAATGCCGTGGCGATAAACGTCACGGCATTTATGTTTTTCTGTTAAGCTTTCATAAGCGGTTTTGATCGGAAAAATCAGAACTGCTTATTTTTTATCGCCGTCGGGACGATCTTCACAAAGAGGACGACAAGATAATAGGTGAACAGTCTTACAAAATTAAAAATGTTGACGGGAAGGCATATTAAGGGATTTGTAGGAAGGACTTTATAATTCGGATCGGGCTTATTCTTTCCGATATCCTTTTTGATGGCGTATTCGTCGATAAGAACGCTCTCCGTGTTTTCGTCCTCCGCCTGATCGTCATAGCCGTACGCCTTGAAAACGAGCTTGTCCTTATCTATTTTAACCGTTGAAAACACTCCGTATGCCTTTGTGTCGCTTACTACCTCACCGCATCCGAGGATAGGACCGAACGCCGATTTATTGACGCTGTATCTCTTTGTACCGGTCGTGCTCGGTAAGATATGGACAGTGCCCTCGGGATTTAACGCAAACTTCGTCATTTCGCCGTCATAGAGCTCCTCGACGTATTTTGTGTCGCATACTTTGTCGTTTTTCACCTGATATGTCCTGAAATACATGTGGTCGTGTCCCGCCATAACAAGATCTATGTCAAGCTCGTCGATAACGGGCAGAAGGAGCTTTCTCATTATGATCGTATCGGGCTTGTCGATGTTTTTGCCCGCCGAATACGACGCTCTGTGCATGAATATTATCTTCCAGTCGGCGGAGGAAGTGTTCATGTCATTTCTGAGCCAGTTAAGCTGCTGCGCGGACATCGGGTACATGTCGTTTGTGTTGAGCACCGCGATATGGGCGTTTCCGTAATCAAACGAATAATAGCATCCCGTTGTCGTCGCGCTGCCCTCTGCCTCGCCGACATTGAACATGTTTTTAAACCAGTTCCATTTGAGGTTGCCGTCATGATTTCCCGCCACCGGAACATGAAGGATCGCGTCGTTCGCGAATGAAAATCTGTCGAAATACCAGTTCCACTCGTCGTTTGTACAGTCGTTTACATAGTCGCCGAGAGATACCGTAAACGCGGGATCGGGAAGCACCTTAAGTCCCGCCTTCATGACCTTTGACGCTCTTTCAAAATTTTCGTCGCTGCTCGCCTGGACGTCGGCGGTAACGAGAAATGAAAATGATGAATCAAACCCCGCGTTCGTCTTAAAGGAGCATACCCTGCTCCAATTTGATTTTGAAGCGTTACCGACGCGGTAATAATACGAAGTGCCGGCTGACAGCTTATCGACCGTCACATGATGGATATAATATCCCTTGAATTCCTTACATTCGCCGGAATATATCACCTGCTTGTCAAATCCGCCGACCGAATAAGCGTCGGCGCTGACGACGGATACGTCGCTCGAATCGGCGGCGGTCGTACACCACGAGATACCGACGGAGTTTTCGGTGTCGCCGTTTACAGAGGAGCATATCCTCGTAAATTCGTCGGACTCCGCCGCACCGGATACGTCCGCATAGGCGTTAAACGAAAAGAGCAGAGATGCGGCAAGCAGGACGCAGATAAATGACTTTGACAGTTTTTTCATTTTATATTCCTTCCCTTTCGCTCGAAACTTCGGGTTAACGTCGGCTAACGCCGACAATAATATTATACAACGATTTTTTCGCCTGTCAATATCATTACATGCAAAAGCCCCTCAAAATCGGACGGCAAAGACATATATGTAAAACACGGATAAGGGACATGACAAAGCCATATCCCTCATCCGTGTGTGTGAGTTTTATGATATGGAGGAATTTCAGCAACATTAAAATACCATCAAAGCAACATTTCCTCACAGCTCTTTATGTGTTTATTATATACTAAATTTTTCATCTTGTCAACACAAAAATGTTTATTTTATACAAAATATTGCACAATCTTTTCCCCAAAAAACCGTCATCATCCCATATTTCCGGCTCTTTGTCATACCGATGCGCCGCCTGAATTATCCGCAGCCTTGCCGCCGTTCGGCATTTCCGGCATCTCGGGCATCTCACCTCTCGGCATCTCCGGTCTTTCTCCGTCGAATTTTTTAAGCGTTTCGCCGTTTTCGTCCGTAGGCAGAGTCATTCCTCCCTTGTCTCCGCGGAAGCCGTCCTTCATGAAGCCTGACATTCCTCCGGCCTCTCCCTCGGTGACGGATACCGAGGACTGCGTGATCTCTTTGCTCTCATCGCCTGCCGTCACGGTATATTTTTCGTTTTGCTTCATGGCGGGAACGCTTATCACTACGGACTGATACTTGTTTTCGGGCGTAAAGGACGCGAGCACCTTGCCCGATCCGTCCTTGAGCGTGACCGCCGTTCCGCCATCCTTCGCCGACGTCATGTTATACATTATCGAGCACTGCGTCGATTCTCCGCCGAACGTCACAGCCATTCCGCTGCTGGCTGCCGCAATGACCGTTCCGCCCGTTATAACCGGTGACAATCCTTCGCCGCAGTCGATGGCGCCGTTCCCGTTATTAGAAGGTCCGCTGACATATGTCGTACCGCCGCTCACCTTAATGCTTCCGTTGGAGTCGATACCGTCGCCCGACGCGTTGATGTTAAGCGTTCCGCCCTTGATCTCGATAAAGCAGTTCTCGTCCGCCTTGAACTTGTCTTGTCCCATGCGACCGTTCGCTCCCGAGGAATCGTTGCCGCCCGCCGCGTTAAGTCCGTCGTCCGACGCTTTGATCGTAATTTTTCCGCCGCTCAACGTGATATTTTGTCCCTCTATGCCCTCATAGCTCTTTGTTATCGACGCCGTACCACCGCTTATCGCGACAGCCGAATCGGCGTGTATTCCGTCGTCATCCGCGGAAATTTCAAACGTTCCCGCCGTTATCGTGACGTCCGCGTTTGAGTGGATCGCGTCGACAGACGAAACGATATTGAATTTTCCGCCGTTTACCGTAAGATAGCCGCTCGCGTCTATACCGTCCTTTTTCGCGGTTATGTCAAACGTACCGTTTTCGATATAGATAAAGCCCTTGCTCTCGTCGTCGGCGTTTTCCGAATGGACGCCGTCCTTGTCTGATTTAACGGTGATGTTTCCGCCCGCGACCCTTACGGAATCCTTGCCCGAAAGCCCGTGGCCTGCGCTCGTTATATCGATCGTTCCGCCCGTTATTACAAGGTCGTCTTTCGACACTATCCCGTGGCCGCAGGCGCTGACCGTTTTAAGCGAGCCGACGCCGTTTAAAGTCAGATCTTCCTTTGAAAAGATCGCCGCGTCAACATTGTTGTCGTCCGTCGTTTTGAATTCGCCCGAGGACGTCAGACTGTTTTCCGTATCGGTCAAAGTGATAAACACCTTGTCCGCCGACTTGATATATATTGCCGCGCTGTCGGAGGAAGTTATCGACGCGCCGTTTAAAACAAGCTGTATCTTATCCGTCTTTTCGGCGTCGACAACGATCTGCCCGTCCGAAAGATCACCGCTGAGGACATATACGCCCTCGTCCGATACCGTGACCGTACCTCCGCTTATATCGACGTTTGATTTATCGGAGGACGTCGCCGAAGCGCCGTTTAAAGCGATCTTTACCGCGTCCGCCTCGCTGTAGCCTACTTCAAGATCCCTGTCGGAAAACATTCCGCTCTCGTTTACCGCATTTGATGTAACGCTGACCTGTTCGGCTTCGCCCGAAACGGCGCTTGCGTCAGAACCCGTATTATTCAGGCTGCAGCCCGCTGTCAACATAAGAAGCACCGCCGCCGATAATGCCAATAATTTTTTCATTTCGCTTTACTCCTTTCAATTGTTCTGATCTTTGTATCAAAGCTCGTTTAATTCTCTTTCCTGTCTGTTCAGCGATATTTCAAGATTGCCGTTCCGGCATCTCAGATCGTCGATAAACGATTTTTCCATGTCGGCTCCCTTGAGCGTCACGTTATAGGTGAGCTTGAACAGGCTACCCATGTTGGCTGTTTTTACCTTGCAAAGCGAATGTTTTACGGTGTATCTTTCAAAAATATCATCAAAAACTCCGCTGTAATCGAGATTTTCGGGGATCGTCACCTGAAGCACCTTGTCGCACATGTTTTCCTTCGGCTCGCCGAATTTTGTCGCGTTATAGATGAGCGACGCCGCTCCGGCGATAAGCGTAAACAGTACGCCGTAACCGATATATCCCATTCCCATCGCGAGACCCGCCGTCATCGCCACAAAGATAGCGTATATCTCCTTTGCCGTTCCCGGCGCCGAGCGAAATCTTACAAGGCTGAACGCTCCGGCGACCGCGACGCCCGTACCGAGATTTCCGTTTACCATCATAATAACTACCGCGACCGCCGCGGGAAGAAGCGCAAGGCTCACCACAAAGCCCTTTGTATACTCGTTTTTATAGGTGTAGATAAGCGCGGAGATCGCGCCGACGACAAGCGCCGCAAGGACGCAGACCAAAAATTCCGATATGACTATCTCCGAGCTTCCCGATCCGAATACGGATGCAAATAATGTGTTAAGCACAGTAGTTCAACCTCTCTTTCGTAATAAATTCATTTTCCTTTTTCAATGATTCGATATATGCCGAACCGTATTTTGAAAACGACGTCTTGAATATCCTGTTTTCGCTGAGCGTTTCGGCGAGCCACAAGGGGATCGAATCTCCCGCCTTGACCTCCATAAGCACCTCGTTTTCGCCCGTAAGACTGTTTCCGTAAAGTCCCGACGAAAGGCAGAGCTCCGTATCGCGCCACCTTATGTTTTTGTCGAAGGTAATTCTGAATCCGTCGTCGTCCTTTCCGAAAAACGCCGTGCGGTCATAAATGAGAAGCATCGACGGCTCCAAGCCCTTGTAAAATGAGATGAAATAATCTATCTCGTTTGTTATCTGTGTGGGATTTATCGGTCTGTTGCGATCGAAGAGATAGCTTGCGGCGTCGCGGTATTTCATTGTCTCACGCCTTTTATAGACGACGCCCTCGTATTTCTTTTTAAGCTCCGCGAAAACGTCCGTATCGTTTCCGGCGATCCCGTAGCTGCGAAGCCTGAGCTTTTCCTTGTAAATCGGTCTTTCGAGCGAGCTTCTGATGATCTGCTTGTTCGGTGTGTCAAAATAAAGACTGCATACCGTGCTTTCCCCGTATTCATCCGGCTTCATATGATTTTCCATAGCGCTTCTCACCTCGGCGTACTGCATCCTGTCAAGCATATATTTAAGCTCATATCTTTTAAATATCGTCCTGTAACAACTGTCCATCTTAATTCCTCCTTTGTCCCTTCGACTGTCACCATCATAACCTGTCAAGCTTAAATAAACCTAAAAAAACAACTCTCTGTTGTAAACAAAGAGTTGCTTTTTTGTGAACAAATCGTGAACAAAGGCGTCCGATCTTAAAGCTTCAGCGTAAAATCGATCGTTTTGCCGTCCGTACTGTTTGCCGATATCGTTCCGCCGTGCACCTCAGCTATAGATCTTGCGACGGAAAGGCCTATACCGAAGCCGCCTTCCGATTGAGTTCTCGCCTTATCCGCCCTGTAAAACCTGTCAAACATGTGGTCGAGATCTCCCGTTTCGGACTCGTCAACCGTATTTGAAACCTTTAAAACAATGTTTTTCTTCTGCTTCTTCAGTGTGACGTCTATCCTTCCGCCGTCGTTTGAGTATTTTACGGCGTTGTCAAGAAGGATACCGACAAGCTGTTTTATGAGCTTTTCACTGCCGTCATAGCTTATACCGCCTTCTATGTCGGTACACAGCGTTCTGTTTTTGCTCTCCGCAAGCGTTTTAAACGGCTCGACGCTTTCTGATACCGCGTCGGAAAGCGGGAAAACGCATTTTTCTATCTTTATCCCTTCCTCGTCCATCCTCGCAAGATTGGTCAGGCTTTGGGTGAGCGAGGAAAGTCGTTCGACCTGGTTCCTGATACTGTCGGTCCATTCGCTCTCGCCGTTTTCCATTTCGATCACCTCCGTGTTCGCGGAGATTATCGCGAGAGGCGTTTTTATCTCATGGCTCGAATCGGTTATAAAGCGCTTCTGTTTTTCGTAGCTCTCGGCTATTGGCTTTATCGCCTTTTTGGAGAACACGACGACGAGGACGAATACGGCCGCTATGCCGGCGGCGCATATCAAAAGGCTCGACATGAGAAACGCGCGCGCAGAAGACATCTGATTTTGGCAGTCGAGGAATATCACAAGCTTTTCGCCGCCCGGCGACGTAAGAGAAAGATAGCGGTAGCCGTTTTTATATCCTCGCTCATTGCCCGATCCGTAGACCTCCGAGGCAAGCTCCTTCGCTTCCGAGATCGACACGGCGGCGATACTGCCCGTGTTTGACCACGTTATCTCGCCGTCCTCGTCAAACTTTACGGAAAAATACCTTGTAAAATAAGGAGTCTCCTTTGTTATCCCGCGATAATCCGTCGGAGGCATCTTGATTTTTTTATCGGCGTCAGCATCTTCTTCCGTATCTCCGGCGCGGTCGCCCTTTCTGTCTTCGCCGTCCGGAAACGGCATATCTATATTCCCGTCTTCGTCTGTCACGGGTTCAAAATCGGGCAATTTGCGTATATTATCCTTCGGGAAAAAGCCGTCGTTCTCATAGATAATATTGAGCACGTTATCCATGTCGTTTCGGACGCGGAAGTAATTTATGAGGTTTACCGTGGTCATGATGACTGTGAGCACGGCTATGAGCGAAGCCATGGCGATAAAAATAAATCTTCGTCTTATCTTTTTTATCATTTCTTTTCCTCGATCGTGTATCCGACGCCGCGTACCGCCTTGATCCCGACGTTCGCGCCTATGGACGCAAGCTTTCTTCTTAAATATGAAATGTAGACCCAAACAACATTCGATTCCGTTTCGCTGTCATAGCCCCATATCCTGTCCATAAACTTATCGGACGAGATAAGCATATTGCGGTTCGTAATGAGCATCTCCATCATCTGATATTCCTTGTTTGCGAGGCGAACGCTTCCGCCCGGCGCCGACAGCTCATATGTCGTCGGATCGAGCCTGATGTTCCCGAATTCACGGCAATCAAGCACTGTCTCGTCCTTCCGCCTCGTCATCGCGCGTATCCTCGCAAGCAGCTCCTTCGTCGCAAACGGCTTTGTGAGATAGTCGTCCGCGCCCGAATCGAGTCCGGTCACCCTGTCGTCGACCTCCGCCTTTGCCGTCAGCATAAGAACAGGAACATTATTGTTTTGTTCCCTCACCTTTTTAAGCACCGTGATACCGTCCATCTTGGGCATCATTATATCAAGTATGACTCCGTCGTAGGCGTCGTTCAAAATATAATCGAGCGCGTCCTCTCCGTTATAAACGGCGTCTACGGAATAATTGTTGTGTTTCAGGATCGCCACAAGCGCCCTTGAAAGCTCCCTCTCGTCCTCGGCAAGCAAAAGCTTCATCTTCATCACCTCATAACGGATAATAACTCCGAAACCTTAATTAAACTTTAAATATGTTGATAAAAACATTATAACGAAAATAATACCGAGCTTTTCATTGATCTGTATTAAATTTTATCATCGCGCGCTCCCGTTGTCAACGCGTTTTACCGAAGCTGCTTTGACAGAACGAAAAAAACTGACCCCGCATAAAACGGGATCAGTCTTTAAAACAATATTATCGCCCGATATTATTCCGCGGCTTCCTCTGCGGGAGCAGCTTCCTCTGCGGGAGCAGCTTCTTCTGCGGGAACAGCTTCCTCTACAGGAGCAGCTTCTTCGACGGGAGCGGCTTCTTCGACGGGAGCGGCATCCTCTGCGGGAGCGGCTTCTTCGACGGGAGCGGCTTCCTCTGCGGGAGCGGCTTCCTCGACGGGAGCGGCTTCTTCGACGGGAGCGGCTTCTTCGACGGGAGCGGCGTCCTCTGCGGGCGCGTCTTCCTCGGGAGTCTCATCCTTCTCCATCGGATCGAGGAGAGCGCGGATGGAAAGGCTTACGCGTTTTTTGTCGAAGTCGATAGCCGTGATCTTGGCCTTAACGGTCTCGCCTATTTTAAGAGCGTCCTGCGGCTTTTCGATATGACGGTTAGCTATCTGTGAAATATGGATAAGTCCGTCGATGCCCGGAATAATGCTTGCGAACGCTCCGAACGCCGTCATTCCGACTATCTCGGAATCAACGACCGTACCGACGGGATAATCGCGGCGAAGGATCTCCCAGGGATTGTCTTCGGCCTTCTTATAGCCGAGCGAGATCTTCTTCTTTTCGTCGTCGAGCGCCTTGATATAGACCTCGATAACGTCTCCTACCTTGAGAACGTCCGAAGGATGCTTGATGCGCTTCCAGGAGATCTCGGAAATATGTACCATTCCGTCGACTCCGCCGATATCGACAAATGCGCCGTAAGGGGTAAGCGACTTAACGGTTCCCGTATATTTTTGGCCGACAGCTGCATGCGCCCAGAAGTCCTCGACTTTCGCCTTACGTTCTTCTTTAAGGACTGATCTTATCGAACCGACGGCGCGCCTGCGCTGTTTGTTGACTTCGATTATACGGAACTTGACGTCTTTTTTGATAAGATCCTCGAGAGGCTGGTTGCGGGACTCCGTCGCCTGCGACGCGGGAATAAACACTCTTATTCCGTTCGATACGGCGATAACTCCGCCCTTAACTACCTCGACGATCTTGCCTTCAAAAATTTTGCCGTCTGTTTCGGCGTCCATGACGTCGCTCCATGCTTTTCCGGCGTCATAGCGGCGCTTTGAAAGCATAACAGTACCTTCGGCGTCGTTTGTTTTCATGATTATGAGATCGATTTCATCGCCGATCTTAAGCTCTTTTTTCGGATCGGCTGTCGGATCGTTGCTGTACTCATCAATGGGTACAAATCCGGCATGTTTTCTTCCTATATCGACTTGTATTTCAGTGGGAGAAAATCCCATTACTGTTCCTTTGACCCTTTGATCAGTGCTCATGCTCTTAAGATTTTCTTCGAGAGCTTCCGAGAAATCCATCTCATCTGCCGACTTGTCAGTTTTGGCTTCCACCTCCTCTGCAACTGCCGGTGTTTCGACAGTCTTTTCAAGTTCGACCGATTGTTCTTCTAAGATTTCGGACATAGTTTTAAGTACCTCCTTAATAATTCCGTCCGGAGTCGAAGCTCCGGCGGTTACACCGATATTAAAACAGCCTGAAAAGTTGATGGATCGTAGTTCGTCAGCCTGCTCAATAAGGTATGTGGGACAGTTCGATTCGCATACGGATTTGAGCTTAGCCGTATTTGAGCTGTGTCTGCCCCCTATGATGATCATCACGTCCGATGAACGCGAGATATCGATAGCTTCACTTTGCCTCTCTTGTGTAGCATTACATATTGTATCAAAAATTTTTGGATTTGTACAGTATTTTTTTATTTTTTTAGTACAAATTTTCCATTCTTCTATGCTGAAGGTCGTTTGAGCGACAAAAAATAGTTCTTTGTCTGAAAAATCATGGCCTTCGGTCAGTAATTTTTCTAATTCGTCAGAATTCCCGAACACAAAAGACGGCGCAAAACAGTGTCCGCGGATCCCCTTTACCTCCGGATGCGAGCTGTCGCCCGCTATCATGACGACAGAATCGGCGGTACACGCGGAGACTATCTTATGTATTTTTTTAACGAACGGGCATGTCGCGTCGCAGATGCTCCTCCCGCTTTTTTCGAGCTTTTCGATGACGTCCGCCGACACTCCATGAGTTCTTATGACTACCGTGGCGTCCTTCGGCGCATCCTCGGGCGACTCGACAACGGAAACGCCCTTGCTCTTAAGGTCGTCGACGACCTGCGGATTATGGATGAGCGGACCTAACGTACATACCTTTTTACCTTCGTTCACCATGTCGTATGTAAGATTTACCGCCCTGTTCACTCCGAAGCAGAAGCCCGCCGTTTCGGCAAGACGTATTTTTATTTTTCGTGTCCCTTGCTCCAAAGGTCACATATCCTTTCCATAACGACCTGCGCCGCCGCTCTGAGTTTCTTTTGCGAATGCTCTTCTTCCTCGGTGAAGCCCAGCTCCTCGTATTTTATGGGGGCGCCGTATCTGACCGTCAGCTTTGAACGGAATTTGGCGTTTTCATCGGTATAGAGCGATACGGGCAAAATGTCGGCATGAGTTACGCGCGCGACAAGCGCAACGCCAGATTTCGGCTGAGCCGGTTTAAAATCTTCTGAGCGCGTACCTTCGGGGAATATTCCCAATATGCCGCCTTCACTTACGACCTTTATCGCGTATTCGAGAGCCTTGATATCAGACGCTCCTCTTCTTACGGGGAACGTATTCATATGGGTCAAAAACCACGCGGAGACCGGCGACTTGAAAAGCTCCTGTTTACCCATGAAATGGATCTGTCCCTTGATCTTTCCACCGCAATGAACGGGATCAAGCGCAGTTATATGGTTGCAGGCGACGATATATCCTCTGTCGGTAGGGATATTTTCTTCTCCGTAATATTCGATCTTGTATAAAATGTGACTGAGCGCCTTTCCGACAGGCATAAACGCCTTATAAAACTTTCGATCCCCCGTCTTGCTGTAGTCAAATTCCTTCATCTTGTTTTCTCCTTTATAATATTTATTACAGTATTGACCGATCCTTCAAAATCAATATCCGACGTATCGACAAGAACAGCGTCGTCGGCCTGTTTGAGCGGCGCGACAGCCCTGTGTGAATCGTTGTGATCGCGCTCGATTATGTCCTTTAAAACGTCCTCGTAGGAATCGTCCCTGCCCTTTTCGCGAAGCTCCTTGACGCGTCTTTCCGCTCTTTTTTCGGGAGAGGCAGTCAGGAATATCTTAACTTTCGCGTCGGGCAAAACGACTGTTCCGATATCGCGTCCGTCCATGATGCAGTTGTTTTTCTTAGCGATATCCTTTTGGAGCGAAAAGAGAAAATCCCTAACGGCGGGGACAGCCGAAACATCGGACGCCGCCATCGACGCCGCAGGAGTCCTTATCTCGTCCGAAACGTCCTCATCAAAGAGGAATACCCTCTGTTCGCCGTTTTTAAATCCCAACGACACCTTGACGTCCTTGAGCGTTTCGGCGACTCTCTCGGCGTCTCTCGTGTTTATCCCGAGGCGAAGCGCGTTAAGTCCGACCGCCCTGTAGAGCGCGCCGGTATCGACGTAGATATAGCCGAAATAAGCTGCCGCACGTTTTGAAACGGTGCTTTTGCCCGCTCCGGCAGGCCCGTCGACTGCAACGTTTATAATATCCATCTGCTCAACCCTTTTTATTATTGTATCGAATTAGCCGCAAGCACGGCTGTTGAAAACGCGATCTGTAAATTATATCCGCCCGTGACGGCGTCGGCGTCTATGATCTCTCCCGCAAAATAGAGATTTTTAACGAGCTTTGACGCCATCGTCTTAGGATCTATCTCACTGACCGACACGCCGCCCGAGGTGATGATCGCCTCTTCGATCGGCCGGAAGCCCGTCACGGTGATCTTGATATTCTTTAAAAGCGAAACGAATTTTTTTCGCTCCTCTTTTGTTATCTGGTTTGTCTTTTTAGAAGGAGATATGCCGGAAAGCTTTACGACGACCGGCACAAGCTTTTTAGGCAAAAGCGAATTTAAGGAATTTATAAAGTTTTTGTTTGTTACTTCCGAAAAATCGCGGAGAAGCCTCAGATCAAGCTGTTCCTCACTCAGCGCAGGTTTAAGGTCGATATATATGACATATCTTTTCTTTTTCATATCGCGCATGTAGGAGCTTGCGCTGAGGATCATCGGACCCGATACGCCGAAATGAGTAAAAAGCATCTCGCCGAAATCGGTATAAACCGTCTTACCTGTTTCGGTGTCGACGACCTTTATCGAAACATTTCTCAGCGAAAGACCCATGAGATCGCTGCAAAAGCCCTCGTGCGCGTTGAGAGGGACCAAAGAAGGCTTTAATTCGGTCACGGTATGACCCGCCTTTTTTGCCATTTCATATCCGTCGCCGGTCGAACCCGTCGCCTTGTATGACATTCCGCCCGTCGCTATAATAACGGAGTCGGCAAAAAATCTATCGCCGTCGAAGGTCTCAACGCCCTTTACGCTTCCGTTTTCAATGATAAGCTCCTTAGCGCGTGCGTTTATAAAGCGCGCACCGCTTTTTACGGCATATTTATAAAGAGCGTCCACAATATCGGAGGCCTTGTCCGAAACGGGAAAAACTCTTTTTCCACGCTCTGTTTTAAGCGGGACTCCAAGCCCCTCAAAAAATGCCATCGTGTCCGAAGGCATAAAACGTGAAAAGGCGCCGTAAAGAAATTTTCCGTTTACCGGTACGGCGGAAATAAGCTCGGATATGTCGCTTCGGTCATTGGTGACGTTGCAGCGGCCTTTGCCCGTTATCATAAGCTTTCTTCCGGTGCGTTCGTTTCGCTCAAGTACCGTGACTTTGTGACCGATTTCGGCTGCTTTTCCGGCCGCCATCATACCCGCGGCGCCGCCGCCGACAACGATCACATCGCTCATAGAGGAAAACCGACACCTTTCTTAAGGCAACGCCGCGATCTGCGCAGTTTTGCCCTTATACTTTATTGATTATATATCACTATTTAGAAAAAATCAATACCTATCTGTCCCATTTGGTAATAAGCGCGTCTATCTGGTCGGCAAACTTTGCAAGATCCTTGTTAGCGCCGCCCCTGTTATGCTCGATAACGTCAAGCAGCCTTCGCCCGGACGCCAGGAGCCTTCTGTAAACGGGCGTCTCCCTGTTTTTATCCTTAGGCGAGACTGTCTCTCTTACGACACCCTTTCGGATGAGCTTATCCTCGATCAGATCGTAGACCTCGCTGTAATAAGGTACGCTGACGTTCGCTTTTAGCTCCTTTCGCACCTCCTCGGCAAACGCTTCGCTCGCGCTTTCACTTCCGTGAACAACAAATATGCGTCGAGGCGTCTCATCAAAGGAACTCAGCCATTTCATAAGCCCGTTTTTATCGGCGTGGGCGCTGACGCCGTCAAGCTTTACTATTTCAGCGTTCACCTTTATGTCCTCGCCGAGCACCCTTACCCTTTTTGCTCCGTCAAGCAGCGCTCTGCCTATCGTGCCGTTTGCCTGATATCCGACAAAGACCACGGTCGATTCTCCGCGCCAGAGATTATACTTCAGATGGTGCTTTATCCTGCCGGCGTCGCACATTCCCGAGGCGGAGATGATGACCTTTGGCTCGTCGATAAAGTTTATCGCCTTTGAATCGTCGCTTGTAACGGAAAGGCGCAGATCTTCAAAGCCTATGGGGTTAATATGATTTTTAAGCAGCTCGAGGGCTTCCTCGTCGTAATCCTGCCTGTTCATGTCAAATATCGTCGTGGCTTCGATAGCCAGAGGGCTGTCGACATAGACGGGAAAATGATCGTGTCCTTTAATCATATTGCCCTGCTTTATCTGCCTGATAAAATAGAGCATTTCCTGCGTCCTGCCCACTGCAAAGGAAGGGATAACCACGTTTCCGCCCCTGTTGAAGGTACGCTGTATCACCTCGGCGAGATTGACGGCGTAATCCGGCGGTCTCGTATGTACCCTGTCGCCGTATGTTGATTCGATAACGGCGTAATCGCCCTCGGTCACATACGACGGGTCTCTGATAAGAGGCTGGTTCGTGTTTCCGACGTCGCCCGAAAAGACGATCTTTCTCTTGACGCCGTTTTCCTCCGCCCAGACCTCTATGCTTGCGGAGCCGAGAAGATGTCCGACGTCGCGAAATCTTATCCTGACTCCTTCGCAGACGTCGATCATATCTTCATATGAACACGGCACAAAGCGCTTCAGCACCTTTTCCGCGTCCTCCATGGTATACATCGGCTCGACGATATTAAGCCCTGAGCGCTTGCCCTTTTTGTTTCTCCACTCCGCCTCGAACTCCTGGATATGCGCCGAATCCTTCAGCATTATCTTACAAAGATCGTATGTGGAATCAGTTGAGTAGATCTTTCCCGAAAACCCGAATTTTTCGAGCAGCGGGAGCCTGCCGGAATGGTCGATATGCGCATGCGTCAGAAAAACATAGTCGACTTTATTCGGATAAACCGGAAAATCTATCGGCGTTTTTTCGTCGGCGCCCTGCTCCATCCCGCAGTCTATCAATATCTTTTTGTCGTTCACTTCTAAAAAATGACAGCTTCCCGTAACCTCACGGTCGGCGCCGTAAAATGATAATTTCATACCTGAAACCTCCTCATTATTGATAAAGCTATATTGAAAACTGCACAGCAAACAAACCGTGTCTGCTGTGCAGTTACTATTAGATCACATTGATTTTACCGGGATCAAAGATCCGGGATCATGCTGAGAGAACGATTTTATCAAAGCGACGTTCTTGACTGCTCGATCTTGTATTTAAGAAGACCGGACTGAACGAGCTTGTTGTAGTCCGCCATATCGACGTCACCGTCGCCGTCCGCGTCAGCCGCCTTGAGCTGAGGCACCGTGAAATCGGAGCTCTCAAGGAACTCGTTGTAGTAGGCGTATACTTCGACCGCGTCGCCGCCGTTTGCCTGGGAGTTACCGTCGAGGTCGCCGAAGATGATAACGGTATACTGATCGATTATATCGTCACCGTTCTTAAGCATAACGACCGTGCCTGTTCCCTTGCCGTTTGACGTATCGACCGTGGTCATGATGCCGGCGCCGAGGACCTGGAGATAGGAGATGAAGTTTGAAGTGCCTTCCTTGATGCCCCATACGTACTTATTGACCTTGTCAAGCACCGTCGAAGCGCCAGAGACCTTGGCAAGCTGCGGGTTGTACT
Organism: Clostridiales bacterium; assembly: GCA_024693205.1. Lineage (GTDB taxonomy): Bacteria > Bacillota > Clostridia > Oscillospirales > Acutalibacteraceae > UBA1425. The sequence continues at coordinate 15,729 of JAILLJ010000044.1, read as the reverse complement.
TAATGTCTTTATACGCCTGCATAAGGATCTCGACAACCGCGTCTATTGTTTCCTGGTCGTCAATATCGTATCCTCTGTCGACGGCCATGGCCTGAAGGAACGCCGCCTGGAGAGCCTCGTACGTATCCTGGACATAGAGTCCGTCATAGTAAGCGTCAAACGCAGCCTGAGCAAGAGCGATATATTTATCAAGCGTCGAATAATCCGCGTCGTCGCCCTTTATCTTAAGGCTCTTGAACGCAACTATGATAAGCTGTCTCGCGAACGTTACCTTGGACTGGCTTACGCTCGTGCTGTCTCTCGACCACGCCTCATAGACGCTGTTCGCCCAATTGTAGGCCTCGTTATAAACTCTCCATGTGCTGAGCGTGTACTGCGAGGAATTTCCTGCCGTACCGGAAGCCGTTCCGTATTCGCCGTGTCCGTATTTCAGCTGCGCCTCATCAAGAGCGTTTCTGAGCTTTGATACGTTGGCGATCCTCTTTGTCAATCTTGAATAATAGAGGTCAAGTCTGTATGAGATATCGGTAATATCCTCGGGAGTTACTTCAGCAAGATCGTCCTGATATTTCTCAAGGAGAGTTTGTGCTCTTTTCCTTACTTTCTTATAGTTGTAATACTTGTAAAGCGGTGAGAAGTCCTCGCTTCCGAAGAAGACATACGCGGGATCGTCATATGAAACATCCTGCAGCTCTCCGTTTTCAGACGGATTCTGTTCTTTAAGTCTGAGCTCAAGATACTCGTCGTCGAAGAACATTCCTTCACCGGCATGCATCTCGTAGTTTGTGGAGTCGAGCTTGGAGATTGTTCTCGCGTAAAGCGGAAGGACCGTTTGAAGGATCGGCTCGTCGTAAATAACGATATTGCTTATTACGTTTTCAAGGATCTTTCTGAGGTTTGTCTTGTTGCTGTCTGAGCAGTTGCTGAAATCAGCAACGATATCTTCAAAGCATTTTACTTCATTCGGGATAATGGTGTTGCCCTCGAAAACACCGCTGAGGATACGCTTTACGAATGTGATAAGGAAGTCTGTTACCGAAAGATCCAATTCACCGTTGCCGCTCGTGTTCTTTCTGAAGATACTTGTGAGTGAATGGAAGTCCCAGTCAAGAACGCTGTCGATGATCTTGTTGAAGAGAAGCGTCTTCGTCTGATTACCGACCGTAAGGTTCTGGAAGTCATCGCCGAGCCAGTTGATGTTGAGAACATTTTGCCAAAGAAGGATATCGATGTTTACCCAAGGATCGGAGGATGTGAGGTTGTTCGTCCTGAGAACGCCGCCTACCTTATCGACGACCCACTGATATATCTTTTTGACCGTGGCGTCGAAGCTGATGTTAGCGGGGATATCCATATCCGTCGTAGCGTTGAGATAGTAGTAAGCAAGATCGGCAAGGACCTCAAGGAAACCGTCGGTCTTGGGATTGATCGTCCCGTTCCTGATCATCGCCTGATAATCTATCTCGGGCATCTTATCAGACATAAAGTTGATAAGAAGATATGTCGCGACCTCACGAAGGCTCTCGACGTTTGCCGGGATCTGGACCGAATCCATAAGTCCGGGATAACCTTCAAGGATCGTTCTTACAAGGTAAGCGACGACTCTGCTGTCCGGATACTTATCGGGATCGGAGAGGTCTTCATCGGGAACCTTGTCGATATTGGGATAAAGCGAAAGGGAATTGATAAGACCCTTTGCAAAGCTGATAAGGCTTGAGAAGAGGGTGAAGAAATCGTCCTGGAGATAAACGCCGGTGTCATCGATGCGGAGATATCTCGAAAGAACGCCGTTCTTAAGATCAAGAAGGCTCGTGACGAATTCCTCAGGCGTCGTTGTTTCGGGAAGCTCAAGGAAGCCGTAGATCGCCGACAAGACGGTTTCGTCCATATCGGAGAATACATCCATAAGGAGAGGCTGTACGTACTTGACGAGAGCCGCGTCGATAGCGCATTTGAAAAGCGTATAGACGGTGATGTCCTTAAGGTGGAAGTTTGCAGCTCCTGCCGCCTTCATGGCGCCGTTCTTGATAAGCTCCTGCTCAAGGCCTGGAAGGAAGCCGTCGACCCACTCGTATGTGCCGTCGCTCTTCTTATCCTTACCGCCGACTATGAGGTGATAGAGGAACTGATCGATCATAACGTCGAGGTTTGAATCCTTAGTGACCTTTGTCTCAAACTTACCGTCGCCGTAAAGAGCGTCGAAAAGGATCTCTCTTATTTTCCCCTGAACGTCTCCGACCTTCTCATTGACGTTGAAGAACCTTTTGACTATACCGCCGTTGTCCCAGCAGCTGTCGACAACTCTTCCGAGCAGGTTTTTGTTGTCATAAAGGAACTGAGTGATGGCATAGAAAAGCTCAAGGTCGGTTCTTCCGGGAGTCGTTCTTCTCGGGCAGCCGTTGCTTCTTCTTATCGCGTTGATATTGATGTCCTCAAGATCTCCGAGATTTAATAAACCGGTTCCGAAGCTGTAAAGGCCGCTGTTTACGATATCCTCAAGCGTATTGAGCGCCTTATCGACCGACGTGAAGTCATAGTCGAGCGATCCGACCAAATAGTCGAAATTTCCTTCGATGTCTTGCTCGTAAAGCAATGCGTCAATTTTATCAAGGATATAGGAACCGCACTGCTCCGCGCTGATGTATGGATGCTGAAGCGAGTTATAGCCCGCGGGATTTGTATAATCCGCATACTCAGCGCTTACACCCAAGATCATCGTCGAAAGAGCCATAAGCATTGCCAAAAGCACGCTTATTATTCTTACCGATCTTTTCATGATAATTGCACCTCCGTAAATTTTACCACACAAAACATACGTACGAATAGGCAGACAATAGAAACAAGATACTACTATCTACCATACATCCAATATCATTATATATATATATCGCTTAAAAGTCAAATGTTTCGTGAAAAATCATGTAAAAAAAAACAAGGCGATTTTTGTACAGATTTGACAACTAATATTGGTACTTATAAGTGTTTCACGCCGAAATCAAACATATTATCGTTCATATTTTAAAATAATGTACAATAAAGAAACGAAGCTGTCGGGACTTGACAGCTTCGTCGGTAAGAATTTTATTTTTCCATTCCGTCAAAAATACTTTCGTCGTAGTAGTTGTTTTCGTCCTCACGGTGGTTGGTGTACCACACCTGAGCGAAGAACGGATTGACCTTTGCCTCGACGTCGTAGTTCCAGGGATACGGAAGCTCCTTCGGGCACCAGTGACCGCCCTTTAAGACGAGGTTGGGCGTCATCTCGAACTCGTGACCGTGGGCGCATCTCCACATGAGCGGAGTAAACAGATCGCCCTTGTTCATCGTTTCGGACAGGCACTCGCCTCCCCTGAACTTTGCCGCCCGGCGCATATCCTCGATATCGAGCTCGCTCGTCGGCTTAGTCTCGTCATAGCCGTGGTCGAGATAAGTTATCTTATCGGTGGGATGGTAAGGCTTGTATTCATCCCATGAGCCTATCTTTTCCCAATCCTTTTTCGTGCCGTAATACGCCGATATCCTGTCGTTGTTGTTCGTTTTTATCCAGTTGAGCGTGCCGTACTTCTCTTTTTCGGCAAGCCTCTTCATGCCGAGCTTTTTGATAAGCACGGGCGGAACTACCTTTGCGAGCTTATAATACTTCGGCACGGTCTTTGACATCATGTCGAAATAATCCTTTATCGGGATATTTGCCCTGAAATGAAGATAATCCTCCAAAACATCGGAGTCGATATACCACTGGCCGTGGAAATTTTTGAGAGTGAACCAGTTCGCGTCAAATATCTTTTTGGGCGAGCCGAGGCCGATCGCCTTAAGGAGATACTCCTCGAACTCATAGTTCGTTATGCGGTACTCCTTGCCGCTTCCGATATTATAAAAGCGTCTCCAGAATTCCTCGGGCACGTCGTCGCCGCAAACGTTGGCGAGAAGCCTTCCGGAATCCTCGATGGTCGCCCACTCGAGAACGCCGTTTATCGGAACGTGGAACATGATGGGGTCGTAATTTTTGAGGATCGCCGGATAGAGGATGCCCGACTGACGAAGCGACACCCAATGCTTAAGACCCGATTCGGCGACATATCTTTCGGCTATCGTCTTGGAAATCGCGTAATGGTCGTAAACGCTTATTTTGATCGGATCGCCCGTCCTGCCCCAATGGATGGGATCGTTTCTGTCTCCCGTCTGGGCGACAGTTCCGATATATACAAGCCTCACTTCGTCCGGATCGGGCTGCGCCTTGACCGCTTCGACGATGTTTTTGGCTGCCGTCGTATTTGTTTTCATCGTCCTTTTCGGGTAATAGTCCGCCGCAGGAGATACCATACCTCCGACATGAAGGACATAATCCGCTCCGTTTACTCCTTCGAGCACGTCCTCGTATTTTGTGAGATCTCCCCAAACTATCCTTACCGACGGATCGGTCATATAGGGAAGAAACTTTTCTTTGTTCTTTTGACTGTTCCTCAGGAGAACGGTTATGTTGAACTTATCCTTTCTGGCATAAAGCTCCTTGAAGCCCTGCCAACCCATGTTGCCGGATGCGCCTGTCAGAAAAACATTCTTTTTATCTGCCACGTTTTCATTCCTCCACTTGTTTTATGAAAAAATTATATCAAATTAAATTTAATTTGTAAACCGAAAAATAATATATTTACATTAAGATCACATGTTAAGATCAAACGACGCCGAAGCGTTCCTTCCGTGTCCCGATACCGACAGCTTGCCGTCCTCTGCCGTAACGACAGCAAACGTGATATCCTTTTCGAGCGCAAGCGCCGAAAACACAACAAATGGTATACCATTATATATAGTATGGCACCCGTTGTGATAATGCCCCGAAAAAACAGCCTTGACCTTACCGCTTTTTACGATAATATCGAGTATCTCGTCGCGGTTTACGATGAGATGGGGATTTTGTATCTCATACTCTTCGAGCATGAACGGAACGTGAGTAAAGATGAACACGGGAAGGCTGCTTTTTTGAAGCTCGTCCCTGAGCCAATTTTTTTGCTTTTCGTCGATATAGCAGTTATCCCATACTATCTCGCTTTCGGGATAAGGCACGTTCACGTCGTTCATACATGCGTCAAGGACGAGGCAGCGGTATCCGCCGCCGTCAAACGCGTAATACCTCCCCGGCATCTTCATGAGAGAACATATTTCCCTCTTGTCTGTCGAGGTGTCGTGATTTCCGATTATCGAATAAAACGGAAGTCCCGTTTTTTCGAGGATCGAGCAGACTTCGGAAAAAAGCTCCTTTTGGCTCCTGCCGCCGGAAAATGAATCGGCGGTGTCGCCGAGATCAACTATAAAATCACAGCCGTCCGAAAAATTTTCGGTTATGGTCCTAAGCTTTTCGGCGGAGAGGACGTGGGCGCGGTCGCTGTTTCCCTGCGGCTCGTCGGAATAATGGAGATCGGTCACTGCGAGAAATTTCATTTTCATACCTCTTGAATATTTATAAGCTTTACCGTATGAACATGCTTCGAGCTTATTTCGTTCGGGTCGACCGTCGGGAACACGAGCTTTAGCTTGCCGTCCGCGTTTTCCGTTTTTATCGGAGCGCCGTTTTCAAGAAGCGACGCGGAGATGTTTTCATTGTAGCTGATATCCGGAAGCACCGTCTCGCCGAAAGGATAACCGAAAATAAAGGCGTAGACCGCTCCGTCCTTTTTTGTATATCTCACGTCGTCGCGGGAGCTTATCCTGAATTTTCTGCTCCCGTAGACCGCTTCGCCGTTTATTTTAAGCCACTCGCCCATCTGAAGAAGCCTCTCCTGCATAATAACGGGGATCCTGCCATCGGGCATGGGGCCGATGTTGAGGAGAAGATTACTGCCCTTACTTATCAGGTCGACGAACATCTTAATAAGCTTTTCTTCCGAGAGGTAGTCCTCGGCCGTTTCAAACCTGTTCCAGCCGAACGATCCGCCTATCCCGCGGCACTCCTCCGACACCCTGTCGTCGGCGGCCGTCTCGCTCGGGCCGCTGATAAGTCCGTATTCGGTCGTGAAGTTTCCGCCCATCTGTCCGCGCGTCTCTTTTCCCCACCTGTCGTTGGGTACGATAAAATCCTTTACCGAAGACTCATTGTAGAGCCACTGAAGAAATTCCGTACTGTGCCAGACGTCGCTCGTATGCTCCCATTCGCCGTCGGTGAAAAGAGTATGGGGCTTGTATTTTTCGATGAGCTCTTTCAGCATCGGGATAAGATGCTTTACGGCGTATTCCTCTGGCGAGCGTAGATATATCGGATTATACCACTCATAGACTGAATGATATACGCCGAATTTTACGTCCGTTTTTGAAAGCGCATCCGAAAGCTCGGCGCAAAAATCCCTGTGAGGCCCGATATCGAAGCTGTTCCAATTCCACGCGTAGTCGGTCTTATACATACAAAAGCCGTCGTGGTGCTTCGACACGAAATTGATATATTTCGCGCCCGATCTTCTAAAAAGCTCCGCCCACTCGTCGGCGTCGAAATTTTCCGCCTTGAACATGCCCGCAAAATCCTCGTATTTAAAATCGGGTCCGTAGGTCTTATTGTGGTATTCAATATATTTCTTTTGGTTTTCGTCCGGTTCCTTTTGGTTTATCGCGTAGCCGTACCATTCGGCATAGTTGTTCTTAGGCGCGTATGCCGGCACGGAATAGACGCCCCAATGTATAAATATACCGAATTTTGCGTCCGCGAACCACTCGGGAACGGGACGGGAATTGATGGATTCCCAATTATTTTCGTAATGCATTCGTTTTACTGTCCTTTTTTGAAAATTTTATCCTCGTATTTCTTTAAGGCAAAGAGCAGGATCATGCCCAAAATGCCGCACGATATGACCTCGCCCGCTCCGACCGTCAGACAAAGATAAGGGAGCGCGTCCGGGATACCGTAGACATACCTTAAAACAAAAGGCACTATCACGGTATTTGAAACTATCGGAGGCACGGGAGCCAGCCACTTGAATTTCCTTAGCAGATATGTGCCGACGGCGCCGATAAGCGTGGCAAGGCTTCCGAAAACAATATCCCACAGCGCACAGCCGGTGACAAGGTTGGCTATTATACAGCCGACAAACAGTCCCGGTATCGCCGCGGGAGTAAAATAAGGAAGTATTGTCAGCGCCTCGGAAAGGCGCACCTGGATAGCTCCGCTCGCAAGGCCGAACGCCTGGGCAAGCATGGTCAGCGCGACATACATCGCCGCGATTATCGCCGCGTAGGCGATATTAAGTGAGCTGTTCTTTTTCAAAATAATATCACACATCCCTTTATTTTCTGAGATGTATGATATCATATTTTAAGCCTTTTATCAACAGATTTTTATAATTTCCGCGCCCATATAATCGCCGATCTCCTTCAGCGTAGCCTTTGCGCTGCCGCAGATCATCTGGGGCGAGCCGCCGCCCTTGCCGTTTATCGCGGTATTTATGTCTTTTGTTATGTCGCGGAGGTTCACGTTTTCGGAACCGATAACATAGATATATCCGTCGTCGTCGTTTCCGGAAAACGCCGCGGCATAGCCCTTACACTTCGGCATCGTTCCGTTTACGAATATCCTCAACGTATTCATATCAAGCGAATCGGCGACGCCGAGGATGTTGCCGTCTGTCTCGGAAACGTCTTTGAACGAGGCGTTTACGAGCATCTTTTTAAGACGAAGGTTTTCGCTTTTTTCTCTTTCGAGCTCCTCCGTCACCCTTTTGACGGCCGCCGCAGTCTCATGCTGTTTTGCGGAGAGCATACCGGAGATCGCGAGGATATTGTCGTATTTTTTATTATAATCGTTAAGTGCGTCAAAGCCGCAGAGCATACGGCACCTCACGCCGCCCTTGTATTTTTCAAAGTCGAGAAGCTTTATGATCCCTATTTCGCCTGTCCTTCCGACATGCGGAGCGCAGCACGCGCACACGTCGACGCCGTCAATGGTAACTATCCTCACGTTTTCCTTAAGCTCCAGCTTGCTCCTGTAGTCGAGCTTTTCGAGCGTCATTTCATCGGGAAATTCAGCCGTGACCGAAAGATTGTCCGCCACCGCCTTGTTTGCGATATATTCGACCTTTCTGATGTCGTCCTTTGTGAGAACGCCGTTGAAATCGACCGTCACGATATCGTTTCCGAGATTAAATCCGACATTGTCATAGCCGAAAAGGGAGTGTACCGTTCCGGAAACGATATGCTCGCCCGTGTGGTTTTGCATACGCCTGAAGCGTATATCCCAATCGAGCTTTCCCGTCACGGCGGAGCCGACCTCGAGCGGGGAATCGGTATAGTGGATAATATCGTTTTTTGATTCCTGAACCTCAAAGACGCGCGCTCCGTCGAGATATCCGCTGTCGGAGAGCTGTCCGCCTCCCTCAGGGAAAAACGCCGTCCTGTCAAGCGTTACCTCATATCTTTCTCCGTTTTTTTCACAGCCCGTCACCTTTGCGGTGAATTCCTTTTCATACGAGCTTTCGTAATATAATCTTTCCGTCATTTCACATTTTCCTCAAAAAATGAACCGCAACAGCTTTAAAGCGAAACAGCTTTAAAGTGATACGGCTCACTCGTCATTCTGATGATTTTTTTGATTTTTGAGCCAGGCGTCGCTGTCGAAAAAGGCGATTATCCTGACTTCCGTCGTATTTTCACCGACTCTGTATCTGACGACGTCTCCTCTGCCCTTACCTATAAGCACCTTTGCGAGGGGCGACGCTTCGCTGATGCTGTTTTCGTCGGGATTGGCTTCCGTTTCGATCCTGTTTTCGTAGGACGTCGGCCTGTAGGGCTTTGTCGTCGCGTCCGGAGATACCATTGCCCATGCCTCGACGATCTTGAACGCCTTCTTTTCGTTTGTATCAAGGAATTCGACACAAACGGTATTGCCGACCTTAATGCCTCTTTTTCTTGCTATTTTTTCTTCCTGTTTCTTTTGTTTTTCTATTGCCTTCTGGCTCTCGCGCTGTTCCTTCATCAGCTGATAAATGCCCGTCGTCTTTTTGAAGAAAGACATTATCTGAATGACTATCACGTTGCCGTTATATGTAAAAGTCACTATTTCGTTGGGCTTTTTGCCTATCAGCGCCACAGCGATGGGAGAGTCCTTATATACGGTACACTCGTCGGGAAGTCCGTCTGGCGACGTCGTCCCCTCTTTTGTTTCGGAGATCGTATAGACCGCCTTGCGCCCCGTCTCGACAAATTTAAAGCATACGGTATCGCCGGCGGAAATGATCCTTTTACTCGTTCTCGAATGTTTTTGCGGCTGTTTCGTTTCCTTGGAAGAAGCCGCTCCCGCGGCGCGGGACGTCTCGGAGGGCTTTGACTTCGCCGTGTTTTCAAAATCGCTTTTCGGGAAGATCTCGGTGCCGATAACGCTTATCGGGCGGACGAAACGGTGTCCGTGGTAAAGAAAAACGATCATATCGTTATATCTTCCGACTACCTCTACGGGCTCGCCGTTTTTTAATACGTATTGTTCAAGTCCCGTTGAAATAGCGCTCACCTCCCTAATAACAGAAAACTTCTAATTTGTATACTATCAGTTTTTTCAAAAACAATCAAGGGTTTTTACACGATGTTTACAAATTGTTCACATTTCAATTTTCTCATGCTACAAATTTTCTTTATTCTTGACTTATTTGCCGTGATGTGGTAATATACATAATATGATTTTCTCTGAAGTTGATGTTTTTGTCGAATATGACAGACTACATTTTAATTGGAGTGTTGGTTTTTGAAAGGTATTATTTTGGCGGGCGGCTCGGGAACGCGCCTTTACCCGCTGACCATGGTAACAAGTAAGCAGCTTCTTCCCGTCTACGATAAACCGATGATATATTATCCCCTTTCAACGCTCATGCTTGCCGGCATCCGCGATATACTCATTATCTCGACAAAAGACGATACGCCTAAATTCGAGGCTCTTTTGGGCTCCGGACGTCAGCTCGGACTTCGTCTGTCCTACGCCGTCCAGGAAAAGCCAGAGGGACTTGCCCAGGCGTTCATAATCGGCGAGGAGTTTATCGGGAGCGACCGCGTGGCAATGATACTCGGAGACAATATCTTTTACGGCAACGGTCTCGGCCATATGCTCCGTACCGCCGTTAAAAACGAATCAAAGGCGACTATCTTCGGCTACTATGTCGATAACCCCGAATCGTTCGGCGTCGTTGAATTCGACGCCAACGGCATCCCCGTCTCGATCGAGGAAAAGCCGGAGCATCCGAAGTCAAATTACGCCGTCACGGGACTTTACTTTTACGACAACCGCGTCGTTGAATACGCAAAGAGCTTAAAGCCCTCCAAGAGGGGCGAGCTTGAGATAACCGATATCAACGAGATATATCTCAAAAACGGCGAGCTCGACATCCAGCTTATGGGACGCGGCTTCGCCTGGCTCGACACCGGAACGATAGATAATCTCATGAACGCCGCCACGTTCGTTCGGACGGTGGAAAAGCTTCAGGGAATAAAGATCTCCGCTCCCGAGGAGATAGCCTATAATATGCGCTGGATATCAAAGAGGCGTCTTATCGAATCGGCGTCAAAATACGGAAAATCGCCTTACGGCCAGCATCTTCTCCGCGTCGCCGAAGGCAAGATCCTTTATTCGACCAACCCCGGAGAGCGTCCCCGCTGGGGACGTGACGACGACTCCAAATCCGGAGTTTACATGGACGTTTGACAAACATAAATACGGTCATCTCTAAAAATTCGACGCATTCGGATTGCGAGGAGATTTTTTAGTAAGATGAAACAAAAAGCGGAGTCAATACTTTGTGTATTGACGAGCATTTTTGTAAAATATTACGGAAAAAGATCCCGCAAGATGAATGCACGAGGATTTTCAGAGATGACCATAAACAAATTACGACTGCCGGTTTTTACCGGCTTTTCGCATGAAATGCGGAGGGATCAATAAATGGTAATAACAGACGCCGGGCCGGACGGCTGTAAGATAATCGAGCCGGACATTTTCGGCGACAACCGCGGCTGGTTCTATGAGTCGTATTCTTTAAAAAAGCTTGAAGAACTCGGTATCAACACAGTATTCGTTCAGGACAACCGTTCTTTTTCCGCTTTTAAAAATACGGTCAGAGGGCTTCACTGCCAGACAGAACCGATGGCGCAGACAAAGCTTATAACATGTACGCGCGGCTGCATAAACGATTTCGTCGTCGATATAAGAAAAGGCTCGCCGACATATATGAAGTGGGTCAAAGTCGAATTATCCGACGAAAACAAAAGGCTGTTTTATATCCCCCGCGGATTTCTTCACGGCTTCGTCACCGTCTCCGACAATGTCGAAGTCCTTTATAAGGTTGATAACTTCTATTCCCGCGAACACGACAGGAGCGTCTGCTACGACGATCCCGAAATAGGGATAGATTGGAACGTTTCGTCTCCCCTGCTGTCCGCCAAGGACGCCTCGGCGCCGCTTCTTAAGGACAGCGACGTGAGCTTCGTTTATTGAGGTAGCATATGAAAATTCTTGTTACCGGCTCAAAGGGTCAGCTCGGCAGCGATCTTTCCGCCGAAATAAAAAAAAGAGGCCATGTATGCATACCTGCCGACATAGACGATTTTGACATAACAGACGAAAAAGCCGTATCCGATTTTATTTTAAGCGCGTCCCCCGACGCCGTCATCCACTGCGCGGCATACACCGCAGTCGACAAGGCCGAATCGGAAACGGAGCTGTGCCGTCTTATAAATGCGACAGGCACGAAGAACGTCGCATCGGCGTCTCAAAAATGCGGCTCGAAGCTCCTCGTCGTCAGCTCGGATTATGTTTACGGAGATAACGGCGGAGCGCCTCATCTTCCGACGGACGAAACGTCGCCCGTAAATTTCTACGGGGTGACAAAGCTCGAAGCCGAAAACGAGGCTGAAAAGCTCTGTGAGAAATTATTTATCGTAAGAACGTCATGGGTCTTCGGAAAAAACGGCAACAACTTCGTCAAAACGATGCTCAGTCTTTCCGAGACAAAGGAATGTGTCTGCGTCGTAAACGACCAGACAGGCTCCCCGACATATACAAAAGATCTTTCGCCGCTTCTCTGCGATATCGCGGAAAGCGACAAATACGGCGTTTACAACGCCTCTAACGAGGGCTACTGCACATGGGCGGAATTTGCCTCCGCTGTTATGACCGCGGCAGGAAGAGACACAAAGGTCGTACCTATCCCCTCGTCGGAATACAAATGCGCCGCAAAGCGGCCCGTTAATTCACGTCTTTCAAAGGAATGTCTTGACAAAGCCGGATTCAAAAGACTGCCGGATTGGCACGACGCCCTTGAACGCTATATAAAAGAATTGTTATAAGGAGAGATTTTCCATGAAAGCAGTTTTGATCATTGTCTGCGGAGCGGCAGTACTTTTTGTCCTCGCGCTTCTCGCCGTCGGGTACTATATGTTCAAGGTCATAACCTCCCGTCCCGATCCGGCCAAAAAAGCTCCAGAAACCGAGGAGCGTTACATCCAGCGTGAAAAGGACCGCGAGCGCGACAAAAAGATCCTCTTTAACCATCCCTCGGAGACCGTTTCCGTAAACACGGCCGACGGCCTTGTCCTTCGCGGCTGGTATTTCCCGTCCGGAAAAGAGACAAAGCGTTTTGTCATCTTCTCCCACGGTCATAAGTGCAACGGCCCCGATGAATTCGCGCATATCATCCCTCTCTATCTTGAGGAGCTCGGATATAATATCCTTCTTCCCGATCACAGGGCGCACGGCAGGAGCGACGGAAAATATATCGGCTTCAGCGTGCTCGACAGCAAGGATATCCTGCTTTGGGTCGATTATCTTACAAAGCGCTTCGGCGACGATATCGAGATAATCATGCACGGCGCGTCGATGGGCGGAGCTACCGTCCTTCTCGCCAACGAATCCGATAAGATACAGCCTCAGGTCAAGCTCATCGTTGACGACTGCGGCTTCTCAAACGCCAAAGAGGAGCTTTGCCTCGGCATCAAGGACACATTCGGCTTCAGATTCGATATCCTCTTCCCGTTTGCCAATTTCTTCTGCAAGCTCCTTGCGAAGTACAGCTTCACGGATTCCAACGCTCTTAAAAACATAAATAAATCCAAAAATCCCATCCTCTTTATCCACGGCGAGGAGGACACATACGTTCCGACATATATGAGTCAGCAGCTCTATGACGCGTGCGACTCGGTCAAAAAGGATATACTTATCGTCAAGGACGCCGTACATGTTTTCAGCTACTACACCGCTCCCGACCTCTATAAAGCCAAGGTCAAGGAATTTATCAAAAACACTATCGGCGACGAAAACATACCGGCGACAACGACCGAGGAAAAGGTGGACTAAATGGCTGTTTCTCTTCGTGAAAAGCTGTCATACGGCGTCGCGGGCATGGGCGGAGATCTCAGCTACGGGATGACAAACGCCTTCTTCTCAAATTATCTGACAGATAATCTTAAGATAAAACCCGCGTTTTTAAGCGTCATGTATCTTGTCGCAAGGATATGGGACGCGATAAACGACCCGATGATGGGAACATTGGTCGACAACACGCGTTCACGCTGGGGAAGGTTCCGTCCGTGGATACTGACCGGCGGCGTGCTTAATTCCATAGTCATTATACTGATGTTCACAAATCCCGGACTTAAGGTCGGCGGCGTCGGGGTATATATCTACGCTACGGTAGCTTATATCTTTTGGGGAATGTCATATACGATCTACGATATCCCCTACTGGTCATTCGTTCCGGCTCTCGCGACCGATCCGAAGGAGCGCAACGTCATTGCCTCCGTTCCCCGCTTTTTCTGCGGACTCGGACAGGCAATAGTGTCTCTTTTTACCGTGTCGATGGTTGAAAAGCTCGGCGGCGGCAACGAGGCTCTCGGATACAGGCGCTGGGCGATGATCCTCGCTTTAGTTTACGTCGCGACTGTCATTATCACCGTCACGGGAACAAAGGAACGTCATGTCCCCGAAAAGAAAGAATCGTTCACGCTCAAAAAGGCGTTCGTAACGATAAAATCAAACGATCAGCTTCTCTATTTCATGCTTACGGCGATATGCTTCAACACGGGCTGGTATTTAACGAACGGCCTCGGGATCTATTACTTCAAGCGCGTTCTCGAAAGGCCGGGTCTTTACTCCGTTTTCGCCGGCATAGTCGGAATAGGCCAGATGGTCGGGCTGATATCGTTCTCCGTCCTCTCAAATAAATTCACGAAGCGAAGAGTCATCAAGGCCATGATGCTTTTGACGGCATTCGGATACGCGATAATGTTCCTGGTGAGAAACTACCGCGGCGCTTATGTGGGCAAGCTCCCGTTTTTGAACGAGGACGTCGACGTCGGATTTATCATTTTTGCCGTCGTTGCGTTTATCGCCTGTATGGGCATCGGCGCCATCTTCGTTTCCGAAACGGTCATGCTCGCCGACGTCGTCGATTACAGCGAATATAAGCTCGGCTACAGGACGGACTCGATAGTCTTTTCAATGAAGAGCTTCCTTCTCAAAATAGCGTATTCGATACAGGGACTTATCATGGGCATAGGTCTTCGCATCGGCAAATACAACCAGGTCGACATAACCTCCCAGCCTGAATCGGCTAAGACGGCTATCTGCGTAATGGCTTTTGCGATACCGGTCATACTTATTCTCATCTCGTTCACCGTTTTTGTAAAAAAATACAAGCTCCACGGCGAATTTTACGACACGGTAATGAAAAGCATCGCAAAGCCCGACGACGAAAAAGAAAATGCCGATACAGCCGCAAGCGCGGAATAAATCACAATCCTTATAATAAAACAAAAAAGCTGCATTCCTGTTCATAGGTTTGCAGCTTCTATTTATACCCTATTCACGGATCATTTGACATTATTTCTTTGATCCAGAACGATCTCTTTTATTTCTTCGGCGGTATCGGCAAAACGGTACGCGCCGTTTTTTATAAGCGTTTCTCTGTCGCGAAAGCCCCATGTGACAGCTACGGTATCTATACCGGCGTTTTTACCCGTAAGAATATCCGTCTCCGAATCCCCGACATAGAGCATGTCGACTATCTCAAGCCCGAACTCCTTTCCTATCTCAAATATCGCGTCGGGAGCGGGCTTTGTCGGCATATCCCTTCGGTGTCCGTAAACTGCGTCCGTAAGGCCTTTGAAATAATGCTCGCAGAGCGTCTGAACGGCGCTGTCATGCTTATTTGAGTAGACGGCTGTTTTCACGCCCATGTCTTTAAGTTCCCTCAACAATTCCACTACGCCGTCATACGGAACTGTCTTATTCGACTGATTTTTCGCATAGTGCTCCTTATAGACCGCCATGCGCTCGGAAAATTTTTCATCGTCGACCTTTTCCGGAAGCGATCTTTCAATGAGCTTTACGGCGCCGTTTCCGACAAAGCTTTTGACCTCGTCCCTTGTCCTTTCGGGATGACCGAATGTGCGGAGCATGAAATTCACGCTGTCGGTCAGATCGTCGATCGTGTCGAGAAGCGTCCCGTCAAGATCGAATATAACAGCCTTTTTCATTCCGCCAGTCCCTCCGCTACGCCTAAAAGAATGATGCCCGCGATAACGGCCGCGGCGGAGATGCAGCGCTTCTTTTCGAGCTTTTCTTTAAGGAAGATCCGTGAAAAGATCATTGAAACTACGCAGTACGAGCCTACGAGCGGAGCGACTATCACGCCGTTACCGCCTATTATCATGACGTAGAAGAACTGTCCCGCCGTTTCGAGCAGCGCCGCAAATCCCCTGTCCTTTTGTTCC